>DIWN01000005.1:12055-21384 GCA_002423495.1 Anaerolineaceae bacterium UBA6105 | reverse complement strand
CGTAAAGCAGGCGGCGTTCCTCTGCCAGGTCTTCTTCGTCTTCCCTTGAACGGCTGTGCGGCAAAAGCATTTCATCCAGACCGGTAATGAACACCTGGTCAAATTCAAGTCCTTTAGCCGCGTGGAGCGTCAGCATGGTTGGTGCATCGACGTTTTCGGGCAGGGTGTCCTGGTCTGCAACCAGNNACCACCGCTCGCAGCTCCATGACGTTCTCCCAGCGGTCCAGCCCTTCTTCGCTTTGGTCCTGGATGTGCGCCTGGTAGCCGATATCCTCTAGAATTCGGTCAAACAAGACCGTGATCTGGTTTTTCTCGGCGCAATCGCGCCAGCCCTTCAGTATCCGTCCAAAATTTTGCAGGCGTGCCAACTCTCTGCCAAAGGCCTCCTGCCACTGCGGGTTGCCCTGCGCCAAACCCAGGAGGATTTCACCCACGCTGAGGTTTTCCTGGGCGGCAAGCGCTTCAATTTTCTCAATGGTCTTATCGCCAATACCCCGCGGTGGCAGGTTGATCACCCTGCGCAAGCTGATTTCATCCAGGGGGTTGTAAATCAGGCGCATAAAAGCAATAATGTCCTTGACCTCGCGCCGTCCGTAGAACCTCTGCGCGCCCACCAGGCGGTAGCTCAACCCCATACGCCGGAAAGCTTCTTCAAGCAGGCGGGATTGCGCGTTGGTGCGGTACATGATGGCAAAGGCACCCGGGCTGATCTTTTGATGGGTAATCGCCCTTTCTATCGCGGTGGCAACCAATTCAGCTTCTTCGCGGTCGTCCTGGGCGATCAATAGATTGATCTTTTCGCCTTTGAGTGCCTCTGTGAACAGCTTTTTGGCAGTCCGGTTGCGGTTGTGATCAATAACCGCCATGGCTCCATCCAGAATGGTTTGCGTGGAGCGATAGTTTTGCTCAAGCAGGATGGTTTTCGCGTCTTTGAAGTCCTGCTGAAAGCGCAAGATGTTGCGGTAATCCGCGCCGCGCCAGCGATAGATGCTCTGGTCTTCATCGCCGACAACGTAGAGGTTGCGATGTTTCTGCGCCAGCCGGCGCAAAATAGCATACTGCGCCAGGTTGGTATCCTGGAATTCGTCCACCAGGATATGTTCAAACTTGTGCCCGTAGGTTTCGCGCACAACCGGATAATCTTCAAGGATCCGATTGGTGTAGACCAGCATGTCGTCGAAATCCATGGCGTTATTCTTGATCAGCCGCTGCTGATAAAGGATGAAAAAGCGCCGGACTTGCTCATCGCGGAAGTTCTTGACCGGGTAATCATCGGGTCCGATGAGATCGTTCTTGGCACGCGAGATGGCATCCAGCAGGGATGCCGGACGGTAAAGTTTTTCGTCGAGATTGCTCTCACGAACAATTTCTTTCATCAGGGCAAGCTGATCATCGGCATCAAAAATGACATAATTCTGGTTTACGGGCAGAAGGTCAGCTTCGCGGCGCAGGATCCTGCCGCAGACGGCATGAAAGGTGCCCAACCACAAGCCGCTGGCCTGTTCGCCGATCAATTTTTGCACGCGGTCATCCATTTGGCGCGCGGCTTTGTTCGTGAAAGTCACCGCCAGGATGCGATAGGCTGGCACATTCAGGGCTCCAATCAGATAGGCGATGCGGTATGTAAGCACGCGGGTTTTACCAGAGCCAGGTCCCGCCAAAACAAGCGTCGGTCCGGATGTCGCCGCCACAGCTTGCTGTTGTTGCGCATTGAGAAGATCAAGCAAGTCATTCATAGAAGGATGATTGTACCAAAGGGGCTCAAAAGTAGGGAAGGGGGATGACACTTCCCGTCACACATACAAAGGGAACTTTAGTAGGGAAGGGGCTTGACCCCTTCCGCAACATGGTCAACTAGAACGGCGCAAGACCGTTCCCTACGACAATTATAAAATTAATCAAATCGGAACGGTGCAAGACCGTTCCCTACGACAAACATCCCCAACTTATCTATTGCTCTGCAACAAATGTTTCCGCTGATACAATTAACGTATGGAGAAACCAATCCGGAAACTTCCACGAATGAGGGGATTTAATTACTCGCAAGAAGCTGTTTATTTTGTCACAATTTGTAGTCATGAACATAAATACATATTCGGAGATATTTTAAGAATTGGTGACAGTAATGTTTTCTCCCCATCAAGGATTGGTGAACTCGTTGAGGAAAATTTCTTCCAATTACCAGACCGATTTCCTGAATTTGCCTTGATCCATTTTTCGCTTCTACCTAATCACCTTCATTTTCTAACAATGAAGAATAAAACGGATCATGACACTGCGAAGAGTGTTTCTGACTTGGTAGGCGTTTTTAAGTCGCTTTCAGACAGAGCAGTCAGAAATGAAATGTCCATGATCAGAATTTGGCAAAAGTCTTTTCACGATCACATTATTCGAGATGAGAAGGATTTTCAGACTCATTGGCTATACATCGAAGAAAATTTAAACCGTTGGAATGAAGATGAGTATTTTATTTAAAGAAATCCGAAAGAATGTGCGGAACGGCACAAGGCCGTTCCCTATGACGAAATTATAATTACGGTAAAGCATCTTTCGTAGGGAAGGGGCTTGACCCCTTCCGTAAATCTTCCATCATACATACAGGCGGAACGGTACAAGACCGTTCCCTACGACAAAACTACTATTTCATGAAAAACGGAACGGCGCAAGACCGTTCCCTACGACAAAACTACGATTTCATGAAAAACGGAACGGCGCAAGACCGTTCCCTACAAGATCAATGCCTTAAGTAAGCCCATCAGCAAACCCGCCAGCACTAGCATATAAGGCGGGGCCTTCAGCAATATCATGGCGAGAAATCCGGCCGCCAGGATCAGGACGGTCCAGACATCTACCAACGCATTTTGCGCCAGACTGACGCAGACCATCAGGATCAGCGCCACTACTGACGCATTCACTCCCTTGAGGAAGGCGCTTGTGATTGCATTTTCACGCATCTTCTTAACCAGCGGTGCCGTGATGGCAACTATTATAAAAGAAGGCAAAAACACGCCTATCGTGGATGCCACCCCACCCCAGAAACCGCCTGAGAGGTAGCCGACAAAAGTACTTGAGGACAATACCGGACCTGGAGTGATTTGCCCCATTGCAATAGCGTCGGTGAGCTGTTGAGTTGTGAGCCAACCAAAGCGGTTAACCACATCTTCTTCGATCAGAGCAAACAAGACCAGTGATGAACCGAAAAGCACCGCGCCAGTGCGTAAAAAGTACCAGAAGATGCGCCAGGCGCTTTCGCTGACAGTTTCAAGCATCAACTTCAAAGCGATTCCCAAGAAGGGTAAGGGCGCAAAAGATAAAAGCAGGTTGGGTGGTGGTCCAAACTTATGCTTGATGCCGTAATGCAGCAGCACAGCCAGCGCCCCACAGCCAAGCATGATCAAGACCTCGTTGATACCCACTAATTTGCCAGCCAGAGCCAGCCCAAAGAGCAGGAATTGCTCCCAACCCACCAGGCTGCTCTTGCCAATGCGCCATGTGGTCACCAGCACAACACCAAGCACCAGTGGATTTAAAAAGTAGAATAAACCTTCAAGCTCAGGCAGGCTGCCAAAACGCGAATAGACCCAGGAAAGGATCATGCTGGCAATAAAGGCTGGCAGGATAAAACTGAATCCTGATACCAACAGTCCAGGATAACCGGCACGGACATAGCCCACATGGTAGCAGGTTTCACTGGCATTGGGACCCGGGATGATGTTGGCAGCAGCCAATAGATCACAAAAATGCTCCGGGGTGATCCACTTGCGCTTGCGCACATACTCATCTTCCATCATGGCTATGTGCGCGGTGGGGGCGCCAAAGCTGGTGCTGCCGATTTTCAGGCTCACCAACATTAGTTCGATCAATCTCTTCTTCAGCGGGGTTGGCTTTAGATCTACGGGTTCTTGTGTGGGTGTCGCTGAATGCGGTAATTGTTCATGCTGAGCATCCTCACACTTGAAAATTGTTTCTTCGTTCAAGATCAGGACTCCAGGTGGGGTAAATTTAACAGCAGATTTTCGAGAATCAGGCGGGAATTCACATACTGGTCCAGCATGGTCAGCGCTTCTTCATGACGCTGAAGAATACCCGCAACCTGCTGCAGGTTTAAGCCAGCTGCGGTCTGTCGGATCAATTCTTCTTTCTCCAGGTTGACCAGGGGCACCTCGCCCGCCTCACTGCAAATCAGGACATCGCGCCAAAAAGTCAGCCAGGTTGCGATCAAGAAGCTGTAAGTCTCTCTCGCCTGCCCCTTCGCCTTCTGCAACTTCTCAACATATTTGAGTCTGCCGCGAAGGTTGAACCCCAGAATTTCTTCAAGCTGGTCAAGCGCATCATTGTACTTCTCGAGTAAATCTTCATCTCGCAAATAGTGTATTGCGGTGCCCACACGTCCCCCAGCAAGCTGCGCCAGTTTGCGCGATTCAGATTCGCTCAATCCATGTGCCTCCTGCAGCTCCTTTGCCAGGTCGTCAATGCGCATCGGACGCAGCCGCACCACTTCGCAGCGGGAAGAAATCGTCTCGAGAAGGCTCTCGCGAGCGTCAGCCGTCAGAATGAGGATCGCGCGGGATGGCGGCTCTTCGAGTGACTTTAGCAAAGCGTTTGAAGCTCCCAATGTCGCCCGTTGAAAGTCCGGGATGAGGACGACGCGATATTTTGATTGGTAAGGAGCAAGCGCCAATGACTGCTGCATGGCCCGAATCTGCTCGATTTTCAGCTCCCTGGATCCTTCAGCAACCCGCAGGATTGCCAAATCCGGATAAGCCTGTGCTTCAATTTGGCGGCAAGTTTGACATTCTCCACAAAAATCCCCTTTGGTAGGAGGATTGGTGCAATTCAGCGCCTTCACAAACGCCAGTGCCAGCGTTTCGCGTCCCACTCCCTCCGCGCCAGTAATTAGATAGGCGTGACGAACCTTCTCAGGTTGGGAATGGATTTGCAGGAATTGGATGGCGGTTTCGTGACCCAGGAGGTTCCAAGACATGGGTGCATTTTAACACACGTTATGGCTGACGCCGTGTGATTACTTAGGTTTCCATGCATCTTCTCGGTGGCGTTGTTTTTTAGAATATAATAGAGGGCTGACACAATTTATTATTTCAAAATCAAGATTCTACGGAGAAGGTATGACCAAAGACATTTTAAAATTATCTTGGCACGCGCTGGAGGCTGAAGAGGTTTTAGATAATCTCGATGTCCCTCTGGAGACAGGTCTCAGTTCTGCAGAAGCGGCCGAGCGCCTGGAGCAGTACGGCCATAACGAGCTCGTCGAGAAAGCCGGGCGCACCATCTGGCAAAAGCTTTGGGAACAGATCAATAGTTTTGTGATCTGGCTCCTGATCGGCGCAGCCGTCATTTCAGCACTCCTGAACGACTGGGTGGAAGCCGGAGCCATTATGCTCATTGTTGTCCTCAACGCCATCATGGGTGTAGTGCAGGAATCTCGCGCTGAAGCTTCACTCGCCGCCCTCAAAAAGATGGCTGCTCCTGAAGCCCAGGTGCTGCGTGATGGTCACCGCCAGTTAGTGCCGGCGCGCGACCTCGTGCCAGGAGACATCGTCTTCATCGAAGCAGGCAATTTTATCCCCGCCGATGTGCGTCTGATGGAAGCTGTCAACCTCAGCATCGACGAAGCCTCCCTCACCGGTGAATCTGTGCCGGCCAAGAAAGACGCCGAATCCAACCTGCAGGCTGATATCCCCCTGGGCGATCGCGAGAACACTGCCTTCCTTGGCACCACCGTCACTTACGGACGCGGCAAGGGCGTGGTAATTGCTACCGGCATGCACACGCAACTCGGTCTGATCGCCACCATGCTCCAATCGGTGGAAGAAGAGCAGACCCCCCTGCAAAAACGCCTTGAACAGCTTGGTAAAACTCTTGGCATCGCCGCCTTGATCGTTTGTGTCCTGGTTTTCGTGATTGGCGTCGTCCGCCTGATCGCCGCCCCAGGCGAACTGGATTTGGGTTCCAAAGCCTTCTGGGATGAAATTATCGTCCTTTTCATGGTGGCAGTCTCGCTGGCAATCGCAGCCGTACCTGAAGGTCTGCCCGCGGTCGTTACCATCAGCCTGGCCGGCGGTATGCGCGAAATGGTCAACCGCCACGCGCTGATCCGCAAGCTGGCATCCGTCGAAACCCTTGGCTCAGTTACCACCATCTGCACCGATAAGACCGGCACCCTCACCCAAAACCAGATGACTGTCACCAGGCTTTGGGTGGATGGTCAGTTCGTGGACATCAGTGGCACCGGCTACGAACCGGTTGGCGACTTCTCTGTTAATGGGGAGATCATCTCTGACCTCAAGCAGCTGCCTGCAGCCCGGACCGCCCTGTGGGTCGGCACTATCAACAACGACGCTCAGCTTGAGCCTGCTGGTGAGAGCGAAGGTAAGACCACCTACCGCATGGTTGGCGACCCCACTGAGGGCTCCATCCTGGTGGCAGCTCTCAAGGCTGGTGCTGCCGCGAACGTGGTCAACCAGAATTACCCTCGCAAGCAGGAAATTCCCTTCGACTCCGCCCGCAAACGCATGGTCACGATTCACAATATCGTTAATCCTGGTCATGGCGACATCTCACCTTATGTGACTGATGAAAAAACCAATTGGGTCACTATTGCTGTCAAGGGCGCGCCGGATGTGGTGCTTGACCTGTGCAGCTACCGCTCCGGAATGGATAACACCCCGGTTCCTCTCACCCCGGAACTGCGCCAGGAAATTTTGGATGCCAACGACCAGATGACCGGTAAGGCACTGCGCGTGCTGGGTGTTGCTTATCGCCCTGTGCCCGAGATGCCCGATGAAATTTCCGCTGAAGCACTCGAAAAAGATTTGATCTTCGTCGGTCTGATCGGTATGATCGATCCCTCACGCCCCGAAGTTAAACCCGCCCTAAAGGAAGCTCAAACTGCCGGTATTCGCTCAGTGATGATCACGGGTGACTACCCCAATACCGCCAAAGCCATCGCCGAGGACATCGGCTTGCTGCGGCAAGGGCACAAGGTGCTGACTGGCGCGGATGTTGAACACGCCACTGAAGAAGAAATGCGTGAGATCGTCAAGGTTACGGATGTCTACGCCCGTGTCAGCCCCGAACACAAAATGAAGATCGTGGACGCCCTGCGCGATAACGGCGAAGTGGTTGCGATGACTGGTGACGGCGTCAATGATGCCCCCGCTATCAAACGCGCTGATATCGGCATTGCCATGGGCATTACCGGCACCGATGTTGCCAAAGAAACCGCCGACATGGTGCTGACGGATGACAACTATGCCTCGATCGTTTCCGCGGTGGAGCAGGGGCGTATTATTTACAGCAACATTCGTAAATTCGTCTACTACCTGGTCTCCTGCAATATCGCTGAGATCATGATCATCTTCCTCGCCATCGTATTTGGCTGGAACACACCGCTGGCTCCCATTCAGCTTTTGTGGCTCAACCTGGTCACGGACGGCGCTCCCGCTTTGGCGCTCGGCACTGAAACCGGCGACCCGGACATCATGCAGCATCCGCCCCGACCTTCTGATGAACCAATCATCAACAAGTTCATGATGAAGGGCATCATCGTTCAGACCATCGCAATCACAGCCACGACTCTTGTCGCCTTCCTTCTTGGTGGCGGCGCGTTCAAGGGAGCTTCGGAAGAAGCCCGCATTCTCTCCGAGACCTTCGCTTTTATAACCCTTTCGCTTTCTGAGCTCTTCCGCGCATACACTGCCCGTTCAGAATACTTCCCCCTGACCAAGATCGGTATCTTCAGCAACAAAAACATGAATATCGCCGTTCTGGTTTCGGTTATTCTAATAATCATGGTTATTTATGTGCCATTCTTACAGACAGTGTTTGACACGACTGCCTTAAGTTGGGTTCATTGGGCGGAGATTTTGCCGCTGGTGCTGATCCCGTCAATTGCGGCGGAGGTGATGAAGTCTGTCACTTACAAGAAGAATTTGGCTCGCCTGGCAAGTTTGGAAGACTAAATTCTTCTGTTTACTCAACAGCTCCCTCGATCGAGGGAGCTGTTTTATTGTCCACAGCATATTTCCCCATTTCCATCAGGTTTGATACAATAAATCGTTTTACAACTATCTAACGAAAAAAGGTAAACTCATGGAACATTCTCCCAAGACACTTCTGGACCAAACTAAGGCTGCCCGCAAGGCACGCCATGCCTGGTACTATTACGATTTTGGCAACTCAGCCTACGCGGCAATCATATTGCTGGCTGTTTTCTCGGCTTACTTCAAAAACGCGGTTGTAGGCGGAGCTGAGGGTACACGCCTTTGGGGCATATCCGTTGGAATCGCCGCCATCCTTGTTGCAGTGATTTCGCCAATCCTCGGTGCTATTGCCGACTCTTCCCGTTCCAAGAAACTCTTTCTCTCCATTTTTACCGGGATATCGGTCATTTTCACCGCTCTGCTCTTCTTTGTCCGTGCAGGGGATGTGGTCATGGCGATGGTGTTTTTCATCATGGCAGAAATCGGCTATCGCGGAGCACAGGTCTTTTATGATGCCCTGTTGGTAGACGTTTCAACCCCCGAAACTATCGGATACATCAGCGGCAAAGGTTGGGCAATCGGAATGCTCGGCGGTGTTGCCACTCTTTTGATTGCAGTTGTCCCGATGCAAATTATTGGAAACGATTTTATTCCCTACACCTTCCTGATCACCGCCGCTGTCTATGCCCTCTCATCTCTGCCGATGTACTTTCGTGTCCACGAAATCAGCCCGGTTCTCCCGATCCCGAATGGTGAAACCTTGCTCTCGGTTTCTTTCAAACATCTCGCCGAAACCTTCAAGGACATCCGCAACTACAAAGTCTTCCTGCGCTACATGTTCGCCTTCCTGATCTATAACGACGGCATCATGATGCTGATGGACTTTGCAGCCATCATTGGTGCCACGCTTTTTGGGCTTGAACAGGTGCAGTTGATCATCTTCGTCATCATCATCCACATAACTGGCGCATTGGGAGCCCTTATCTTCGGAAAACTTTCAGATGAAAAATCGAGCAAACGGTCGATCATCATTTCGTTGATTGTTTTGATTGCTTCGTTGATCGCACTTTTCTTTATCAAATCAACCCTTGGCTTTTTCATCGTTGGCGCCTTTGCAGGCTTCTCCCTCTCCGGCGCTCAAGCGGTCAGCCGCACGATGGTCAGCCAGTTGGCGCCTGCGGGCAAAACCACTGAGTTTTACGGTTTTCTGTCAGTGGCAGGGCGAACATCAACCTTCATTGGTCCATTGGTCTTTGGCACCCTTTCGTATCGCATGTACAACTACTACATCAACCAGGGTCTGGCTGAGCTGGCAGCAGAAAAAGC
>DIWN01000005.1:0-11968 GCA_002423495.1 Anaerolineaceae bacterium UBA6105 | reverse complement strand
GACTCGCTGGTGACTGGTCGTCGCGAATTTACCAAAGACCGCATTTTCTATGAAGCCGACATTGCCGACCGGGCAATGGTGCGCCAGATTTTCAGCGAACATCCGGATATTGAGGCCACCATTCACTGCGCCGCTTTGATTGTGGTGCCGGAATCGGTTGCAAAACCCTACGAGTATTACAAAGAAAACGTCGTCAAATCGATGGAATTCTTCAAACTCCTGGCTGAGTTGGGTCAGAAACGGGTTGTTTTCAGTTCTTCAGCCGCAGTCTATGACGTTGTTCCGGGCTTTATGGTCACCGAAGAATCCCCTCTTCGCCCGCTCAGTCCCTACTCCCGCACCAAGTACATGATGGAAATGGTGCTTAAGGACTTCTGCAGCGCGTACGGTCTGAATGCGATCGCCCTGCGCTATTTCAACCCCATCGGGGCTGACCCCAAAATGCGCACGGGGCTGCACATCCGCTACCCCAGCCACCTGATCGGCAAGCTGGTGGAAGTTGCTCTCGGGCGTGATCCTGTCTTTAACCTGACTGGAATCGACTGGCCTACCCGTGATGGTTCTGGCATCCGTGATTACATCCACGTCTGGGATCTTGCCCAGGCTCATATCCGGGCAGTGGAGCGTTTCGACAGTGTCATCGAGCAGGGCTGTGAAGAAGACGCCCCCTACACGGTCATCAACCTTGGCACAGGGCTTGGCGTGACGGTGAAGGAGTTTGTGGTGGCATTTGAGGACGTTTACGGGCAAAAGCTGCCGGTCTCGCTGCAGCCCCCGCGCCCGGGCGATGTGGCCGGCTCTTACGCCAATGCTGACAAAGCTGCCAGGCTGCTCGGTTGGAAAGCAAAGCTCCCAATTGAGCAAGGCATCGCGGACGCCCTGAAGTGGGGCAAGGTGCGCGACAGTATCATTCACTACTAAACATTAGACCGGAGTATACCTCCGGCCTTTTTACCTGGAATCCCTTATAATTGTTCAAAAGGAAGGAGTCCTTATGAGTCTTATTAATCGCATTTTTGGTGAACCCGAGATCCGCGCCCTGGACGCGCAAAGCAAGGCTGAGGTCAAACAAATGATTGAGGAGTTGCTTAAAATTGGCCGTCAGGATGACTTTCTTTCGATCACTCCTGGAGGTCCTTTTGACATCCAGTGCCACCACCGGGAAGCCAAACAGATCGGCAGAAGGCTGAACCAGATGGGCGGAGGACCTCTGATGATGGCAGTCCGGCAGACTGTCAAATATAAACTCAAGGACGTCCTGGCAGAACATCTTGACCATTGTTGGAAAGGCGTCGGAGACTGGCAGGTATAAAACAAATTGCCAATCGAAACCATCTGAGCAAAATTTAACGATTGATAAAGAACCCGGAAGTCAATTTCCGGGTTCTTTTTTACTCAATCCTTGATCAATAACAGCTCAACAAGTTGCGCGAACCATTCGCATACTTTCTCGATGTTATAATTGCCTCACTACATCTGGAAAAGAGGTAATTATGAGTTCTCACAGCAAACGGAAAGTCGTTACTTGCTCAAATGCCCCTGCGGCTATCGGACCTTACTCGGTGGCTATCACCACAGACAGCCTTGTTTTCGTCAGCGGTCAACTCGGAATTGACCCCACCAGCGGCTCAATCGTGGAAGGCGGCATTCAAGCCCAAACGCGAACTGCCCTCACCAACCTTAAATCCGTGCTTGAGAGTGCCGGTTCCAGCCTTGAACAAGTGGTCAAGACCACTGTTTTTCTGACCGATATGGCGCAATTTGCTGAAATGAATGGCGTTTATGCTGAGTTTTTCACCTCCGACTACCCTGCCCGTTCTGCCATCCAGGTGGCTGCCCTGCCAAAGGGTGGCATCGTGGAGGTTGAAGCTATTGCGGTGCTGCCGGCTTAGCAGCAGGCTAACAAAACCTGCTGACAGGATAAAACCAGGTACTTAGGAAAACTATGCCCCCAAACGTTTCCGTGATCATTCCTTGCCGGAATGAAGAAAAAACCATCCATCTCGTTTTGGATGCCCTATACAGCCAAAGCTACCCCCGCGAACTCCTTCAGGTAGTGATTGCGGATGGATTCTCAGAAGACCTTACCCGCCAGAAGATAGCAGACTTTAAGACCGCTCACCCGGGTCTGGACCTGCTGGTGGTGGACAATCCGCAGCGCATCATTCCAGCCGGATTGAATGCTGCGATTAGGGCTTCCAGCGGTGACATTATCGTGCGCATGGATGCGCACTCCATTCCAAACCCGGATTACGTTGCACTTTGCGTGGATGCCCTTAAACGAAATCTTGCCCAGAACGTTGGCGGCGTGTGGGATATCCAACCCGGAAAGGACACCTGGATCGCCCGCTCGATAGCCGCGGCAGCTGGCAACCCATTGGCTGTTGGGGATGCCCATTACCGCTTCACAGACAAAGCCGACTACGTGGAGACCGTCCCTTATGGCGCTTACAAGCGGGATCTCTTCGAGCAAATCGGGCTCTTTGACGAAACTCTGCTGGCAAACGAAGACTACGAGCTCAACACACGCATCCTCCAAAGCGGCGGAAATATTTGGCTCGATCCCAAAATCCGCTGCACTTACTTCGCCCGCGCCAATTTGCGCGCGCTCGCTAAACAATACTATGGATATGGCTATTGGAAAGTGCAAATGCTGAAGCGCTACCCTGAGACCTTGCGCTGGCGCCAGGCGCTGCCGCCTGCCTTTCTTTTAGGGTTGGTGCTTACCCTCCTGGTCGGGATTTTTTGGCTGCCTTCCCTGGTTCTCTTTGCCTCCGTTTTAGGACTGTATTTTCTGATCCTTCTCGCTGTTGGTCTGAACATGGCAATCAAGAAAAGCGATATACTGATGATGATCGGCGTGCCATTCGCCATCATCACAATGCATTTTTCCTGGGGCGCTGGCTTTATTGCCGGCGCATTTGGTGCTAAAAAATAACTATGTCAAATACAAGCGCTGGGACCTATAACACTAAATTTCGTCTAAAGCCCTCAGACCTGCGTGTCATTTTAGTTCTGGGTGACTTTTTGGCTGCCTCGATAGCTCTTGGAATTTCTCTTTATGCCTGGGCAGCGGGGGATAGCTGGTATCGTTTTACGGTGGAATTCCTGAAATATCGCGCGCCAGCCTGGTTTTACCTTTTACCCTTCATCTGGATCATTCTGCTGGTAGACACCTATGACATCCGTAAATCAGCAAATTTACGCCAGACACTGCGCAGTATCGGAACGGTTTTCCTGGCATCTGCCATTATTTACCTGGTTATCTACTTTGCGGTTGAGCCGAATTCATTACCCCGCCTGGGCGTTGCGGTTTTTATCGTTTCCGCCACTGTCCTAACGCTGCTCTGGCGTGTAATTTACGTCCGCACTTTTACCTCCGTTGCACGCCAACAACGTGTTCTGATCATTGGCGCAGGCAAAGCCGGCACTGCGCTGGTAGAGGTCATCTCCGAACTCGATCCGCCTCCCTTCAGGTTGATTGGATTGATTGATGATGATCCCTCCAAACTTGGCACTACTGTCCTGGGTTCCCCAATCCTTGGCAATCACGAAAGCATGGCTGAAATTATCGCCAACCAGGGTATAACCGACCTGATTTTAGCAATTTCGAATGAAATGAATCACGGCATGTTTCAAAGCATCCTGGCTGCCCAGGAAGAGGGCATCAACCTGACCACCATGACAGACACCTACGAGAGCCTCTCGGGACGCGTCCCGATCGACCTGCTCGAATCGGACTGGGTCGTGCGCGCTTTTCTTGACCGTACTCCTACCAGCGGTTTTTACCGCCTTGCAAAGCGCCTGATGGATTTGGCGCTGGGTTTGATCGGTCTTGTAGCGCTGGCACTACTCTTCCCTTTGCTTGCCTTGTTAATCCTGATTGATTCCGGCAGGCCAATCATCTTCACGCAAGAACGCCTGGGAAGAGGCGGAAAGGCTTACACCATCTTAAAATTCCGCACCATGAAATCCAGAGCGGATATGGAAAAAGAAGCCCTCGTCACAGCCAACAACGACCCCCGCATCACGCGCGTTGGCAGATTATTGCGGAAAGCCCACCTGGATGAACTTCCTCAGATCATCAACGTTTTACGGGGCGAAATGAGTTTTGTGGGACCCCGATCCGAGCGTCTAAAGTTGGTGCTGGTCTTTCAGAAGGAAATACCCTTCTACCGTGCGCGCATGCTGGTCAAGCCAGGCATTACAGGATGGGCTCAGATCCACCAGGTTTATGCAGAGACCATTGCAGAGACCGCCACTAAACTGCAGTACGATCTGTATTACATCGAACACGCATCCATCTGGATGGACATCAATATCCTGCTGCGCACCGTTGGCTCCGTTTTGGGGTTCAAAGGGCGCTAATTTATGAACGAGACCAGCCATCCAACTTCCAATACACCCCATCTGCTCCAGAGCCCTCTCTGGGGGCAGTTTAAGGCTGAGTTTGGCTGGGAGCCCAAAGTTTTCAGCAGCGCGAGCGCCCAGGCACAAGTGCTCTTCCGCAAGCTGCCTTTGGGTTTCAGCATTGCCTACCTGCCAAAAGGTCCCGTCGGCAAGGACTGGGCATGCCTTTGGGGGCAAATTGATGCTGCGTGCAAGCAGCATCGGGCGGTCTTCCTGCAAGTAGAGCCCGACCTGTCTGAGGGCGGCCTCACTGTAGAACTTACGGAACAGATGCAGGGTTTCACGGTGGAAACCCACACCATTCAACCCCGCAGCACAATCCTGGTTAACCTCCAGGCTGATGAAGATGAGCTGCTGGCGCGCATGAAGCAAAAAACACGCTACAACGTTCGCCTGGCTGACAAAAAAGGCGTGGTGGTCCGGGAAACGAATGACATTCAGGGCTTTTACGACCTGATGCAGACCACTGGCACGCGCGATGGTTTCGCTGTGCATGACATTTCCTATTACCAAAAAGCATTTGACATATTCTCGCCATCCGGAGCCTGCGTCTTGCTTGGCGCGTTTCACGAAGAAAAACCACTGGCATATCTGATGCTCTTTCTTTCAGGGGAGCGTTCCTGGTATTTTTACGGCGCGTCCGATGACGCCAGCCGCAACCTGATGCCCACTTACCTGCTCCAATGGGAAGCCATGCGCTGGTCCAAAGCCCACGGCGCGACTATTTACGACCTGTGGGGCATCCCTGACGCCAGCGCAGAAGAGCTCGAGGAGCAGTTTACGCAGCGCAGCGACGGGCTTTGGGGGGTTTATCGCTTCAAACGCGGCTTTGGCGGTGAGGTAGTGCGCTCCGTGCCCGCTTTTGTTCGGGTCTACAAGCCGCTTTTGTATCGCGCCTACCAGAAGATTCGAGCCGGGAGAATGGCAGACTGAAGATGATCAGGCTGGAAGAAGACCAAATTCCGCAATGGAACCAGCTCCTGCTGCAGTTCCCCGACGCGCATATTCTGCAAACAACGCAATGGGCCGAAGCTAAAAAACAAAACGGCTGGACCCCTATGTACTTCCGCGAGGGGAGTGATCCACAGACTCCTGAAGGGCTTGCCATGATCCTGCGCCGACAGATATCTCTGGCAGGGTTGAAGTTCACTGTGCTCTACGCCCCAAAGGGACCTGTCTTGCATTGGCAGAACCAGCCTGCGGTTTCACGCATGCTCAATGCCCTGCAGGAGATCTGCCAACAGGAAAAAGCAATTTTCATCAAGGTTGATCCAGACGTGCTGCTCGGAACCGGTATTCCCGGTGAGGATGATGAAATTCCCGCTCTGCAGGGTCTCGCGCTGCAAGACGAGTTAAAGCGGCGCGGCTGGCAGTATTCCCAGGATCAGATCCAGTTCCGCAATTCTGTTTTGCTGGATCTAACAAAAAGCGAAGAGGATCTGCTGGCTGCGATGAAGCAAAAAACGCGCTACAACATCCGCCTGGCAGCCCGCAAGGGCGTGGGGGTGAGGCAGGGAGAGATCGCCGAGCTGCCCATGCTTTACAAAATGTATGCAGAAACAGCCGTGCGCGACGGTTTCGTAATTCGCCACGCGGACTATTACCTGAATACCTGGCGCATGTTCATTGAAGCAGATATGGCAAAGATCCTGATTGCCGAGGTTGAAGATCAGCCGGTTGCCGCATTGATCCTCTTCCATTTCAACGGCACAGCGCGCTACATGTTTGGTATGTCCACTGAGAACTCCCGCGAATTGATGCCCAATCACCTGCTGCAGTGGGAAGCCATGCGTCTGGCTAAGCAACTCGACTGCCATACGTATGACATGTGGGGCGCGCCTGAGGTCTTTGACGATAGTGATTCGATGTGGGGAGTCTTCCGCTTCAAGCAGGGCTTCAACGGGACGACCGCCCGGTCCCTGGGAGCCTGGGATTACACCACCCGACCCGGTCTTTACCGCCGCTACACCGAGACACTGCCCAAAGTGCTCAACCTGCTGCGCCGGCGGGGACTCAAAGCCAACAAAAGGAGCCTGTATGATTGAGCGCGTTCGACTTGCCCAACTTCCCACCCCTATCGAAGCACTGCCTCACCTCTCAAAAATGTTGGGCGGTCCACAACTCTTCATCAAACGCGATGACCTGACCGGGCTCGGCTTTGGCGGTAACAAGACCCGCAAACTCGAGTACCTCGCAGCCGATGCTCTGGCAAAAGGCTGCCGAACTCTCATCAGCACTGGCGCGGTGCAGTCCAATCACTGCCGCCAGGTGGCAGCAGCCGCAGCCAGGCTTGGGATGGACTGCATTTTGGTGCTGGCAGGTGAAAAACCGGAACAGCCCCAGGGCAATTTGTACCTGGATCTGCTGAGCGGTGCCAAAGTCACCTTTGTGCCAAAAGAGCAGCGCGACCAGGCGTTGGCTGAGATCACGAAGAAGGCTGAGGCAGAAAACCGAAAGCCCTATCTCATCCCTTACGGCGGCTCCAACGCGATTGGCGCCCTGGGTTACCGCCAGGCCATGCGTGAATTGGACGGGCAAGGTCTCAACCCGGATTGGATCGTTTTTGCCACTTCCTCTGGCGGAACACAGGCCGGAATGCTGCTTGGCTCGCGCGAAACCGGCAGCCAGGCTAAGATCCTGGGCATCAGCGTGGACAAACCTGCGCGCGAGTTTTCTGAAACCATTGCTGAGATCGCCAATGCTGGCGCGGAATTACTGCAACTTGAAATCCGCTTCCGTCCCGAAGAAATTCTTGTGAACGATTCCTACTGCTCCGCCGGTTACGGCGTGATAACGTCGGCAGAAAAGGAAGCCATCCTGCTCTTTGCCCGTCATGAAGCGATCTTGCTCGACCCGGTCTATACCGGGCGTGCTGCAGCGGGGCTGCTTGACCTGATCCGCCAGGGTTTCTTCAAACCCGATGAGAAAGTGCTCTTCTGGCACACAGGCGGCACTCCCGCTCTCTTTGCCGAGCCTTACCGAGGGGAATTAGCTACACTGTAGTTAAGCCATCTCACATTAATGCTTGCAAGCCAAAATCCTGTATTTTCAAGGATCGCATCCTGTATTTTCAAGGATTACCGGTTCTCCAACTCTTTAAGATTGAAACGAACCAGGTCCTGAATGAGCTCTTCGTCCAGCGGCATGGAATAGGGGATCTGAATGGCGCCCTTGCTGGTCTTATAACCCTCAAGCCTGGCCGCAAAGTGCTCAATGGCTGGCGGGGTCGGGTAGATGCCGAGGTGATTCTTCTGAGCGGCAAAATGAAAAACCGCCTTGCCGTGCTTCTTGAAGGTCGGCATCTGGTAGCTGAGGGTCTGGGTCAGCTATGGATCGACCTCAAGCACAAGCTGCCTCACGCGGCGGAGAATTGCCTGAAACTCCAACGGTGCCTTGCTGATATAAGTATCGATCAAGTCTTCCATTTCAGCTCCATTTTCCTATTTAGCATCGATGTATCCTATATACTGGAAATCATTCCAAAGTCAATTCTACTTGAAAGAAGTCTACTAAGTTTTTCAAGCCGTCAATCCCTGCTATAATCCAAAAAATGAACGTAGATATCCGTTCCACCATAATCGTCATCAGCATCATGGCCGCCATCGGGGCTATCTGGCTGGCTTTTCGCGCGCGCAACGCTTTCCGCACCGGCAAAAAACTGCCCTTCTTTTTCAAGAAACGTCAGCAATACGAGCTTGGTGCCCGCCTGCTGTTGGGCGTATTTTTGCTGCTCGCATTTGCTTATGCCAATTTTCGCTGGGGCGAAGGCTTTGCCTACCGCTACTTCCCGCCTACTCTTACCCCCTCGCTGACTCCCACCATCACGCAGACGCCCACCATCACACTCACGCCCACCCTGACGCTCACCCCCACGCTCACCAGCACCCCATCCGTAACCGGCACACCTTTCATCCCGGAGCAGATCGCGACCGAATTTGAGTCAGTCATTACCCCGAAATCCGATTTCTCTTTCAGCTTGATTAAATTTTCAACAAAAATTGACGATGACCTGCAAGCCATTGAGCCCGCCATCGAATTTGAAAACCCACTCGAAACGATCTATGGCACCTACAGCTACAATATGATGGATCCCGGCGTGCAGTGGACCGAAATTTGGGTACGGGATGGGGAGATTGTGCACTACAACAGCGGAACCTGGCAGGGCGGCAGTGGCGGTTATGGCGCGGCTCTGCTCAGACTTCCTCCCGACGAATGGCTGCCGGGAAGCTACCAGCTGCAGTTTTTCATTGGTGAAAAATGGATCACGAGCGGTCACTTCCGCGTCCTTGGCAATCCCCCCACCAGAACTCCCACCATCACGCTTACGCCCTCACGCACGCCGACCTTCACGCCAAGCCTGACCTCCACACCCACGCCAACCAGGACGCCTTTGCCGACCGCTACTCCGCGTCCCAGTGCCACCCCTTAGTTTTGCCTTCAGATCTCCTGTGCGAAAAGCTGCAAACAGCTTTATGAACGAAAAAATTGTTCGGGCTGCCATATTGGAATTCTTGAGCCCAGTAATTCTTCGAAGTTGCCAGCAAATCACAAGGTACAATTAGCAAATGACAGCAACCAAACACAACACCCCCAAAAAACGCTGGGTCATTGCACCCCTCATCCCAAACGACGTCAAAAACACCCTCAGAGATTACCCGCCTTTCCTGCGGCAACTGCTCTTTAACCGCGGCATTAGCACCGCGGAAGTCGCTCAGGCCTACATGGGGACGGACTCTCCCACCTCAACCGATCCCTTCCTGATGCTCGGCATGCGCGAAGCGATCGCTGTGATTGAAGAGGCTTTGCAGGCAGGCGACAATATCACCATTTATGGTGACTATGATACTGACGGCGTAACCGCGTCCTCTGTCCTGTTTGAATTCTTCAGCCAGCTTGGTCATGAACCGCGGGTTTACATTCCCAACCGTTTTGATGAAGGTTACGGGCTCAACCCGGAAGCTGTCGAACTACTGGCAGCCGAAGGCACGCAGCTGCTCATCACCGTGGACTGCGGCATCCGCTCTTTGCAGGAAGTGCAGCGGGCTAAAGAACTAGGCCTGCGTGTGATCGTTACCGACCATCACCAACCTGGCGATCAACTCCCGCAGGCTGATGCCATCATCAATCCCCACCAGGAGGCCGATCCTTACCCCTATAAAGAACTCGCGGGTGTGGGGCTGGCATTCAAACTGGCAGAGGCATGGCTTCAGACTCACCCGGACCCCTCAATTGATCCCGATCAATGGCTCGACCTGGTAGCAATTGGCACGGTGGTGGACGTGGCGCCACTGACCGGCGAAAATCGCTCCCTGGTCAAGCGCGGTCTTGCGCTGATGCGCCAGCCGCGGAGGCAGGGCTTGTTTTCACTGGCGCAGGTAGCCTCGATCAATCCTGCCAAATTTAATGCCGGACACCTTGGCTTTGTCATCGGTCCGCGCCTGAACGCTGCCGGACGCCTGGAGAGCGCCTTGGACGCATTCCGCCTGCTTACCAGCCAGGATGTCTTTGAGGCCGGCTACCTGGCACAGCAGCTCGACTCGCTCAACTCCAGCCGCAAGGAAATCACTAACGAGATTATCGAATCAACTATGCTCAGCATCGCGGAGCAGGACCCGGACGTGCCGGTCTTATTTTCTGCCTCGCCTCAATACAACGCGGGCGTGGTGGGCTTGGCTGCTGGAAGGCTGACGGAGGCATACTACAAACCCGCCATCATCGGTTCGGTGGAGGGCGACCTCATCAAAGCATCCTGCCGTTCCATTCCCGAATTCGATATCAACTACGCTCTCGACCAGTGCACAGACTTGCTGGTGCGGCATGGCGGTCACCCGCTGGCTGCCGGGCTCACCGTGAGCGTTGATAACTTCCAGGCTTTTCAGGACCGGCTCTTCAAAATTGCGCATGAGAGTTTCAAAGGGCTGGATCTCAGCCCTGTGCTCCACATTGATTATGAAATCTCCCTCGAAAAATTACAGGCTGAGCACTTTCCGGGTATCCTCGAGGCAGTTGACCAACTGGAACCCACTGGCGCTTCAAACCCAAGCGCGCTCTTTTGCAGCCGCAATTGCCGCGTGTTGCGCGCCAACGCGGTTGGCAAGGGCGAACATCTAAAGCTATTAATCGGGGCAGGCAACAATCAGCTTGAGGCTATCGCTTTCCGGCTGGGCGCGCTGCTTGAAAACCTGCCTGATTACGTGGATATTGCTTATACCTTTGAGATTAATGAATTTAATGGGCGCAGTACGATGCAGCTGAATGTACGCGACATTCAGCCTGTTGTCGCTTAGCCTGTGGGGTTCGCCGGCTCGATTACAAAGTGCTTTTTGTTCGTTTCGATCCGTTCGTGTTTGTAAGTAACGACCTCATGGGTATTCATCCGAACAAACTTGCCAGCAGTATTTGCCTTTTCAAGCAAGGCTTGCAGCTTCTGAATTCCGACTGCCACCTGCTCTCCCTCTTCCACTCCAAAGCGATAGGTAAAGAAAGCCGGGTTGACCTTTAGATAGTCCTGCACCACTGACAAAGCGTTCTGTATGGCAAGCGCATTCACGCCTACAGCCTTTTCGTACAAGGCCCCTATCGGCAGCTTTAGATTAATTCTGAGACTTTCCAGCAACACTGGCGCGTGTAAAAAGTGCGCGAACGCCGACCCCCAGGGGAGGTCCTGGATCTGCTCACCTTCAATTTCCAGTGAGAGTGAATAAAGCGACTCGGCAGGTATCAGTTCTTTTTCTTCTTCAGTGATCAAGCCGAAAATCGTGTCCATCACCTGGCGCGAATAGCCCAGCAGTTGCTCTTTGTAAGTGCCAACGTTTGAAGTGTTCAGGGCCGGGATTGGCTCACCCACCCTCATCAAGAGCTTGGGTCGTTTCAATTGCATTACGCGCTGGAAGGAATTCTGCAGACCGCTGAAGCCAATCGGCACAACTGGCGCACCGGTACGCTGACTGAGCAATGCCACGCCAATCTGAGGCTGCATCCTGCCTGGTGCCCAGGTCCCGCCTTCCGGAAAAATACCAATCGCACCGCTCTGCTTGAGCACATCCAGCGCTTTTTTTAACCCTTTCCGATCGAGGCTGCCGCGGTTAAGCGAAATGAATCCATATAATGAGACTACGGTACCAATAATGCCCTCAAAGGGCAAATCGCCCGCCCCAATCGGTTCCACCAATCGCTTGGGGAAAACGGTTATCATTATTGGCTAAATGTAAGTAGCGTGATTACCTGCCAGGATAACCGGCCCTTCACTTGGGATATTTTCAATTCCTTCAACTTTTGTGCGGGTCAACAGCTTCAGCATACCGCGCCCCAAAAAGTTCATGATCCTGCGTCTGACATGCAGGCGGGGGTAAGAAAGACTGTATTGAGGCACTGCTTGTTTCATGGAAACTCCGATTAAATAATAAGTGCCCCCACAGGAATTCGAATCNNGTCCTGGGCCACTAGACGATGGGGGCGTCAGGGAGAAATAATATCATGCAAAATCTGAAGCGTCAATCTTAGATTTTTACAGGTTTTCCTCCGGCAGCAAATATTGGATACAGATGTTTTAGGCCTG
>DIWN01000002.1 GCA_002423495.1 Anaerolineaceae bacterium UBA6105 | reverse complement strand
AGCGAAGCGTGGCGATCTGCCTTTGATGTTTTGCAATGCGTTATTCGTATTGTCGGAAAAAGTGCGCGTAGGGCGAGATTGGAAGCACTGTATTCATTATTATGAAGAGATCTTTGTGTGCTTCCTATCCGCCATCATGGCATGAATGCATCGCAATATACGAGTCTTTTTAACCAAAACCCCGTCATCGCGAGCGAAGCGTGGCGATCTGCCTTTAAAGTTTTGCAATGCATTATACGTATTGTCGGAAAAAGTGCGCGTAGGGCGAGATTGGAAGCACTGTATTCATTATTATGAAGAGATCTTTGTGTGCTTCCTATCCGCCATCACTCCATCAGTTATTCATTGGCGGATTGAGGGCACGTCGTCTCGCCCTACTCAGGTTTAAGGTTCTTTTCATCAGGAAAAAGTTAATCAAGAAAATCAGATCTTCAGCAGGTAACCTTTGCCGCGTATGGTTTTTATCAAGTCCGGGTGGTGCGGATCATCCTCGAGTGCCTGCCGCAGCCAACTGATGTGAACGTCGAGGGTGCGTGTGTCTTCTACGTAATCCGTGTCCCAAACAGCTTTGAACAAATCCTCGCGCCGCAGGATCTCACCCGGTCTTTCCATCATTTTTCCCAACAGATCACATTGGCGCGGCGTCAGACGAACTTCCTTATCCTTATAAACGACGATCCCACTATCCGGGTTTAGCACCAGGTCGCCCCTCTCCAGCGTGCCTTTATGACTGTTGTTCTCAAGGGTGCGAAAGCGATTGACCAGCTTTTGCGCAGTGAAGGGCAAGCGCAGAAAGAAGTTTACATTTTCCGGTTCCCCAACGGTCTCATCTTCCGCCACAATGAGACATATGGGCGTAGCAGGCAGACTGTTGCGAAACCAATTTGCCAGGCGCAAACCGTTTGTGCGCAGGGATGCAGCATTGATCACGACCACATCCGGAGAGAAGAACTTTAAAGTGTCGAGTCCCTTACTTCCACTGTTCTCTACCTGCAGGGAATAACCTTTTTTCTCAAGATCACTGGCAAAACGTCGGGCTATCTTTCGTTTCCCCTCAATTAATAGCACCTTTAGTGGTTTTGCCATGCGTAAAACTTTCCTCTTTATATATCTATTCTGATAGTATCCGTCTCCCAGGAAAAAACTACACCATAGCCTTCCCTCGGGACTCTATTATAGCCGATTGCTCGAAAATTTCACACATTTTTTTGATTCAATTTTTTCCTCGAATTTTTTAAGGTTGGCTTGGTTGATTCGCGCGGCTTACATGTTAGAATCACAGTAAGATAAACATCATAAACAGGAAATTTGGTGCATCATGGGAAAAATGATCGAATGCATAATCGATAGTATCCGCGTCAGCCTGACTAGCCAGGACCGGATTACTGTTCTAAAGGAAAAGAAAGCCGAACGCTACCTTCCCATCTGGATGGGTGTGCCTGAAACTGATTCAATCACCATCGCGCTTCAGGGTGTGGCAATTGCCCGCCCCATCACCCACGATCTTCTGATTTCCATCATGAACGCGCTCGACATCCGCCTGGAAAGCTGTGAAATCACCAATCTCGAGAATGACACTTTCTATGCCAACCTGGTTCTTGATCAAAACGGCGTCAGAAAAATCATCGACAGCCGCCCATCAGACGCGATAGCCCTTGCCATTCGCGCAAAAGCCCCAATTTTCGTCGATGAAGACATCCTCAACTCGGTCGGCATACGTCCGGAAGACGTCTTGCCCCAAACGCCCGAAGAAGAGGATTCTTCCGATTTGGATTCAGATCTCGACATTTTTGAAGACTTTCTCGGGCAACTCGGTAAAGACAAAACCGACAAAGACCAATCCAACGACCCTTCAGATGAGGATCCCATTCAATAGATGAGGCAGCACAATGAGCGATCGACCTGACCAAACCACCACCCAAACCACCTCAGACGCGAATCTGCTTTTTGACCGCGATATGGAGGAAGCTCTCGTTGGCGCCGTGCTCATCACGCCGGATGCCTATGTGGATGCGGCACCGCTGGTAAGCGCTGAAGATTTCTATCTCCATCGGAATCGTTGGATTTGGGAAGCCTTCATTGAGCTGTTCAAAACTGACAGTGATTTTGACGTCCTGACCGTCAAGGATGCCCTCGAAACCGGTGGGCATCTCGAAGATATCGGCGGGCTGGATTACCTCATCTCCCTCACCAATCGCGTCCCATCCTCGCAGCATGCCGAATCCTACGCCCGCAACATCAACGCCCTTGCCGTCCGGCGAAGGCTGCTGTCTGCCGCCAACGACATCGCCAAGCTCGCATATCGCAAAGACACCGGGGTTGACAACGTCATCTCCGACGCCGAAAAAGCCATTTTTGGGGTCAGCCAGGAACGCTACAAACGCGACCTTGTGCCGATTTCTGATGCCGCGGACGAATACCTCGAACGCCTTTTGCTCAACGCCAGCATTCCCGGCGGCGTGACCGGACTTGAAACCGGTTTGAAAGCGGTCGATCGAGCCCTCGACGGTCTGCAAAGGTCTGACCTGATCATCGTCGCGGGTCGCCCGGGTATGGGTAAGACCGGTTTTCTGATTGGCATCGCCAAACATGTCGGTCTGGCACTCAAGCGCAACGTGGCCTTCTTCACGCTCGAAATGTCTGCTGAGCAGCTCATCCAGCGCATGATCGCACAGGAAACCAACATCGACTCCCAAAAGCTGCGGTCTGCCAAACTGAGCGACAATGAAGCCCAGGAGGTGGTTCACGCGCTGGGCGTGCTTTCAGAATCGCGCATTTTTGTCGATGACACCCCCGCCATCACGCCGCTTCAGATGCGCACCAAGTGCCGCCGCATGCAAATGGAGATCGGTTTGGACCTTGTGGTCGTTGACTACCTCCAGCTGATGTCCGGCGACACGCGCACCGATAACCGCGTGCAGGAAGTTTCCTACATTTCGCGCTATCTCAAGGTTTTGGCGCGCGACCTGGACGTGCCGGTCGTAGCCGCGGCGCAGCTTTCACGCGCGGTGGAGCAGCGCCAGGACAAAACGCCCGTGCTCTCCGACCTGCGTGAGTCTGGTTCCCTGGAACAGGATGCCGATATCGTGATGTTCATCAACCGGCCTGAACAAATGAAGGAAGAAAGTCCGCTCCACAACCTGGCGAAACTGATCGTCGCCAAACACCGCAACGGTCCAACCCACAGCGGTATTGACCTGGTCTTCATTGAAAAACTGGCGATGTTCCGCGACAAAGCCTACGAGAGTTGATCAGCCCGGTGGAACAAACTTTGAGCAACGAACTTTCAGGGACCTACCAGAGCATCCAACTGCCAGCAAACCTGCTTGCCCGTTGTGATGGGCTGAGCGGTGACGCGATTTTGCTTCTGCTGGCTTATTTCGAACTGCTCAGCCTGCAAGAAGTTAAATCGGACGTGGTTGAGCTCTACATTCTGCTGGACCACATGCCAATTGCTGAGGACACCCGCTGGCAACAAGCCCTGGCGGAATTACTTGAAGAAGGACTGCTGCTTGCTTACCCTCAAAGCATGGAAGACCCACAGCAAGCCGTTTTGCTCTTCCCGGCTACCCCTGAAGGGAGCCAGCGTTTTGAGGCACTGCGGGAAGGGAATTTGTCTTTGGCCGAAGTCCAGGCTGCCAATCCGGTGCCCAACCCGGATAAGCCCAACATTTTTACGCTTTACGAGCAAAACATTGGTCCACTGACGCCAATGGTTGCCGAGATATTGAAGGCGGATGCTGAAACCTACCCCGAAAGTTGGCTGCGTGATGCCATGCAGGAAGCAGTCAGCCGCAACATAAGGAATTGGAAGTATGTCCAGGCAATTCTAAAAGCCTGGCAGGAAAAAGGACGTGACTCTACCCATGGAACCACTCAAAGCGCGCTTGAAAGATTTCGAGAACTTTATCGCCAACAGAAACAGCAAGGAAACCGAAAACCCTGAGCCGGAACCTGGGCGGAGACCTGGCATAGACCTTGGCGACCCAAACTGCCCCCGCTGCGGCGGGCTCGGTTTCGTGGGGAAGGATGTACCTTTTGACCACCCCGATTTTGGCAAGATGGAAATTTGCACCTGCCGGCTTCCCGAGGTTACTGCCGCCCAACGTGAGAAACTCTTCTCGCTCAGCAACCTCAGTGCGCTCAGCGGGCTGACTTTCGACAGCTTCAAACCCCGCGGGCGGGTCGGTTTGGGCTCCTTCCAGGCAGACTCGCTGGAGCAGGCTTTCAACTCCGCCCAGAATTTCGCCGGCTCGCTCACTGGCTGGCTGCTCCTCACTGGCACCTACGGCTCAGGCAAAACCCACCTTGGTGCAGCAATTGCCAACCAGGCCGTTGGCATGGGCATCAGCACGCTCTTCCTGACCGTGCCGGATTTGCTCGACTGGCTGCGTTTCTCCTACGGCAACACCTCCGATGCCAGCTTTGAAGAACGCATTACCCAAATCCGCACCATTCCCCTGCTGATCATGGACGATTTCGGCACGCAAAACACCACCCAGTGGGCGCAGGAGAAATTATTCCAGATCATCAATCACCGCTACATCAACAAATTGCCAACCGTGATCACCAGCAATCAAGCCCTGAACGATTTCGAACCGCGCATCCGTTCGCGCCTGCAGGACCCCGACCTGGTCACGCACGTGGAAATCCTGGCGCCAGACTTTCGGAACCCTGCCGACGACATCGGTCATCCGGAACTCTCGAGCCTCAATCACCACTCCAAGCAGACCTTTGGCTCCTTCAGCTTCCGCAAGAACGAACGCCTCGAGCCGGACGACACCCAATCCTTGCGGGAGGCCTTTGAGATCGCCCAAAAATTTGCCGAAACCCCCCAGGGCTGGCTGGTTTTTTATGGGCCATACGGCTGCGGTAAAACCCATCTGGCTGCCGCGATCGGCAACTACCAGGCCGGTCTTGGTTACCCGCCCCTCTTCGTTGGCGTGCCGGATCTGCTCGACTACCTCAGGGCTGCTTTTTCGCCCAGCAGCAGCACTTCCCTCGACCGCCGATTCTACGAGATCCGCTCAACCCGCCTGCTCATCCTGGACGACATCGGCACCGAATCGGCTACACCCTGGGCGCGCGAGAAGCTCTACCAGCTGATCAACTATCGCTATAATGCCGAGCTGCCAACCGTCATTACGACAGCCAATGAACCCTCCAGGCTGGATCAACGGCTCTTCAGCCGCATGTCCGACAAACGCCTCTGCAAACTGGTCCTGATGTCCGCCCCGACCTTCACCGGCGAGGGCTAACCGGAACCGTTTTCTACCTTTTCGTAGGCCGGGTTCCACGGCACTTGCCCCTGAGCGTAGCGAATGGGGTTGAACCCGGCTCTTTTCAACTTCAGATTGCCGCGTCGCTTCGCTTCTTGCAAATACATTATTTGCCGGATTGAAAACCGCAATCCGGCCTACGAAAGACGCAAATTGCAATTATTGCAATAATTGCAACGTTTTTTGATAGTGCAGACGGGTGCTTTGATTGCAATTACCTCTAAATCAGGACGGTTTGGCTGCAAATATGCATTTTGTTAACGTGCTGGAATGCAGATAGACTCACGCGGGTATATGATAGCACATTTGTTCTATGTTTTCAAGAGGTTGGAAGCTTTCAGCTGGTGGCTGACAGGTGATGGGTGGTGGACGATGGGATGGTACTTGGGCTTCCCTTGGTCTAAGATCCGTGGCCTGTGCGCGCAGTGAAACGGAGGGTAAGCGTAGCGGTAGGGAAGTGGGGAATTGAAGGGGGTGGTTACCTGTCTTGTCTTTGCGAGGAACGAAGCAATCTAAACTTTTTGCCATCAAGGGATATATACAGTACACACGCACTTCGTGAATTTTGACCCTGATCCTGTTACCTCAAACGCATTGGTCTGCCAGGAATTTTGATTGCTTCACAAATGAGGTTCGCAATGACAGAGCCATTAGCAGATGTTCATCTGACATTCCGAGCGCCGCCAGACGCGCTTGTGCGCGCAGTGAAACGGAGGGTAAGCGCAGCGAAAGGGAGGGAAGCTGGATCCTGCCGCGCAGCGGACTGGAGACTGAAGAGGGTCACTTTCAGTCATCTTTTCGTAGGCCGGCTTCCGCAGACCTGCCCTGGGGTTTTTTTCTCCAGGGTGAAACCCGGCTTCATTTATTTGGGCTTCCCTTGGGGGAAGCTGGCTCCTGCCGCGGAGCGGACAGGAGACTGAAGAGGGTCTTTTCAATTGTTTCGTCCTATAATATTTGCGTGAAACAGAATAAACTAACCCCTTTTGCTCAAAAATTGCGCCGTGAAGCGACAAGGGAAGAGCAACGCCTCTGGTATGAATTTTTATCACCTTATCCTGTCAGGTTTAGAAGGCAGGTGGTGATTGGCAAGTACATCGTCGATTTTTACTGTTCCACAGCTAAGCTGGCTATTGAACTGGACGGCGGTCAACATTATGAAGAATCTGCTTTAATTCAAGACAATGAAAGAACACTATGGTTGAAGAAAAACGGGATTCTTGTACTGCGATTCTTGAATTCGGACGTCAAGAACAATCTCTCTGAAGTCTGCGCTACCATCGACACTATGGTCAAGAAACGCCTTGAAGAAATAACCCGATAAAAAAGGACACTCTCCCCCGCTTCGTCCACACGCCTCTTCGAGGCTGGGATCTTCGACGGACCCTCCTTCGAGGGAGGGTTATGTTGGGCTAAGAGACTGAAGAGGGTCACTTTGCCAAAACAACAAAGACACTCTCCCCCGTTGCACGGACCCTCCCTCGAGGGAGGGCTATATCCCGGGCTTCCCCAGGGGGAAGCTGGATCCTGCCGCGCAGCGGACAGGAGACTGAAGAGGGTCTCTTCCCTGGCCTTCCCCTTGCGAGACGCCTCGACCAAACAAGATCAGTACGTAGGGTTGACGCCGTGCAACGCCTCCCCTTGCGGGACGCGTCAACCAAATCGTTGTAGGCCTATTCCCAACAAGGTGCAATCTTTTCGTAGGCCGGACAACATGTCCCCTGGGTATTGCGGGGTTCAACCCAGCTCTTTTCCGTCCCACATTATTCCTTCCGTGTGCCAATCGCAACAATTTCTGGATAAAACCCACCAACCACCTTATAATGAACCCTAACCGTCTACCTTTCATCCCGAGGGGGTATATGACCGCACCAGCCATCATCCAAAACCTCGTCAACCGCTTCCGCAACTCGCGCGAACTCTACCGCTCTGGGCGCTACAACGAAGCCCAACTCCGCCAGGAATTCATCAACCCCTTCTTTGAAGCCCTCGGTTGGGATATGGACAACCGCTCGAACTTCGCGCCCCAATACCGCGAGGTGATCCACGAAGACTCCCTAGAGGACGAGGGCTCGCTCACAGCCCCAGACTACGCCTTCCGCATTGGCACAACCCGCAAATTCTTCGTCGAAGCCAAAAAGCCCAAAGTCAACATTCGCTACGAAATCGACCCAGCCTACCAGCTGCGTCGTTACGCCTGGAACGCCCATCTGCCCCTCTCCATCCTGACCGATTTCGAGGAGCTGGCGGTCTACGATTGCCGCACCCGCCCTGACCCCAAAGATTCCGCCGCCACCGGTCGCGTGATGCTCTTCACTTTTGAAGAATACCTCGACCGTTGGGACGAACTGGTACAAATTTTCTCCAGAGATGCCGTTTGGAATGGCTCATTCGATCGCTACGCCGAGGGCAGCAAGGGCAAACGCGGCACCACAGAGGTGGACGCCGAATTCCTCAAAGAGATCGAACAGTGGCGCATTTTACTCGCCCGCAATATCGCCCTGCGCAACTTCCGCCCCTCCGCCGGATCCGTCCTTGCGAGCGAAGCGAAACAATCTCAATCCACGATCGTGCCGGACTCCAGGCCGAGCACGGACCCTGACCGCCAGGTCTCCATTTCACCGATCGTGCCAGACTCCATTCCAAGCGAAACCCCATCCGTCAATCCGAGCGAAGCTCCATCCGTCATTGCGAGCGAAGCGAAGCAATCTCAATCTGCGAGCGAAGCGACACGAAGTGTACAGAGTACGCAATCTCCCAATCTCCATCGCGCGGAGCGCCAGCTCAATTACGCCGTCCAGACCACCATCGACCGCATCCTCTTCCTGCGCATCTGCGAGGACCGCCAGATCGAACCCACCGATCAGCTGCTCCAAATCGCCGAAGGCGACGATGTCTACGCCCAGATGCTGCTTCTCTTCCAGAAAGCCGACCAAAAATACAATTCCGGTCTCTTCCACTTCAACAAGGAAAAAGGGCAGACCAGCGAGCCGGACACCTTCACACCCAGCCTGCAGATCGATGACAAGGTTTTGCGCCAGATCATCAAGAGCACCTACTTTCCCTGCCCCTATATGTTCAACGAAATCCCGGTCGAGATCCTTGGCCAGGTCTACGAGCAATTCCTGGGCAGTGTCATCCGCCTGACCCCCGGGGGGCAGGCAAAAGTTGAAGAAAAGCCCGATGTGCGCAAAGCCGGCGGCGTCTACTATACCCCCAGCTATATTGTCGATTACATCGTCCAAAACACCCTCGGTTGTCTGCTGGGAGAGGGCTCGATCGTGCCGGTGTTGCGAAGCACCCCTCCGCCGGAAGAAGGCGTGGGCTCACCGAGCACGGGTCCTGACCGGGAGGTCTCCATCCTTCCGAGCGTGCACGGCGGGGACGCCGGCACGATCGAAAACACCGGCACGAACGCATCCCTAACCCCCACCCAGGCTCTCAGCCTGCGCGTGGTGGACCCCGCCTGCGGCTCAGGGTCCTTCCTGCTGGGCGCCTACCAATACCTGCTCGACTGGCACCTCAACTACTACCTCTCCCACGACCCGCAGTCCCACACGCGCGGCAAAAACCCGCCCCTGGTCGCCACCGAGGGCGGTGAATACCGCCTCACCACCGAAACCAAAAAGCGCATCCTCACTGCCAGCATCTACGGGGTCGACATCGACTCCCAGGCAGTTGAGGTCACCAAGCTCTCGCTGCTGCTCAAGCTGCTTGAAGGCGAAACTGGTCAGCTCTCGCTTGGCTTTGAGCGCGTCCTGCCCGACCTGGGTAAGAACATCCGCTGCGGCAACTCTCTGATCGGCTGGGATTACTTCAAAGGGCAGATCTTCCCGGATGATGAAGAGATCCAGCGCGTTAACCCCTTTGACTGGCAGCGCGCCTTCCCCCACGTCTTTGCTGCCGGCGGCTTCGACGCCGTCATCGGCAACCCGCCTTACATCCGCCAGGAATCCTTGGGCGAGGATAAGCCCTACTACCAGAACATCTACGAGGTTTTTACTGGTACCGCCGATATCTACAGTTATTTCATTGAAAAGGGCGTCAAACTGCTCGCGTCTGGAGGGCAATTCAGTTATATCGTTGCTAACAAATGGCTGCGAGCTAGATACGGTTTCAAATTGCGCCAGTGGCTTAAAACCAAGTGCATCGAAGAGATCACTGACTTCGGTGATTTGCCAGTCTTCACCGGAGCCACTACCTATCCCCTCATTTTGCGTGTTTCCAACAACACACCTCATTTTCGTCCAATGGTCACAACCGTTGACACACTAGACTTTTCCTCACTGCAACAATATGTCGATGATCATGGCGAAATATCTGATCAGACCTGCTTTGAAGAGAACGGCTGGTCCCTTGCCGGCAAGCAAACCCAGGACCTGCTCGCAAAACTTCGTCAAAACTCGATCCCCCTGGGCGAGTATGTGGATGGGAAGGTTTATCGCGGCGTCCTGACCGGGTTGAACAAAGCCTTCGTCATCGACCAAGCCACCAAAGACCGCCTCATCGCCGAAGACCCCCGCAGCGCGGAACTGATCAAACCTTTCGCCCAGGGTCGTGACATCAAACGCTACGCCCCAATTCCGGTCAAGCAGTATCTTATCCTGATCCCAAAGGGATGGACAAACCTGCACCGGAAAGGAAACGCCTGGAATTGGTTCGCTTCCCAATACCCTGCCCTCGCCAGCCACCTGAAGCAATTCGAAAAAGAAGCCATTGCCCGTGGCGACAAAGGAGACTACTGGTGGGAATTACGGGCATGCGAGTATTACGATGAGTTTGAAAAACCGAAGATTGTATATCCAGATATTTCGTTAAGAGGTAACTTCACTATTGATCTCAATGGCAATTATTATGGCAACACAGCATACATAATGCCAGTGGACGATTTATTCTTGCTTGCCTTGTTAAATTCTGATCTATTTGATTTTTATTATCGTCAAATATCCTCTAGTTATCGTGGAGGATACCTTCGGTATATTTACCAATACGTTACACAATTGCCAGTTGTTAGGATAGATGAATCAGGCCAAGATCTACTAGTAATACACCAGAATATTATTGACCTGGTAAACAATTTGTTGGTAGTAAATCGCCAACAGACACCTTTTCCTCGGGACCAGTTTCAAATAAAAAACATCAAAATCGAGATCGAGAAGTATATCAACTTACATATTCTTAAATTGTATGGCCTTAATGCTGTAGAAATTCGATTAGTTAACAGCGTATAGCGGATTTGTAACAAGTGTCCGCTGCATCGCAAAACTTTCATCCCCTCATTATTTCCCGGATTTCTTATTCTTCTATACTTTTTTTCAAATTGCTGATCATCTCTTTGACAAAACTTTTATGGTCGATCCATTTAATTCCGATGAATTGTGGAAGAAGGAGCTCTAATGATTCAATCCATTCATAATAAAGTGGTACTGCGCTCCCTGAATAACCATATGAATTTGGAATAATAGGTAGCTTTTCAAAATCTTCAAATGATGAATTACATTCGATGAACAACGAATAATATGAAATTTTTCTTGAAACTTCCATCTTGCTAAGCACGGAAAACAGACAATACATCTTTGTATCTTCCTGGGAATAAAGCTGGATACATTGCCTAATCCATGCATCTTGTTTTTCCACTAACAAGGGGGTATCTTTGTTTGGTGATAGCACGGTTTCCAAATAATTCGGAACATTATAGACAGGGGTTGGAAAAGCTTGAATCAATTTATCGAAAATAACATTGTATGTTTCCACAAAATTGTCTAGATAATAGAAACATAAATGCCTTTCTTCAGAATCATTTGAAACATGGCCATTTCTAGCTATCAAAAATTCAACATATCTATCAAGAATTGAAGGGTTGGCAGTAAAAAGCTCTTTCAATAACGTGCCTTTGTAATCAGTAAATCTGTCATACCCTAGTTCTGAAAAATAAATAGTATTTAGCAAATCAAAATGACCAATAAACTTGTCGATTACTGATTTTGGTGATTCGTGACCTTGCATGATGAGCGAGGATAGATACAAAGAGGCAACAAAAGGTGAGTACTTATATTTCTGCAAGATCAATTCACAGCCCTTTATAAATACTTCCTCGTCATAAGCTTTGTATTTTTCTAGAAAGGTAACATCTCTACGTGGTGAAGGTTTTATTGTTCTATCAGAATCATCGGCCAAAAAAGCGTAAAGTCTACTCAAATGCACTTCGGTAATGTGGTTTGCTGGTAGTTCGTGAAAATAAGCATAAAGCCATGAATTTTTTTGGTCGTAATTAAAAATATTTACTAGTTGATAGACTTCATTTTCCGGCAATAATGTGAAAAGTGTGTTTAAAAACAAGTTTGGATTCAAATTCAAAGGCGCGTTGCTTTCTAAATAATATTCAACCGCTTCCACAAAGTAATTGTTCTGTTGAGGAATAGCGTCAAAGGCAATTTTTAACCCACGACCGATTTCCCATGCTTCATGTCCATCGATTACATCCTCAACATCTTTGGAAACATCAATTAACTTCTTGAAAATATTAATATCGGAATCGGCGAGATGTTTTTCAATCAGATCCTTAGTAATTTTTTCCTGGTCCTGATAACTCAATTCAAGAATGTCGCTTTCACCTTTAAGTAAGCAGTAAAGCTGAAATTGTTCCTGTTTTAGGTAATCATCAAAGGTTGCTTCATTAATACTATTCAAGCGTGAAAATACAGAGGCGAGTTTTTCAACCATAATACAATTTTGGATTTGGCTAGGTGGAAATTCTAATTTCAAAATTTTTACGATGTAACTTAAGTCGCTCTCTAATATTGAGTAACTTTCCTTTTCGACCACGCCATAAGACAATAACAGTTTCCGAATTCTGCCCTTGTACTTATCTTTTGTGGCTAGGACAGATAAAGATTGCCAGATTATTCCTCTGTATTCTGCTGCACCTGAAGAATAAACTAGTGGGAATTCATAGAAAGTTATTTTGTGATTTCTTTCTTCTTCTACCGAAGAAAAGTTAAATTTTAATAATTCCTCCGCTACTTCAAGAAATAATAAATTTATACAATCACGCGACCAATTATCTGAATATTCCTCAAATTTTTCAAACAGTGTTTTTTGAACAAAATACTCGTTAAGGTATGTGTGTCTATGAATACCAAACCCATTAACAATGGCATGAAAAAATTGCATGTATAAATCTGGACTCTGTAGATAATATAGAAAAAGAAGGTCCAGGGCTGATATTAATTCAGGTGATTCTGCGAATCCGCTCAGGATCCCTATAACATCATTTGATATGTGATTATTATTTCTACCCTTTTGAAAATCGAACGTTACACTAGAAATATCTACAAGCGGTTCATGGTCAACATAGTTTTGAATAATTTTTAGTGCAGCTATAGGATTTAATTGATAGAAGACTTTTACAAAATCAAGGAATAATGAGGATTTCTCTTTAGAAAAAACTTCCCACATTAATAGAACCTCGTTCTTGACAAAATCATGCAGCTCAGGATTATTGAAGATACTAATTAAAGTATTTATCGAATATATTGTTTTTTCTCGATAATTGCCAAAAAATTGTTTAATTAACATCGATAGTTTTAGCAATTTTTTGTCATAAAATACGACTTTTAATAAATAATTCGAAAAACTCTGATCAGAAATCCGAACACCTTTTTCGTTGTAGATATCAACAATTTCAAGTTCATGAAGTGTATGGATGTTCATAATAAAACACTCTTTAGTAATTTCATTTTCTTCTAAAATGGGCAAGAATGGATCAAGAGAATCAAGACGAATCGTTTGGAAAAATGCGATTAAACCCACTGTAATGCACAATTTCTTATCACTTAGAAGTTGTTGTTTTTCTAAGATGGGGGTGTAGTAAGCATCATATAGCTGTGATACATCATTGATGGAATCTAATCGATTTTTTTCACAGGCTATCTGACCTGCCAGCATTGCAATTCTAGCATTTCCTTCGGCGATTCTCACAATCCTTTCTTGATAATCCTGATTCAAAATTCCAAGGGAAGTTTCTAACAACTCCTTAATTTCATCGTCCGTAAAAGGTTTCAGGTCGATTTTCTGATATGCAATGGTATCGTGGAGTACAGAAATCACTTTTCGTTTAGCATAATCTCGCACCGTCATTAGGATTTTTACGTTGTAGCCTTGATCTTCTAACATCGAATAATGAATGATATGTTTCAATTCTGAGATTTCATTTGCATCATCAACGACTAGAAAATAATCTCCCGGAGAGCTTAAGAATAATTTCAAGTCCTCATACAAAGATAAGGTGTTACTACGAATGACAAGCAGCTTCTCGTCATGTATTTTGGAATGTTCTTTTCCGTAAGTTAATGCAAGTTGGGTTTTTCCTGTACCAGCAGCACCACTTAGGATGACAATGTTTTCAGAATTATATGCTTCGTTTAGGCTATTGATTTCTGCTTCTCTAAATAAACAAACATTGGTGATTGGTGCCGATATTTTATTGGAGTTATGATGATTAATAAAGTCGTCATACTCGAAAATCTGGTTAGTGTCAACAGCTATACCCAAATAATCTCTTGCGAGGATGGGATAGGATTGACATAAGTCTGTAGCAATTTTATCAATCCCTATCATAACAAGGTGTATTCCAACCTCTCTGCACATTTTCATTGCCGCTTCATTTTGTGATGGCGTTAGATTGGATGAGGTATGACAATAAACAATCTCGGAAATCTTATTATGAGGAATACCCGTTTTTGTTTCATTCAAACACTTTTCAAGGTCACCAATAACTTTTGCATATAGGCCAGTGATCTTTGTTGTATATTCCGCAAATACGTACTTACCATCTACTGTCATGAAGTAAGAGTCTGGTGTACCGCGAGTGGTTTTTTGTGTTCCTGATTTTGAGCCATGAGAGACTATGTTGGGATAACCGCTTTTTGATAAATAAGCATCACAGAGGTTTTGAAAAGTGCCTGGATCCAATTGGAGAATTTTTTGTTTAATTGTCTCTGTGTTAGCCATAATGTCACCTTGATTACGTTTATTGTAAAAATAATGATTTAAATAACACCAAGTAAGTATGCTAAAAGATGCTCTGTATGTGTATTGAGCGCTTTTGTTGCTCAATTCTCAAGCTTCTCTGACCACAATCATACCTTATCTTTGTTACAAAATGTCTAGTAGACAAAGAGTAAATGGGTCACAGAATGTTATCCGAAAAGGAGCAGATATTCTGCTGTAGTGTGGGATGCAGATTTCAATCCGGCTCCTGACTTCAGATGGCTGCGTCGTTGGGCTCCTCGAGTAAGTCTTTGCAAAATAGAACATATGTGCTATACTATACCCGCAAATCAAACCCTCGAACCTTAACAAAAGAGTTTTTCCACTCAAACAGCCATCCTGCACCATCAGAAAACAGCGGAAATAGCGGAAATAACGGAAATACCCCCACACACGTGCCAGGAAGTGTAGTTTGCTCGTCATCGCGAGCCTATGTTGCGCGGCGATCTGCCTTTTATCCTGTCATCGCGAGCATCTGTTGCGCGGCGATCTAAGTTTCTCGATCAGGGCAACCCTCATCCACCGCAAGCGGCTCCTCCCCTTCACTGCGTTTCGCGGATCTTCGACCATCCCCCCCTAGGGAAGGCTGAACTGCAGATTGCCACGTCGCTTTGCTCCTCGCAAGGACGGATGGGCAGGATAACCCTCATCCACCGCAATTCAAGATCCGGCGGAGTGGCAAATTGAATGCCATTCCGCCCTACATTTGTGAAGGAGATTGCCGCGTCGCTGCGCTCCTCGCAAAGACGGACTCTTGTCATTGCGAACCACTGTTGTGACACGTAGTGTACTATTTCGTAAGCAATCTAAACTCCTGGCAGACCAAGCCGTTTGATGAGGGGTTCGTATGGTTAGACTAACCCCACTTAACTCGCGTTAATGGGTATAATTGAAAGTTGCAGAAGCGTCCTCAATCCGCTTCTGTTAATATGTCTGCCAGCCAAACCTGGCATTGAAAGGACTGTCTGTATTAACTATGAATACAATTATTCGAGAAGCCCCCAATAGCTTTGACCTGCCCTACCGCATCAAGAGGCTGGCTGACCTTGCCCATAACCTTTGGTGGGTCGGCAACCCCGAAGCCGCGCGCATGTTCAAAGAAATTGACCAACTTGCGTGGGAACAATCCACCCACAACCCGATCGTCTTCCTGAGGAAGGTAGAGCGCCAAACCTTTGATGATCTCATCAAGGACCGCTACTTCCTCGAACGTTACGACAGGATCATGCGCGAGTTTGACGCCTACATGTACAAGGACGACACCTGGTTCCGTAATACCTACCCCAATCTGACGGATGAGCAAATCGGCTACTTCTCGTTTGAATATGGTCTGCACGAGTCCCTGATGGTCTACGCCGGCGGTTTGGGCGTGCTTTCGGGCGACCACCTCAAGGAAGCCAGCGACCTTGGCTTGCCGCTGGTGGCAGTTGGTTTTCTTTATACCTTTGGTTACTTCTCGCAAAGAATTAGTGAAGACGGCTGGCAGGAAGCCCGCAACATCGAGCTTAACTTCAACGACCTGCCGCTGATCGCCCTTTACGACGAAGATCGTAAACCGATCACCATCTCGATCGAGCTGCCAGGGCGCAATCTGTATGCCCGCCTCTACGAGCTCAACATCGGACGCAACAAGCTCATCCTGATGCACACCAACATCCCGGAAAATAACCTCCAGGATCGTCAGCTGACAGACCGCCTGTACATCAGCGATCCCGAACTGCGCATCTCGCAGGAGATGCTTTTGGGCATCGGCGGCATGCGCGCGTTGCAGCGCCTGGGTTATAAACCATCTATTTACCACATGAATGAAGGTCATTCCGCCTTCCTCACGCTCGAACGTGTTCGCCAGCTCATGGGCGAGGGTCAGACCCTCGAAGAAGCCAAGGAAATCGTCCGGAAAACCGGCGTTTTCACCACTCACACTCCCGTGCCTGCTGGCAATGACGAATTCCCAGCCTGGTTGATCGACAAGTATTTTTCGGGCGTCTGGTGCGACCTTGGGTTAAATCGCGATGAATTTATGGATCTTGCCAAGGTAAAAACGGACTGGTCGGACGAAGTCTTCAGCATGCCGGTGCTGGCGCTGCGACTCTCGAACTACCGCAATGGCGTCTCGAAACTTCACGGCGAAGTTTCCCGCAGTATGTGGCAATATCTTTGGCCTGAAAGGTCTGCCGAGGAAGTTCCGATCTCCTACATCACCAATGGTGTCCACACCGGCACCTGGCTTGCCCGCCGGCTTGGTCTGCTCTACAACCGCTATCTGGGCGCTGACTGGAAGAATGATCTCGACAATCCTGCCATGTGGGAGAGGATCGAAAACATTCCCGATGATGATCTCTGGCGTGTGCGTCTGCATCTCAAGCGCAAGCTGATCAACTACATGGTTGGTCGTGCCCGCCACCAGTGGGAAACCACCAGCGTGCACCCCATCCAGACGGTTGCCAGTGGCGTATTGCTGGATCCAACCGCGCTTACGATCGGTTTTGCGCGCCGTTTTGCCACCTACAAACGCGCAAACTTACTCTTCCGCGATTACGATCGCCTGCTGCGGATTGTTACCAATGCCCGCACACCCGTTCAGATCGTTTTTGCCGGCAAAGCGCACCCCGCTGACGAACCCGGAAAACTCTTGATCCAGGAAGTCTACCGCAAGGTCAAAGATGCCCGCAACGGCGGACGCCTGGTCTTTTTGGATGATTACGATATGGACATGGCACGCTATTTGGTGCAGGGTGTTGACATTTGGCTCAACACACCGCGCCGCCCGCGTGAAGCCTCTGGCACCAGCGGCATGAAAGCCGCCATGAACGGCACACTGAACTTCTCCGTGCTGGATGGCTGGTGGGCGGAAGGGTTCAACGGGCATAATGGCTGGGCGATTGGCGATGATACCCACTACGACAATTTGGAACAGCAGGATGAAGCCGACGCTCAGAGCCTTTACGACACCCTCGAGAACGAAATTGTGCCGCTCTATTACACCAAACGTTCAGCTGACGGCTTGCCTGGCGATTGGATCCAGTTGATCAAAGAGTGCATTCGCACGATCTCGCCGCAATTCTCAATGACCCGCATGGTCAAAGAATACGCGGACGATCTGTATCTGCCTGCTTTGCTTTCAGCCAGGGGTGAAGAAACCCCTGAGGCTTAGAGGAAGAAATGCAATTTATTTTCACTCCCACCGCAATTCTGACAACAATCCTGATTTTTTTGGTCCGGGTCTTATCGATCTCCATGGACACCCTGCGCTTCATGCTCACCATGCGTGGAAAACAGGGGATTGCCTGGGTGCTTGGCTTTATTGAGTCGGTGCTCTTCGTGGTCATCATGGGAGCGGTATTGAAGGACCTCTCGAACGTGCTCTACGTGGTGGGATACGCTGCCGGCTTTGCCACGGGCAACGTGGTCGGGATGGCGATTGAAAAGCGGCTCGCCATTGGCTTCTCTCATATCAAGATCATCACCAAAGAGCATGGTTTTGCGGTAGCTGAAGCCCTGCGAAAAATGGATTATGCCGTCACAGAGATCCCAGCCCGCGGCAGAAACGGATCCGTCTCACTTTGCGACCTGTCCGTTCGGCGCAAAGATGTGCCCGTGATTGAGAAATGCACTTTGGCAGTGGATCCTGGGGCATTTATTACGATTGAAGACATCACCCCACTGCGCAGTGGCTATTGGGGTACTGGCTCGGTGCGAAGGTAAGAATTATGACCGATAAGCCTCTGAACAATCACAAAAAAGCCGTCATTTTTGATCTGGACGGCTTGATTATTGAAACAGAAGCAGTCTATTGCCACATCTGGCAGCGCGAGTTCGCCAAGGCGGGTCTCACTTTTGATATGGTGGGATACCAGAACCTGATCGGTGCCCATCACATTCCCAACGGATACCGACCCCAAGAGATTTTGGCTGCTCACCTCAACGATGGCGTTTCCGCCCGGGACTTGCGCCGTGCCGTTGAAGTTGAAGCTTACCAGACCATCCAAAACGAAGAAGCCTTGCCTGGTGTTCGGCAAGTTTTGGATGATGCTGAACAAAAAGGTTACCTGCTGGCAGTCGGTTCCAGTTCTGAACAAAAATGGGTGCACGGGCATTTAAAACGGCTAAACATTTTCGATCGTTTTGCGACAATTGTAACCGCAGATGACGTAAAAAACGCCAAACCTGCGCCGGATATTTTCCTGAAAGTGCTTGAGAACCTGGGTGTTGCCCCCCAAAACGCAATCGTCCTCGAAGATTCGAACAACGGCGTTGTGGCTTCCCATAGTGCCGGCATCCGCGTGATCGCCGTGCCAAATGAAGCTACCTTGGGTCAGGATTTTTCCCTGGCTACAGCTATTATTCCCAGCCTCGAAGCTCTAAACCTGGAGGATTTCTTCCCGGCCTAAGACTTTGGCTTGATGCTGACGCTGCTAACTTAGCAAAAATTTGGATTTTCTCAGAAAAAAAGAGATGGCAAGCCATCTCCTTTTTAGTTCGAGTTCTTGTAAATTTTACTGTTTTCTGCGGGTGATCCGGTCAAAGACAACTGCCAGAACCAGCACCGCACCACGCACAATGTACTGGACAGAAATATCAATGCCCATCAAGTTCATTCCGCTGGTCAGCGACATCATCACCAATGCACCAATGATTGAGCCGGCAATCGTACCCACACCACCAGCCGCGGATACGCCGCCAACAAAGGCAGCCGCAATCGCGTCGGTCTCAAAACCCAAGCCAGCAGTAGTGGTTGCCGAACGCAAGCGGGAAGCGTACATAATACCTGAAAGAGACGAGAGCAATCCCATCGCGGCAAAAACGATATAGGTGATCCTCGAAACACTGATACCGCTAAGCTCAGCTGCTTCAGGATTTCCTCCTACGGCGTAAATATGGCGCCCAAGCGGTGTTTTGGTGGTAATGAACTGGAAGATTGCCACTACCAACAGCAAGATCACCAGGCTCCAGGAAATGCCGTTGTAACCGGAGAGTATCCAGGAAATGTAGCCAATCAATCCTGAAATCAACACAAGCTGCGCTATGAACAAGCTGAAACTTGGAACCTGGAAATTATAGGATAGCTTGGTTCGCCTGCTCTTGATGGCGGAGAGAATGGATAAAATTATCCCGATCAATCCAATTATCAGAGTCAGCTTGTGTCGCCCCGGAAGAAATTCTCCAAGTGGCAAATCCGGAATATACCCATTACCAATGGCATTAAATACTGGGTCCCTGATGACGATCGTGCCAGTACCCATGGTAACCAGCAGCAAGGCTCCTCTGAAGATCAGACCAGCAGCCATTGTTGACACGAACGCCGGCACACCCAGCTTGGCAACTGGTGTGGCTGTCAGCATGCCTGCCAGGATACCCAGGATCATGACCGCAGGGATAACCGCGTAAATTGGCCAGCCCCAAAAGGTCATCGCGATCGCCGAGAACGCGCCCAGGAAGCCGGCCAGGTAACCAACTGAGAGCTCAATATGACGGATGACAATGATGAGGGTCATGCCCACCGCCAAAACCGCAATATAACCCATTTGGTTGATCAGGTTGCTGATATTCCTGGAGGAGATAAAGACACCGTCGGTTGTGACACTGAAGAAGATCATGATAACGATCAGCGCAATAAACATAAAGTATTCGCTGATATTACTCTTCATGATGTCCAGCAGGCTCTTCTCTCGGTTTGCTTCACTTGTTTTTTGCTTTAGATCTTCCATTGACGTCTCCTAGTAATCCACTGCCAGTGCCATGATGCCTTCCTGCGAAGCTTCCTCAACCGGCATCTCACC
>DIWN01000017.1 GCA_002423495.1 Anaerolineaceae bacterium UBA6105 | reverse complement strand
GAAATGCCCTCTTTTGATTATAGCATTTCGGGTCCCTTCCTGCACGGGTAAGGTTTTAATGTTTCAGGGGCTTGCCTTTTCTCCCGGGAAGGATTAACAAAACGCTTATGTGCAGGGGAGAAAATTGCAAAGATCGGATGTTATAATGCACTCCTGAATAAATTATAGAAACGAGATATTATGGCAAAAACCAGTGTTGCATGTCCCCAATGTCGTCAACCAATCACGGTTGAACTGACCCGCCTCTTTGATACCAATACCGATCCCGAAGCCAAGCAAAAGCTGCTATCGGGCTCTGCGAACTACTTCCAGTGCCCGGTTTGCGGGTATCAGGGTATTTACCCAACTCCGATTGTCTACCACGACCCTGAAAAAGAACTGCTGCTAACCTTCTTCCCGCCGGATTTGCATACTCCGATCAACGAGCAGGAGCGCATCATTGGTCCCATGATCAAAAAAGCCATGGATGACCTCCCTCCTGAGAAGCGTAAGTCGTACCTTTTCCGTCCCCAGACGATGCTGACTCAACAGCGCCTGTTCGAAACCATCCTTGAAGCGGACGGGATCACCCCAGAGATGATCAAAGCCCAGCAGGAAAAGTTACAACTTCTGCAACAATTGCTGGGTGCCAGCGCCGAAGGCCTGCCCGAGATGATCCGCCAAGACGATGAAAAAATTGATGAGGAAGTCTTCATGCTTCTCAGCCGCCTGGCACAGGCATCAGCCGCTGCTGGCGATCGCGAGAGTCTTACTGCCCTGGATACCCTTCAGAAAGCTCTACTCGAACATTCTACGCTCGGCAAAACTGCCGCTCTGGAAGCAGCTGAGACCCAGGAGGCCGTCAAAGAGCTCCAGGAATTGAGCAAGACTGGCATCACCCGCGAAAACCTGCTGGAGCTCCTGATCAAGAGCGCTAATTCGGACATCCGTCTGACCACTATTGCCTCCATGGCTCGCGGTGGGCTTGACTATTCCTTCTTCCAGATCTTGTCCGACAAAATCGAAGCGAGTTCGGGCGAAGAAAAAGATCAGCTCGACTCCCTGCGCCAACGCCTGCTCAGCATCACTGAAGCCGTTGACGAAGCCATGAAAAAACAATTGGAGGAAGCACAAAAACTCGTTAATGAGCTCTTGGAAGCCGAAGATATTGAAAAGGCTACCCAGGAAGCCCTGCCGCTCTTCAGCCAGGCAGTCGCGGAAGTGATCAACCAGGAAGCCCAGGCTGCCCAGGCCAGTAAAGACGAGGATAAACTGCGTAAACTGAGCCAGATCATCACTGTGATCCAGTCAGCTGACAGCTCCAACGTCTATCTCGAGTTGATCGACGCCCTGCTACAGGAAGAAAATGCTGAAAATCGCGCGAAAATGCTGGAAGAATCAGGGGATCTGGTGGATGATGAATTCATGCAAGTAATGGGGAGCCTGCTTGGTCAGATGGAACAACAGGGGGAGCAGTCAGAGATACTCGATCGTCTGAAAGACCTGAATCGTGAGGTTCTGCGCTTCACCATGAAGCGCAATCTGCAATCTGCTAACTAAAACTTAGTGCGGTTCGTTTTGCAACCGCAGCCCATGACCCCGAACGGTGACAATGTAATCGTAATCGGGGTCAATTTGATTAATGCGGTCGCGCAGACGCCTGAGAAGCGCGTCAAAAGCCTGTTCCGTGACCCAGCGCGTGTCATCCTCCCAAACAGCCTCAATTAAGTCCTCGCGTCTGACAACCTCGCCGGAATTTTCATACAATTTTGCCAACAGGTTGAACTGCTGCGCTGACAGCGGCGGATCCAACTCGACCCCTCGCACCCAAACCCGCTTCGAGGCGCTCTCAAGACGCAGGTTGAACACCTGGCTCAACTCCGGAGGCAAGTCGCTCAGGGGCAAAGTCGCATCGGAGCTCAAGAAAAGGAATGTCTGGGTCAGGGCGATCTGAATCTCGTCCGCTTCCACCAGTTTTACTTCAGCGGTAAGAGGCTGATTATTGACAAATGTGCCGTTCTTGCTGCCTAAATCTTCCAGGATGATGCCTTTGCCAGTATTAGTGATCCGGGCATGCTGCCTGGAAACCTGGCGGTCAGGAATGACAATATCGCACACCCCGTCACGCCCAATCAGCAGTTGACCTTTCAGGATCCACTGCTGTCCATTGAGCGGACCTTCATTTGCTATCAGGACTGGATCTTCCATTTCTCACTCTTACCGTTTCAGACTATAATTTAACATTATAATGCAAACAGGCTGCACAAAACCTTACGCCGGATTTACAGCAGCCCAAGTAGCTAAGAGAGAGTTAAGGCATGCCTTTTCAGACACGCATTGGCGCTGTTCTTCATGAGCGCTATGAAATTGTACGCATCATTGGCCAGGGCGGATATGGCTTTATTTATCTTGCACAGGATCAACGCCTTGCCGGCAGAAATTGTGCCATAAAACAAGTTAGTTACGACCCTACCTTTCCACCCGCCATGCTGCAGGAAGCCCGTGACCAGTTCATGCGCGAGGCGACCGTTCTGGCGCGCCTTGATCACCCCAACCTGCCCAAAGTTTCTGACTTCTTTTCGATTGAAGATATCGATTTTCTCGTGATGGATTATGTGCCTGGGGATGACCTGCGCGCGCTCCTGGCAAAAGCGGAAAACAGTGACAAATTTCTGCAGGAATCAGAGGTTTTAGCCTGGGCTCTGCAGATCGGCGATGCCCTCATTTACCTCCACAGCCAGGATCCTCCCATTTTGCACCGTGACATCAAACCCTCCAATATCAAGCTGACCCCCAGCGGTTTAGTGAAGCTCGTAGACTTTGGTCTGGTGAAGCTGCTTGCTCCTGGAGAAGTCACCATCACCATCATGCAGGGGCAGGGTACAGCCCTCTACACCCCCCTGGAGCAGTATGGCGGCGAGAGCAGCCACACAGACGCCAGGGCAGACATCTATGCCTTTGCCTGCACGCTTTACCACCTGCTCACCAACACCCCGCCTGCCAACGTGCGCGACCGCTTCCTGAACCCCGAAAGCCTGGCTGCGCCGCGCGTGCTCAACCCCTCCATCTCTCCAAAAGTGGAGGATGCAATTTTGTGGGGTATGGCGCTGCACCCCAATGACCGCCCCAAAGAAGTGCGTGAATTAATTAAAGCACTTACCGGCGAGAGCACCAGCCGCCAGCGCCAGTTGAACAGTCATACAGGCCGCACAAACAATGGCGGTCTTGGAGCGGCTGAAACCCGCCTGGCATGGATGGCAGCAGGGCTGACCTTCTTGAGCTTGCTTCTCACGATTATTCACAATCTGTAATCCGGTACAACAAGCCTGACGTCCATTCCTCTCGACCGCCCTATTCTTCAGAGACAATGTTTAAGGCTCCCTTGTGTAAAGGGAGCTGTCAGCCGCCAGGCTGACTGAGGGATTGTTCACAGGTAGCATCGATGTACTCACATACCCTGTGAAAATTGTCGTTGATCTCGCTGTTTGGAATCCGCAAGACTCTCAGACCGTAGCCTTTCAGAAATGCTGTCCGTTCCTTATCTCTTTCAATGTTTTCCTTTTCGAAATGCTGAGAACCGTCCAGTTCGATAACCAATTTTGCTTCCGCGCTGTAAAAATCGACAATGTATTTCCCCAACACTTTCTGTCGAGAGAATCGAATTGGATAAGAACGCAGAAAGTCATACCACAAATGTCGTTCTTCTTTGGTCATTTCTTTTCGCAGTTGCTTTGCGTAAGGTACTAGCTGTTCGTTATGTTTACGCCGCATCACAATCCCTCCGTCACAGCTACGCCGTGCCACCTCCCTTTACACAAGGGAGGCGCTGTTGTAGTCGTGATTGCACCCAGCAATTTCCAAGAATAACTGTAAATGATTGCAGACGGCGGGGTGATCCCTCGTGTCTCACGTGACGGGCGGTTTCATGCCTTCGACCCGCAGCCACCATGTCAGGGCAGCTACCCAGCCAAACAACATTCCGACCACAGTCATCTGAACAATGAACCATGAGCTGCTTTGCTTTACCAATTCCACCAGGCTGTCAATGCCCAGGGTAAGCAGAAGATAAGCCAGCAGTCCGCCAATCAGGGTGCAAAAGCCCGAGCGAAACGCCCAAATAGGTCCGCCCCACCACCGGAAGCCGACCAGATAGGCTACGCCAAACCCCGCGATCAGGATCAACACGATCAGGAACCAATCCATCATGCGTGGAAAGCCCGTCGTATTCGCACCCGGTTCCGGTGTTGGGCTTGGCACCGGCGTCTGGGTGGGGAGTGGAGTAATAGTGGGTGTAGGCTGAATTGTGGGGGTCGGAGTAGGCATGATGACCTGCACCAGACCACCCTGGGTATTGAGCACCAGCGTGCCCGAAACCATTGCAGGTTCGCTGGCGGCATTGACCTCCAGGATCCCATCACGTTCGATCCGGTAGTTAATCGTGGCAAGTCCGTCTTCTGTCAGAGCATCCGGCTGAGCGATGATGAGGTCCTCCCCTGCCAGGCGAACCGTGAACCGCACGACTGTTCCATCAGGAACGGAATGGCCATTCTTGTCCAGCACGGGTCCAGCCTGAATGCGCACCGTTTCTCCCATGCGGAAGAGCGGCACGGGTGTTACCGGCTCTGAAACAGGAGCATCGGTCGTGGGAGTCAGGTCCATGGAGTTCATTGAAGCGGTTAACAGCGCGATTGGGATGACCTGGTTGGGGTGCGGCGCAGTTTGTTGAGCGAGGTCGTAGCCAACGGTGTTCAGGCTGACCGGCAGCGAGCCGACTGGCTGGGCTTCCTGCATCAGTACGCGAGCCGCAATGTCCAGGGCTGACTGGGTCTTGTCATATAGCGCATAGTAAGCTGTCAGCTTCGCGATTTCGGTGCTGTCGAGATAATATGGTTCTCCATAGGAAAAGACAATCACGTTCTTGTTTTGCAGCAGATCCACTCTTTCAGCCAACAAACGTTTTAAAGCATAGGTTTGCGGCAAGCTTGGGTCGAGTCCCTGAAAGTTAAAAATGATCCACTTCGAGCGCCTCAGGTTGTCAATCATGTAGGGGTCTGAAGGTTCACTGACCTGGTCGAGAATCTCAGTGAGCTGAACAAAGCTATAGGAACTGATTCGCGAGTCTGAGAGCTGACGGCTCCCCCTGCTTCCATACAACTCATTAAGAGCGGTAAAAAATGCGTGGGTCGAGAAATTGCTCAGACTCTCACAAATGCTGCACTGCTGCAGCGTACGCGTATCGGTAAAAACGGTAATGTACTCCGAGTAGGACGGAGGTTGAGGGAGCAATCCCGTCAGAAATTCCTGCGAGGGAGCGATCAGGGTTGCGCCTTCGCGGGCGGTTTTCAGGCTCACCGGATCGGACTTGCCAATAAGCTCCAGCTCTTCGGCAGGGGGTGTAACCAGTTCAAGATTGAACTCCGGGTAGCGTTTGAGCTTCGCCCCCAGGATGCGTTTCACGGAGGCATCCACCTGCTGCGCGAAGA
>DIWN01000059.1 GCA_002423495.1 Anaerolineaceae bacterium UBA6105 | reverse complement strand
TTCACTTCGTTCAGAATGACAAACAGCTGTCGCGGGCTCACTCCGACAAACAAAATCCTTTTTCGCGCTCCTGTGGCGGAGTGGCGAAAAAACGCCATTCCGCCCTTGTATATTAAAACTCAGAAAGGCATGATAATTGAATAGCATCGATCAGGAAGGTGAGGGTGAATCCGGTTCCGCCCTTTGGACAAGATCCAGTAGCGTAGATTTGATCCCCTCACCTTTTTTTCACAAAGATCGGACGGTATCTTAAGCCTCTCTAAGCCATGACTTGTACGAGATGAGCTTGTATTCACAAGGTTGATCCAATGAATGCGCCTGACCGATGCTAAGCATAGTTTACAGAAAAGAGGTGCATAATGTCAAATATATTAGGTATCGATGTCTCCAAGGATAAACTTGACCTGGTTCTACTCAGTGAAAAGGGCAAGTTCCATAAGGTAATCAGCAACGATCCGGCTGGTTTCAAAACGCTGGATCAATGGCTGATCAGCCGACATATCGACCAGGTACACGTTTGCCTGGAGGCCACCGGACAATATGGGGATGAGGTCAGCGAGTATCTATACGGACAAGGCCATGACGTCAGTGTGGTCAATCCGACTCGCATCAAACGCTATGGGGAAAGCAAGCTGCACCGCAATAAGACGGATAAGGCGGATGCTGACCTGATTGCCGAGTTTTGTTTGAAGGAGAAGCCAGCTCTGTGGGAGCCTCTCAACCCAGATTTGAAGCATCTAAGGGCACTTGTGAGGCGTTTGATCGATTTGCAGGCTAATTACCGACAGGAAGAAAGCCGCTTGACGAGTGGCGAGAAGGATGACTGGGTTATCCGGGATCTGACCGTCCACCTAGAGTACTTGAAAGCAAGCATAGAAGCCACTGAAGCAGAGATCCAGAACTTCACCAAGGGGACACCTGACCTGAAGGCAAAGCAGGAGCTTTTGGTTTCCATTCCTGGAGTTGGCAAGAAAACCTCTGCCAGATTATTGGGTGAAATTGGGGAGATCAGCCGCTTTGAAAATGCGCCACAATTAGCTGCTTATGCCGGTCTCAATCCGAAGGGCTTTAGTTCAGGCTCATCCGTGCACAAGAAAACCCGTATCTCCAAACAAGGACGCAGCGAATTGCGAGCCTGTCTGTATATGCCAGCCATTGTGGCAATGACACACAATCCCGTGGTTCGGGCTTTGAAGGAGCGCTTGCAAAAGAGGCAGCTATCCACCATGGCGATTATTGCAGCTTGCATGCGAAAGTTACTGCACATTGTTTATGGTGTTTTGAAGTCTCAGAGGCCTTTTGATCCTGATTATGACCGCCAATTCAATTTTTCCGCTTGACTTTCAATACGGTATCTACCAAGACCGTTTATGGCGGATTGAGGACAAAATACGTTCCTCCGTCACATCGGTCACGGTATTTTGCCCTCGTAGGGTGGATTTGCGTCGCAGATTCTCGCCCTGACTTGACTTCAAGATAGCCAACCCACCAAAAACAGCTATTTTCCCTACGAACAAAATTGATATACCAATATGCTCAAACTGCGGTGGGTAGGCTACAACCCATTGTGTTCCTGCACATGCTTTGTGACGCCTACCCACCCTACCCGCTCAATTTCGCTCACCATAAAGATACAAGGTCAAGTTCCGAAGTTCAACCTGACATTAAAAGCCTACCTTTGTTGAGGAATTTATCCGTCGGCATTCGTGACGTCAGGTTCAATTGAAGAACCTGACCTACGCGTTTCTCTGTTGTAGGTCGGAATGAGACCGCCAGCAAAGGATCTGGTGGATTTACTAATTAAGATTCTTCACTTCGTTCAGAATGACAGACAGCTGTCGCGGGCTCACTCCGACAAAAAGATAACTCAAGCTCAACGACAGTACACAACATTTGTCATCCTGAGCACCAGCGAAGGATCTTATAGATTTATTGAGTAAGATTCTTCACTTCGTTCAGAATGATTGACATACCTCACGATGAAGTCGGTGTGTAACCTCCACAGAGAGCTGATGGTAGAATCAAAGATACGGAAAGCAAGGTTTAGAGAATGAAAACTGCCATCTGGTGGATCAGGCGCGACCTGCGCCTGGGTGACAATCAGGCACTGACGGAAGCAATGCATGAGGCAGAAGTGATTGTGCCGGTTTTTATCCTGGATCCAAAGCTGCTATCCTCGGATTACACAGGTCCGGCGCGCCTGGCTTTCCTGTTCGAGAGTCTGCGCGAATTGGACGTGAATCTGAAGCAACTCGGCAGCCGGCTGATCCTGCGGCGGGGTGATCCGCTTGAAGTTCTCATAAACCTATTGCGTGAAACAGGCGCGGAAAGCGTGTTCGCCGAGGAAGATTACTCCCCTTATGCCCGTCAACGCGACGGGAAGGTTGCGCTCTCCCTCCCTTTGAAGCTTGTTCCAGGGCTAACTGTTTTCCATCCGGATATGCCGCTCAAAGCCGACGGCAGCCCCTACACCGTCTTTACCCCCTTCAGCCGCACCTGGCGCAGTCTGCCGGCAAGCGGCAGCCCGCATCCCGCCCCAAAGCAGCTCAGCGCCATGCCCGCCCTTACCAGCCTGGAGATACCCGAAAAACCTTCCCACACGGCTGAAAGTCCATTCAAAGCTGGCGAAGAAGAAGCGCAGCGAAGGCTTTCCGCCTTCACAGACTCCGCGATTTTTGACTATTCGGATATGCGCAACCGCATGGACCTCGAAGGTACCTCGCAGCTTTCCCCCTACCTGCGTCTGGGCATGCTCTCAGCCCGCCAGGCAGTTTGGGCTGCCCAGCAAGCTTCGCAATTAGCCAGCACCACATCTGCCCAAAAGGGTGCAGAAACCTGGCTCAACGAGCTGATTTGGCGGGAGTTTTATGCTGCCATTCTTTATCACTTCCCTTATGTGCGCCAGGAGGCATTCAGGGCTGAACTTCGGAACATCCCCTGGCAGAATGACCCAAGCGGCCTGGCTGCCTGGAAAGCCGGCCTCACAGGCTACCCGGTGGTGGATGCCGCCATGCGCCAATTGAACACCACCGGCTGGATGCACAACCGCGCCCGCATGATCAGCGCGTCCTTCCTGACCAAAGATTTGCTGATCAACTGGCAGGAGGGTGAGCTTTATTTCATGCAGAGCCTGCTGGATGGCGACCCAGCCTCCAATAACGGCGGCTGGCAGTGGACCGCTGGCACGGGCACCGATGCCGCGCCGTATTTTAGGGTCTTTAACCCCATATTGCAGGGGCTCAAGTTTGATCCGCAGGGGGACTATGTGCGCCGCTGGGTGCCGGAACTGGCGCTCGTCCCTAACAAATACATCCACAGTCCATGGGAAATGCCTGTGGAGCTGCAAAAGCAGACAAAATGCCAGATCGACAGCGACTATCCGGGACCGATCATTGATCACAAGCTCGCCCGCGAGCGTGTTTTGCTTGCCTACCGCAGTGGGTCCGGCTAAGCTGACTGACCCTTCTATCATTATTCATAAGAAAAACTGAGAGGTACCTGAATGACATTTCCAACAGTGAACGGCTCAAATTTGCTCAGGGAGAAACTGACTCTTCCCCGGGATTTTGGCGGCAAATACAATCTGATCTTCATCGCCTTCCAGCAATGGCATCAAGAGGAAGTGAATTCCTGGATACCACTGGCTGAGTCTGCTGAAGCCCAATTCCCGGAGCTGGTTTACTACGAGTTACCCACGATCCGCGCCTTGAATGCCTTCTCAAAGTTTTTTATCAATGAGGGCATGCGGGCAGGCATCCCAAATCCAAAATCGCGCGAACGTACAATTACGCTTTACCTCGAAAAAGATGATTTCAGAGCTGCCCTGGGACTGGAAGATGAGGAGCACATTTTTGCCCTGCTGTTCGACCGGGAGGGCAATGAACTTTGGCGCGCCCGGGGTCCCCACAGCCAGAGCAGTGAAGATGACCTGCTCGAAGTGCTCAGCCGCCTTACCCAATAAGTTGGTAGAGTATTTCAGGGATCAATGACATTTATGCTGTTCTTGAGGCGTAAGGTATAGAAGCCCCCTCATAACATACGAGTCTATGCAGGAATAATCCCATTTCGCCGTAATCGGCTATAATTAGATGGTAAGCTCAATGTTAAACGGAGGTACATTATGGCAACAAAAGATAAAGCTGGAAAAGAAGAACGCAAGAAACCCAAACTGTCCATCAAAGAAAAGCGCAAAGCGAGAGACGAAAAGAAGAAAACCTCATCTGTCGTCAACACCGGCGCTTAGTCCTATCCAAATTAGCCAAAAGCCAGCCTGAAGCAGGGCTGGCTTTTTTCTTAAGTTGTCTTGCGGGGGCTCCATTGGGAGATTTTTGAAAACGCTTGACATTCACGGTTCAAACCGTTAGAATATTGACTCTTGAAATCTGGATGGAGTACGGGCCTGTAGCGCAGTTGGGAGCGCGCTTCAATCGCACTGAAGAGGTCGAGGGTTCGAATCCCTCCAGGTCCATTCGAGAAAAAAGGGCCCATAGCGCAGTTGGGAGCGCGTCTCAATGGCATTGAGAAGGTCGAGAGTTCGAATCTCTCTGGGTCCACTAAAAGCAGCCGCAAGGCTGTTTTTTTGTTTAACTGCCTATTGAGAAGGTCGGTTCCGACTGACGCCGGAAGGCTGCGCACAGTTCGAATCTCTCTGGGTCCAGGGCAATATGACCCAAAAATTAGAGCCCTTTAGACCAACTAAAGAGTGTCTCAAAAAAATCCAATTTTGGAACTAATCCCCAACTTCCGGTACAATACAAAGGGCATGATGGGTGATTATGACAAGCGCAGATGAGCCTGAAGAACTTAAATATTTAGACAACCGGAAAAGCATAACCGAGGTGCTATTTAAACTTAATTTGTCCTCTATTAAGAGAGCTGAAATTGATTATTCGTTTCTATGCCTAGATACTGTCGATTTGTGGTTGGATCTTCATAAAGACTTTGGCAGTTTGTTAGAAAAAAAAGGGGTGGCATTCTCTTTTGTGCTCAGGGGGAGAAGGATGCTTAGATCAGCCCAGTTTTTACTTTTCAACGGTTTTCTTCCTGAAGCTGAGATTCTGTATAGATGCATTCATGAAACAATCCTTGTTCTTGCATATATCCTTGACGACCCGACCGATGAGAGAGTAAAAAAGTACATCAGCTTCAACCAAGGAAAAAGTTGGGATTTTAGGTTTTTGTCTGAACAGTTTTTAGGAGAGGAACAATACCAAGCCTACAAAAATCTGTCCGACTATATGCATCCCAGCAACTTCGGAAGGATCAAGTTGCTCTATAAAGGATATCTACAAAAAGATTCAATACCTGAGTATGATGAAGCAGGTGTGATGCTTGTTATTGTCGGTAATGCAGCAGTTGGGTTGTGTGAACTTTCAAATAGAGTATTTCCCAATAATGAAACGTGGAATCAAAAACATAACGATATTTACCAAACAGCCATTTTCAAAAATAACCATAGCGAGGCTATTAAGCTAGCTCAGAGCAATGAAAATTTCCGAAAGTTTTATTTAAAGTATCGTGATCACAATTCAGAAACAGATGAGGGATTGGGATAGATAACTGGCTATTAATATAATCGCTGAAGACCACGGAGAAACCAGTCCCAAACTTGAGAGGCTGCGCACAGTTCGAATCTCTCTGGGTCCACTAAAAGCAGCCGCAAGGCTGTTTTTGTTTAACGGACTATTGAGAAGCATTGTTCATTTTGGATGAGTTAGAATTAACCAAATTAGCAAAATTGGAGTTCTTATGGCAAAAAAAGGCGCTTTCCAGGAAATGAAAAATGACCTGATCACCCAAAACGAAACCTCTTACGGCAAAGAGGCGCGCGAGCGTTTTGGGGATAAAGTCGTGGATGACTCCAACCGCAAACTTGCCGGCTTGAGCGCAGAGCAATGGCAGCAACAACAACTGCTGGCAGAGCAAATTCTGGCTGAGCTCAAAATCCTGACCCCTCAAAATAATCCCGCCAGCCCTCGCGCCCAGGCGCTTTGCGGGCTCCACAGGCAGTGGTTGCAAATCTTCTGGGCTGATGGCAGCTATTCCCCCCAGGCACATCTCGCGCTGGCTGAGGGCTACCTCGCCGATCAGCGTTTTATGGACTATTACGACCAGGCAGCGCCTGGCGCAACCCTGTTTCTAAGAGATGCTCTGATCATTTATTGCGGGTAACCCATGCTCGTAGCCGCTGGTTTCTGATTACTCTGCCTTCGGTAGAGTGTGTTTTATGTGTCTTACCCAACCTTTGGCAAAATTTTACTCTGTTATACAAGCGCGCACCGTTTGGTGCGCGATTTTTGACATCCAGGAAAGAAATGTCTTAGGCAGCAGTGATCAGTTCCACCAGGGCATCAAGATCTTCGGCGTCAGCCGCGGTCATGGCAGACCGGATGGAGATCTCGCTCTCCAATACCCGCATGTCCTTCATTTCTGCCAGCAGTTCGCGCATTTTCTTGCCGCTTTGGGGTGCCCAGGAACCATTTTCGATCACAGCCACCGCCCGGTTTTGCATGTTGTGCCCCTTCAACTCCAGCAGCAGCGTTTCCATCGGGGGGTAAATTTCCATGTTGTAGGTGGAGGAGGCGAATACCAGCCGGTCGAACCGGAAGCATTCGCTCAGGATGTAGGAAGGATGCCAGGCGGAAACGTCGTAGACCACGATGTTCTTTTCGCCTCGATCCGCCAGCCTGGCTGCCAGCAATTCAGCCGCTTTTTCCGTGTTGCCGTAAATGGAACCGTAAGCGATCACGATCCCCTTTTCTTCCGGAGTGTAGGACGCCCATTGGCTGTATTTATCGATGTAGTAATGCAGGTCCTGCCGCAGGATTGGCCCGTGCAGCGGAAGGATCATTTCGACTTCGAGTTTGGCGACTTTTTCAAGCAGCGCCAGTACCTGGCGTCCATATTTGCCAACGATGTTGGTGTAATAGCGCCGCGCCTCAGGCAGCAGGTCAAAATCCACGTTGTATTCATCGGCGTAGAGGTTGCCATTGATCGCGCCAAACGCGCCAAAAGCATCCGCTGAAAAGAGCTGCTTGCTGGTTTCGTCGTAGGTGACCATCACTTCAGGCCAGTGCACCATCGGTGCCATCAGGAAGCGCAGCGTGTGCGCGCCTGTATTGAGCGTGTCGCCTTCTTTCATGACCATGGCGCGCTCTGCCAGGTCCAGCCCGAAAAATTGCTGGATCATACCGAAGGTTTTCTGACTGCCGGCCACTTTTACCTGCGGGTAAAGTTCGAGGATGCGCGGGATCAAGGCGCAGTGATCGGGCTCCATGTGCTGGATGATCATGTAGTCCAGCTTGCGGCCATTCAGCGCGACATGCAGGTTCTCCAAAAAGAGTTCGCCAACTGCCTTGTCGACGGTGTCGAGCAGGACAGTTTTCTCGTCCAACAGCAGGTAAGAGTTGTAGGACATGCCGTTGGGAACGGGATGCTGGTTTTCAAATTTTGATATACGACGGTCATTCGCGCCGATGTAGGTGAGGTCGTCTGTAATTTTTCGAATGTTGTGCATTTTCACCTTCTTTTTTACGTGCTTGTTGGCACCGCTTCAGGATGGTTTTGGATTATTTTTTCCGATCATCCGGAGGTGCCAAGCCTGACGTTAGTATACTTCAGAAGCACCTTCGAATTCAAAAAATGGGGTGCAAATCCTTATATTTATCCGGCGAAATAAAATAAGCACAAGGTTTGCGATACCTGTTTGCAAGATTCACTTGGGCAGGCACGGCGTCCCATGAGACACCGTCGAGGCAACACATCCCGCGAGTCAATGTAGAGGCGACGCATGCGTCGCCTTTACCCTCCGTTCTCGCCGGACTCCCGTCCGTGCGAGGTCTTTGACCAACAGGTCTCCTGTGGTAGAGGTAACCACCCGTGGTTAACCTAAGCGGGACTGGCACGGCATGCCGTGCCCCTACCCGAAACCGCATCACTTAAAAACCCAACGCGAATAGACACGAGGCCAATCCCTACAAAGGGTGCCTCTCGTAGGGCGGGGGCTTGCTCCCGCCGAGAAGCCAACCATGTGATTACCACTGACATGCACGGGGGTCTACCTCTAACCCCAAATTGCCACAAGACCATCGTATGGAAAAGGCCTGCCTATTCCATAATTTCTTGATTAATGCGGCTATCAACCCTCCGCCGTTGTTTGTTTATATGGATCAAGGCCTTCGTCGGAGTGAGCCCGCGAGAGGTGAATGTTGGCCAACGGGTTTGCGGCGGTCTCATTCCGACCTACGATAATTGCCAAGAATATCCTTGCAGAGCACACTCCCCCCCCGTGGCCCGCGTGATTACCCGTTTCGGTCGAGGCATCCCGCAAGAGGAGACTTTGCACTGCTGTGCCTCTACCAAAAAACTTGCCATCTGGACATCTGAATTGTGATATACTCTCCTCACAAACACGATGGCAGAGCATCGGTCATCCGCCAGAGAGCAGCCGCCTGGCTGAAAGGCTGCAAGCGCCCGCGGAGCGCCTCAGACCCCACTCAACTGCCCCTCCAACCGGAGCGTGGCTGCGGTGATGCCCTTTAGCCGCAGACGGTCAGACCCGTTATCGTCTCCATGAGCTGCTCATCCTCGTGATGGGAAGCAGGGTGGTACCGCGAAAGCAATTTCGTCCCTGCAAACAGGGATTTTTTATTTAAACACAGGCTGTTTCCCTTTCGCCCTCCATAAAAGTCAGAAAGGCAGAAAGAGCTAAAATAGGAGCAAATTATGATGGACCCAACCGCAATACCGACTTATCGACCCGAAGATATCGAGCCCAAGTGGCAGGCACGCTGGGAGGCAGACAAACTCTACCAACCTGAGCGCGATCCGAACAAAACCAAGTTCTACGCCCTCACCATGCTGCCCTACCCCTCCGGCGACCTTCACATCGGTCACTGGTACGCCATGACGCCCCCAGATGCCCGCGCCCGCTTCAAGCGCATGCAGGGGTTTAACGTCTTCTTCCCGATGGGGTTTGATGCCTTTGGCCTGCCAGCCGAAAACGCCGCCATCAAGCACAACATCCACCCCAAAGAGTGGACTTATGCCAACATCGAACACATGCGCGGGCAGCTGCGCTCGATGGGCAATTCCTTCGACTGGCGCGCTGAGATCATCTCCGCGGATCCAAAATATTACCGCTGGACTCAGTGGTTCTTTGAGCAATTCTATAAGCACGGGATGGCATACCAGAAGATGTCCCCGGTTGACTTCTGCCCCAACTGCAATACCACCCTGGCGCGCGAACAGGTTCATGGCGAAGACCGCCACTGCGAACGCTGCGGCACGCCTGTGATCCGCAAAGACCTGAAGCAGTGGTTCTTTAAAATCACAGAGTATGCCGAGGAGATGCTCAACTATGAAGGGCTCGACTGGCCGGAATTTATTAAGACTTTGCAGCAAAATTGGATTGGTAAGTCTCAAGGCGCATCCATCACATTCAAAACCGAAGCCGGGGATTCAATCGAGGTCTTTACCACCCGCCCTGACACGCTTTGGGGCGTGACCTTTATGGTACTCTCCCCCGAGCACCCATTGGTTGAAAAAGTCACCACTGCCGCCCAAATGGACGAAGTGCGCGCCTACCAGGACCAAGCCAAGCGCCAGTCCGACATCCAGCGAGAATCTGTCACACGCGAGAAAACCGGTGTCTTCACCGGCGGTTACGCCATCAACCCCGCCTCCGGTCAGCACATCCCGATATGGATCGCCGATTACGTGCTGATGGGCTACGGTACCGGCGCCATCATGGCAGTGCCTGCGCATGATCAGCGCGATTTTGAATTCGCGCGCCAATATAAGCTTCCCATCCAGGTCGTGATCCACCCCAACGGGGATAATTTGATCGATCCCGATGAAATGACCGAGGCGGTTGAAGCCCACGGTTCGATGGTTAATTCCGGGCCTCTCACCGGTACGCCCGAGTCCGAATCCTTGGCTGCGGCTACTCGCTTTGCTGAGGAAAACGGATTTGGTTTTGGCACCACGAGCTACCGCCTGCACGACTGGCTAATCAGCCGCCAGCGCTACTGGGGCGCACCGATTCCCATGATCTATTGCCCCAAATGCGGCACTGTGCCTGTGCCTGAAGAGCAGCTGCCCGTTTTGCTGCCGGATGACGTGGAATGGCTGCCCACCGGCGAAAGCCCGCTCAAGCTGCACCCCACCTGGCGCTTCACCACCTGCCCGGTCTGCGGCGGTCCGGCCGAGCGCGAAACCGACACCATGGACACCTTCATGTGCTCCAGCTGGTATCACCTGCGCTACCTCAGCCCGGACTACACCGAAGGCCCCTTTGATCCAGAACAATACAGCTACTGGATGCCAGTGGACACCTACACCGGCGGCTCCGAGCATGCCACCATGCACCTGATCTACACCCGTTTCTTCCATAAAGCCGCCCGCGACTGCGGCATCACCAGGGGCGACGAGCCCATGCTGCAACTGCGAAACCAGGGGATGGTCCTGGGCGAAGACGGCGAAAAGATGAGCAAGAGCCGTGGAAACGTGATCAACCCGGATGATTTGGTTGCCTGTTATGGCGCTGATACCGTACGGGCATACATCATTTTCTTCTGCCGCTGGGAACTGGGCGGACCCTGGTCCAGCACTGGTATTGAAGGCAACAGCCGCTGGCTGCGGCGGGTGTGGTATATGCTGCTGGAACCCGCTGAAGGTATTGCCGAACCTGAAGTCTTGCGTGCTCTAAGCCGAAAGACCCACCAAACACTTAAGCGTGTGACCTATGACTTTGAGAATTTCGAATTCAACACTATCGTCTCAAGCCTGATGGAAATGCTGAACGAGATGGGCCGCGCCAAGAATGCTGGAGCCTTTGGCTCGGAAGAATGGAACGAAGCCGTGGATATCTATCTGCGCATGCTGGCGCCAGTCTGCCCGCATATCGCGGAAGAACTGTGGCAGCGCCTGGGCAAGCCCTACTCAATCCACACCCAAGCCTGGCCGCAGGTGGACGAGGAAGCCGCCAAAGACGAGATGATCACCTTGATCGTGCAGGTCAATGGCAAACTGCGGGACCGCATCGTGGTGGAACCGGGTATCGGTGATGAAGAAGCAAAACAACTCGCCTTGGCAAGCGACGCCGTCCAGCAAACCCTGGAAGGTCGCCCCATCCGCAAGGTGATCGTGGTACCGGGCAGGTTGGTCAATATCGTCGTGTAACAAATCCTTTCCTCAAACACCGACACGCCGGTTCTATGCGGAACCGGCGTGCCTTCTTATCCTTCCAGATTATAATCAAGCAGCCTGATCGCGCTCATCAAGCGATATTTGTCCAAGCTCTTAAACGGGAAATGAAATTGCAGGATAAAATAAGTTAGCTCAAATAT
>DIWN01000006.1 GCA_002423495.1 Anaerolineaceae bacterium UBA6105 | reverse complement strand
AGCCCCCGTTGTCCACTTGGGTAACTGTCCAATTTTTTCCATAGGGCGCTTGCGTTTACCCGCTGGAGATTGTGATCGACAATTTCGACCACAATCGCAAATGAGTAAACAGAGCCGACGATGGGAATCGAACCCATAACCTACCACTTACAAGGCGGTTGCTCTACCATTGAGCTACGCCGGCGCCCCTTGGATATGCTTTTGTTAACATGCGTCAAGACTAATAAGTATATCAAAATCACCATGCTTGCGCAAGCCTGATTTTCCAATCAGTCTCGTTTCGCAAGGTGTGAGTCTATCAGATGTGGCAATAAGAGTCAAGATATTTCAGGTAGCAAACTGTGAGGAGGTCAGCACATGGTATACACTTTGTGACTTCAGCTTCAAACAAGCAACCTCACCCATCAATCACTTAGCGACCAGGCAAGACTGACACTTTGAATCTTTGTTTAGGCGGACCGCATTGCCCCCTTATTTTCGCAACTCAGTGTGTCAGAAAATCAGGGAAGGGTTTTGATGTATCCGTCCAGCAGATCCTGTTTGATGCGTTCGAAGAGGATCAGGCGTCCATCAGAGAACAAATCGCGGTTGATCTGTTTCAATTCAATCCCCGCTTTGACCACACCGACAGATTCCCCGAGTAATAACCGCCCCAAAGCAGGCTCCAGGTCAATCCCGCTGCTCAGCACGCCCAGCAGTTTCTGAACACTCTCAAGATTGGGCTGCCCCTCAATGCCGATCAGGGTGATGTTCTTACTGTTCAAATAGGCGATCAGTTCGGGTGTGCTGATTTCAGGCTGAACAAAAATACCAGTCACAGCTTTTGCCAGGAGGGCATCCGCGGCAGCCTGCCAGTCAGCAGGGTTAGCCGGATCGTTGACCTCGGCAGTGAAGGGATAGTATTCCACAGGCGCAAAACGGGCATTGCAGAGTCCGCAGTGGAAACGTGCGCCGGTTACAAAAGCATCACTTGCAACTTGCCCTTCTGGTGTAGCCGCCTGGGTGAGCACACCCACGCGGAAATCGGGGGTGCCAAGCGCCAGGGCATAGCCCGCCAGGAAGCTTAGCTGATCGCGGCTGGATTCGGTCGTAATAACCAGGCTCAAGTTTTCAGTTGGAACGAGGTTTGGAGCATTTAACGCCAGAAATTGTACCTGAGGCAGCACTGAAGCCAGCGATTCGACTTCGCTCGGAGAAGCAAGGCTCACCACCACTCTTACGCCAAGGCCTAATTGGGCTGCGCTGAGAGAGTTTGTTAGGGCAAAACTGTGTCCATTGGCGTCCGCGTAAGCACTCAGCTCATTTTCAAGCTGCCCGGTCAGGATTTGATCCGCATTTTCCGGTGCCCACAACAGCAAATCGGCTTCCAGTAAAACCACCGGAGTGGCAGTTGGGAGGTCAGTTGGCTCGATTTCCGTTGGCTCTTCAACAGCAGGCGGTTGGGTCACTTCCACGGTAAGAGTTAGCTGGGGTTGATTGTTACAGGCAGAAAACAAGAGCACAAAAACCAGCAAGACCAGTGGAAGATGAATACGCTTTTTAAACATGCCCCAATTCTACCTCAAGGCTGCCTTCAGGAATAATGAATGTCCAACATCGCCTCAACAGGCAACTGAATCCGGCGCAAAAGTCTAAGAAATCGGGCAGATGTGCAAGAGCAAATAAATTGTGTAGGCACGGATAATGCAACTAAAACGAAAGTAAGACCGCTGTTACAAATAAGACAACCGGAAAACAAAATGAGCATACCTACAACCGAAACCAAACCAGATGGTCTCCATTCTCTTCCGCCCAAGCAAAGGCGTTCAATGCGCAAGTACATCGGAACCGCCAGCACGCGTGACAAAAATGACCTCCTGCGGGATATCGCGCGGCATTCCTTACCGCTCCAGCAGTACTATTGGCAGCTCCTGATCTGCCTGACTCTGCTGGTGGTCGGAAGTTTGTTGGGATCAAACCTCATCCTTTTGGCAGGTATCATTGCTATTCCAATGCTAAAACCCTTGCTCAGCCTGGTTTATGCCGGAGCGCTGTCTTCGGTAAGGCACTTTTGGCATGCACTATTCGGTTTGATCATCTCATTTGCAGGTTTCTTCTTAGCAGGTTGGATTGTCCGCGAGGCCGCTCCATTGCAAATGGATCGTTTTTTATCGGGATTAGACCTCTCAGGACTGGCAGAAGGCGGCTTACTCTGGGCGATTCTGGTCCTTGTGTCCGCATTAACCGCCTACTGGTTCACTTATCACGAAACTCTTTGCAGGCTTGCCTCAATTTTGGTAGGCTTCCTGGTATTTCTGCCATTTATGGCTGCAGGGCAATCTCTCAAAGCAGGATTTGTCGTTGGGGATTACTCATTAATCATCATTAGCCTGACAAGATTCAGCCTGGCACTGTTTGTTATGTTCCTGACCACCTGGGTATTAAGGTTCCCGCCGCGTAAACCCTTTGGGATATTCATCGCTGTTTTGATCATTTCTTTGGCAGCAATTAGTTTGATCGAAGTCATCTACAGCAAACGGTCTCTCTCCCAGGCTCAGACTCCCGAACCAGTTGTTGTAATGGTTCAGACTGCCACGCCTGTGCCCCCCACTCCGACTACGCCCCCTCCAACTGCCACGGCCACGAGTATCCCCAGCCCCACCCCGGAACCCACCGCGAGCCCGGAGCCTACCGCGACCGTCCCAACCTATGCGTCAGCACGTGTGACAGCGCCAAACGGCCTGGTCATCCGTGAAAACCCATCCGCTTCATCCTACATACTTACCTATGTCAACTTTGATGATATTGTTTGGCTGACGGGCGTGCAGGAAACAAACCAGGGAATAACATGGGATCAGATTGTGGCACCCGATGGAGGAATAGGCTGGGTTTCCACCCGCTATCTCGAATTGATCAATCCTTAGGCGTTTCGACTGCAACGTCCAATAAGAGTAGATTTGTCACTGGCACGCTGATAAGTGCTCCATCCTGTCTTTCCACGACGGCATATTTAACCGTCAGACCGCTCGCGAAACGATCTGCCTTTTCTGGCAGCTCCACAACCCGCCCGGTGCTCCCCGAGTAAGGTTCTCCCAGCAATCGCACCAGGCTGCCCACGCCAAGCTTGACTTCCTCGTCAAAAAGCGCAGAGCTCTTCCCCGCATCGCCTGGTAAAACTAATTCAGCCGGCTGACCCAAGCCATCAGAAAGCAAAAACACTTCCTGATCCTGCATCTTTCCCAACAAGTCAAGGCTTACAGGGTCAACTTCCTGATCCCCAAAACCATTCAGACTCAAGACGGCAATATCGCTTTCCAGAGCCTGATTAACTAATGCGGGCATTAGCGAAGGCAAAATGATTGCGGCAGGTTTTTTTGCCAGGAGTAAACGGAATCGTTCCAGTGTAATAATCGCTCCTGAAAAAACGACCTTATCATTTAGTTCAGGGAAGTTATTCCTTTGTTGGGGGTCATTAAAGTCGAATTCCAAGCGAGTGTAACTGCCGCTGGCATTCAGCCCGTTGCTCCACACGCCCTGGATCAGGGTACCCGCCAGACCAATAACTGCCCCAAACCCCGGAATCAGCTCCACCACGATGCCTGCAATCGGTGCCATCACCTGCAGCTTTCGCTCTCCCATCGCCAGGGTCACGCGCCCTTCCCGCAATGAAACGATCTTACCGTCCTGGGAAGCTCTAAAGATCCTGGTGATCAAACCGGGTTTTTGAGCAATCACATCTCCCTTGCTGACCGTTTCGCCGTTCAATCGTTTGAGGTGCTGATCCAAGCGGCTCGGATGAATTCTTAGGTGATTCACGACGTCGAAAATCTGGAATTCCTGGGGGATGACTGCCTCAGCCAGCACATCTCCCACTTTTACTTCCTGACCGGTACGAACCAGAACATTTCCTGGCATAGGAAGGCGGACTTGCTTGTAGACTGGCTGACCGGAGCGGATAAGAACTTTGCGCATCTTTAGCCTCCCAGTTCCCACAGCCAATTATGCAGCGCTTCTGCGCGCGCAATCTCATCGGACGGCAATTTCAGAGGTCTGCCGCGCGCGTCAACAACCACCCCTACCTTCGATTCCATCACACCAACCCAGCCGCCAAGGCCAGGCAGCCCCATACCCACATCGCTCTCATCTTCCGGAGCAAGGTAGAGTTCGGTTTTATTATTTTGCAGGGTTTCAATGCGCTTGAGATCGCCCATCTGAATTTTATGGTAAAGGCGCGGCGTTTGTTCACCCTCATTAACCTCAATCTGAAGCACCATCTGCCCATCAGAAATAGGCGTATCCACGGTGACCACGGTCGCCAGGTTGGTGAAGACCTCTGTATCCATCACCTGCACAGGCAGCAGGGGCTCATGCGGTGCCAGGCTACCAAGGGCGGTCAGAAGCTGATGCTCGTCCTGCAGGAAAGTCGTAATTCCATGCGGCAGGATGCCATCCAGCGCGATCATCAAACCCTGGTGCGGTAATGCCAGGTGCATTTCGGAGCCCGAAAGGATGATTGGTTCGTAAGCCCGCGTCAGACCCAGGCTCGGGTTATAGCCAAAGTCTGGATCCAACTTCTGCAGCGCGTTCAGCGCCTCGCGGATGCGAACCCGCGCCCAGGCTTGTTCAATGCCCAGATCTTCCAGAGTGGCAGGGGTGAAATCCGGGAAAAGCGCGCGGTTATAGACATAATTCGCGAAGCTGTTCGCGTCGGTGACCTGGCTGGAAAGACCCCTCGCCATTCTTAAAACCTCGTCGTTAACCTGGCAGTGATGCGCGATGCCGTTGAGTTTCTGATCCCGCGCGGCAATCACTCTCACTTCATCCGCATCTACATGCACCATCAGAACGCCCTTGCCATTCTCGCTGCTGCGCTCCAGAAAGCGCACCATCCTGCCAGCCGAAAAATCACTGGGGATCACGCTGGTATGCAGGTCATTGACAATATCCGCCAGGCCGGGAATCTGTTGAAGCCGCAGGCGATCAAAAGCCTTCAGCATTGCCTTCCAGACCAGCGTGGGGTCTTCCTGACCGGGATTAGTCTGAATATTGCTTGCCAGGTGCATGTCGAGCCCGGCTTCAATTTCGCTTTCGGCGTATTCTGCCAGATCCTGGTTGCCGCAGTAGACGATTTGATGTCGGACAGTCCGGGGGATGAGGTGATATACCAGGCGCAGGTTTTCAATTGCTGCCTTAAGAGTTTTTTGGGCACCACCGTTGGCACCCCCACCAATCACGTACAGCTCAATATCGCTGGTGAGCAGCCGTTCAAGTTGGGCTGAGGCGTTCAAATTGTCCTGGAGATTGACTTCCAGCACTACCTCGCAGTTGAACAAGCTTACCAACCGGCGTAAAGGCGCGATAGAGTAGGCTTCTGAAAGACCGATCAGAGCAGCTTTAACGGGTTTGCCGGCAGACAAACTCATCCCAACAAAAGCGGGAGCGCCTTCCAGGCGCCGGATATTTGTGATCTGTCCGTGGTTGTCGAGCAGCTGGACATCGCCTGATTGCTCAATTTGGCTCAGCAGGGTCTGGATGCTCTTGCGGAACTGAGAACCATCGCCATCCAGGACTGTCGGTACGCTGGACGCTGCCTGCACAGCCCACATACCATCGCGTTGTGCAAAAAGCCAGGCTTGTGTCTGGTTTTTTCCGATGTCGAGGCTGAGATAGGTCTCTGGCACGTTCACCTCTAAAACCACAGGCTGATAAATCGAATAATATCTGAAAGGCTGCTGATCAGTGCCACCAGGGCAGAGCTGAAGAGCCCAACAAACAAGGCTCCAAAGGTAATCCCGATGAAAATCTGACCGATACTTCCGACACCTTCCAAAAAGACAGGCCGATCCACATTGCCAGCCTTCAGCTGCCCGCGATGGTGGAAGACAAACAGAACAGAGATCACGCCCAGCAGGATCATCAGGGCTTCCAGGATAACCCCCCATTGAGGTTCCGCGCCATGCATCAGCTGTCCGGGTTCGAAGCGTCCAATCATGCTTAGGATCTGGGGCGCGAGCGTGCCGCGCGTGACCCCTACAATTGCCAGTGCTGCCAACGCGCCGCCCAGAAATGCCAGGGGGATTGCGCCAGCCTGGGTCCCTCGCCGGAAAAGCATCAGGACCAACAAGATTGAAAGCGCCAGGGGTACCAAGGTCAGTAAAAAGCCCGCGTTGGTGTGGTCAGCCAGCGGCGAAATCAGGTAAGGCAACAGGACTTTTTGAATCACCACCAGCGCCAGGAAAGCGGCGCTGACCCCAATTAGAATGTGGGTAGCGATGCCAAAGAAAAGGCGGTCTCCAAGAATATAGCTGAAGATCATCACCGTCAGGGCGACACCAATGATCAGAGCAAACAACTCAGAAGGGCTCATTCGACTCGCTCCTCTTCTCTTCGAATGGCATCTGCTTCGCCTTTTGAGATCATTCCAAGCAGCAGCATCACAAGCATCAACAGCAAACCAACCCGGTAAGCACGATAGCTGAACGCGACTTGACTGCCGAGATTGCCGTCAGCAATTCCTGCAGCGTAACCGACAAGCTGACCAGAGTCAAAATAGGGTAAAAGCACCGGGGCTTCCATCTGAGTGGTAACCGCGGCAAAGTTTAAAGGTTCAATCCAGGGAGCAATCTGCTCCAACCAGCCGCGGACGTTGTCGGAAGAGTCGCTCACCAGGAGAACCAACTGGAAGGAGTGTAAGTTCTTCACAACCCCATCCCCAACAGGTGAAATCGTTGAATTCGCAGCAGAGCTTATCATGCCCAGGTAGCTGCCTGGCAGATAGTCCACCCGCGTGTCCTCAGGCAGCCCCGCCTGCGCCAGCAGTGATTGCGCCAGGAACAGACCGGAGGGCTGAGTGGTCAGGAATTCCAGTTGTGTGCCCTGGGAATGCAGCTGCGCAAGCAGTGGAGCCGCAAGGGCTTCGAGTTCACGGCTGGCAGCTGCCTGATAATCCAGCACGACCAATACCTGGTCGTTTTCAGCCAGAGTTTGGATCTGATCACTTAATGCCAGAGCCGGCATGCTCTTGGGAGTATCTGCGGGCATAGCGGCAGGACCAATCAGAATCGAAACGATCAAGCCGATCAGCAGCAGCAAAGTCACAGCCAGGCGCCCTGCCCTGCCGGAAGGCTTTCTAATTGCCTGTTTGCCGGCTGTGACACGCCCTTCCTCTTCAATTAAAGATGCAAGCAAACTGGCGCGATCCTGCTGGTCCCGCAGCAGCAGCAAATCCGGCGGCACAGCAGCACTATCTGTTGGCTGCTCCGCCTCTTCAGGCTCTTCATCCTGCTCCTCAGGAGGTAATTCCGATTCTTCCTCAGCCAGAGAAGTTACAGGCTCAATCTGTTTCGGCATTTCGCTTGTTTCAGGTTCTACAGGAGCTTCTTTGTATTCAGCTTCTTCAGATTGAACATCATCCTGTTGCGGCAGATCTTGCCCTGCCTCTTCTGGGACTTCCTCAGCCTGGAAGTCTGGTTCTTCTTCCGCTGCTTCGATTTCTTCAGTTTCCAGCGTTTCTTCCACCACTACGTCAGCAGGAGTTTCTTCTTCTGCTTCGCTTAAGGGGGCTGGATCCTCTTCAGGAATTGCTTCTGGAATCTCTTCCTCTTCGTCCGGGATGTTGTGGAAATCTTCTTCGATCAGCTCGGGTTCTTCCTCAACAAGCTCGCCGGGCTCTTCCGTTTGATGCTCGGAAGGGAAAGTTTCCTCTTCGTCAATCGTGCTGGCGGGGGGCAGGGGTTCTGTTGCCTGCTCAAGATCTTCCGCCAGGGCTTCCCGGCGCAGCTCCTCGAGAGTTTCGTCCGTCCATTCCGGCGGCATCTCATCCACATAGTCGGGATTTGTCTTGACTTCGTGCGTGATTTCTTCTTCGGATTGCGGTCGCAGGGCGCGGATACGCTGAAGCCAATCCGGCACCTGGCCGGGATCTTCGCTATCGGTGGGCAGCTGACGAGCACGAATGCTGTTTTCTTGCTGGCTCTTCTCGCGAATGCGGTTGATCCAGGCGTTAAACTCCCCTTCCACACCTGTTGAAGCTTCCTCGCTGCGAGCCGCATCCATGGCGATCGTTCCGCTTGCCAAATCGCCAATGGAATCCTCTTCTTCCTGGGCACGTTCCCGCACCTTGGCCAGCCAGTCAGGCAATTCTTGCGAGTTAAGCACTGATTCGTCAATTTGATCAGCCGGTGGGATCTCGGGGATTGGCGCGACCTCAGCAGGGGTTTTTAGCGAAGGGTCGTTGCGGATTTCTTCGATGATATCAGATAAAGATTCTTCCGATTCTTCGTCAGACCTCTGAGCTTGCCCGGAAATGGTAAACAGGGATTCCATCTCTGCGCCACAGTGCACGCAGCGTGTTGCCATTGGTAAGTTTTCCATGCCGCATTTTGGGCACAGGTTGAGTTCAGAATGATCTTCAGTCATTTCCGGACCCTTCCATGCCAAACAACACTCTGAATGCCATCATCAACAGCCCAATCCCAATCCCGATCAGCAAACCGCGCGCTCCAATCATCGGTAGAGCTTCTACAAAACGAATGGCTTCATTTAACACAGGAATCTTCAGATTTTGCAGGAAGCCAAGCCCCAGGATCAGAAAAATGATTGCGCTGACGCCAAAAGAAACCGTCAGCACAGACCATCCCCTCTCGCGGAAAATCTTCATCGCGGCACTCATCATGACCAAAGCCACAAGTCCCAGTAATGCGGTCTCGATCGGTCGGATGATCGCGCCCACAAATCCTAGAAAGAACGGGTCATCCACCCCAAGCAGCAAACCAAGAGCCAGCGTGGCAATGAAACTGAGAACCAGAACTATGCTGAGCAGAAAGCCCTTTCTGCCTTTAACAATGAAGCGCAGGTGCGTGAGCACCAGGCTGGCAATCGCCACCAGCAGCGCCACTGAGGCGACCACGATAACCCAGTTTAGAACCACTGCCAGAACGCTTCCACCCCGGGGAGCCACAAACATCGCAACCAACACCGCCAGGCCGCTCAAAAGTCCGACAATCAGGGTTAGTGGGCGCTTCATGGCAGCATACCCCCCATCTTCAGAATCGCGCCCAGCAGCAAGCCAAGGCTGATCGCGATGCGCAGCCAGTCCTGGGCACTCAAGCTTGCCAGAGCTGACTTGCGCTGGTCAAGTTTGCCAGCAGCGTTGAAGACATCCTCGCCCATCAGGTTTACCGTATTTGCAATAAAGCCAGCAGCCTGGCCGCTTAAGGAGGAAATGGCGCTGACAGCTGGAAGCGAATGACGATCAGCCATATCAAGCGCCAGGAGAATTACCGGGTTCATCTGCCCAGCCAGCAGCAAGCCGGCATTGGAGGCGTCAGGAATGTAGTTGGTCAGGCTGGCTGTGTACGCCAGGGGGCTGGTTCCGCTCAACTGGCTGAGAGAACCGCTGAAAAGTTCGCTCGCCAGCGCGTTGCGATAAGCGCCATGCACCACCATACGGCTCAGGCAGGCCAAAGTCCCATCACCGCTGAAAGATTGGAGCGGGTGATCATTGAAGAGAGAGCGTTTCAGCAAAGCGCGCTGCAGGCTCAAGCCGGATGCGCCGGCAAGGTCGAAGCTGGTGTTAGTAAGCGCGTGTCCCAAACCGACCACCAGGCGCTTGCCCTCCTCGGAGGAGAGATGCAGCAGGTGTTCAACCGCTTCTTTGGCGGGTTCAGGGATATGTTTGGCTTGCTTTGTTTTGAGGAGTAAAAGATTGATCAGCAGGAAGAGCAGCCCAAGAACACCCAGGGCAATTGCAAGCTGATCATTAAGAGTAAGGGCGGAGAGCATGCTGTCGCCTTAGACCCTTCCTTGAAAACAGGTTTTCTTAAATGCACAGCAATTAGAATCAGCCGCTGATTTCATGGATAAAGTATAGCATAATCATGAGTCCGGAATTAAAGATTTCTGATTCTTTGATGAACTGCGCAACCACCTATTGACGAGGGCCAAATATCGTAGGGCGAGCTTGAGGGCACTATGAGTTTTGTGATGGACGAACGTGTCGTGCCCTCAATCCGCCGCCGACGGCAATTTGGGTGGAAACATTTCTCTATTTCGAATGATTGATGGCGTAATGGCGGATTGGAAGCACATCAAGGTCCCTGCATAATGATTTTTGTAGTGCTTCCAATCTCGCCCTACACCGGAATTCCTAGGTATAGAAGAAAGAAAGGCAGATCGCCACGCCGCGCTCGCGATGACCGGAGAAACCGTCACTGCGAGCCCCGGTTCTGACAAGGCATCTAATCTACAGTTACTTGAGGGGCGTGGCAGTCTGCAGTTTCGTTTTTCCCATTACCGTTGTTGAGATCATCAGTAGGGGCGAAGCATTTTCATAATTAATGCAATGCTGTTTCAAACCCAGTAGTGTAGAATGCTTCGCCCCTACACCGGAATTCCATAGGTATAGAAGAAAGAAAGGCGGATTGGCACGCCCTGATTCGTGGGTACTTCGTCTCATCCTACGGGGACTGATTTCGAAATAAAAACGGGATGAGGCTATCTACCTCATCCCGACTTCCGGTTCTCATTTCTCTCTAACTATGAATCGCCCCACCAAGTGCAGCTTCAGCTGCTTCCATCAGTGTTTCAGCCAGCGTGGGGTGGGCGTGCACGGAGTGGGCAATTTCCTCCACCGTGAGTTCATTCGCCTGGGCCAGAACCAGCTCGGGCAGCAGTTCGGAAGCTTCAGGTCCGACTATCGTGGCGCCCAAAATCTCACCATACTTCTCGTCGGTGATGATCTTCGCCCAGCCTTGGTATTCCCCCAAGCCGAGCGCTTTTCCGTTGGCCTGGAAGAAGAACTTGCCAACCTTGACCGCAAAGCCGGCTTCCTTTGCCTGCGCCTCGGTGTAGCCAAAAGACGCCACCTGCGGTGAGGAATAGGTCGCGCGCGGGATCATGCGATAATCCAGGGTTCGCGGTTCCTTACCTGCAATGTTCTCAGCGCAGATGATCCCCATCGTAGAGGCCGTATGAGCAAGCAGCAGCTTGCCAGTCACGTCGCCGATGGCCCAAATGCCGGGCACGTTGGTTTGCATACGCTCATCTACCGCCACAAACCCGCGCTTATCGGTCTCAACACCAACCTCTTCCAGTCCGACGCCTTTGGAATTGGGTTTAAAGCCCACCGCCACGAGCGTTACTTCCGCTTCGAGGGTTTCTTCACCCTTTTCGCTCTCAATCAAGACCTTTGTGCCAGTCTCGGTTGCCTCAACGCTCTTCACCTTCGTGCCGGCATGAACTTTCACGCCGCGCTTTTTCAGGGCTTTGGCAAGTTCAGCAGCCGCTTCCTCATCCTCGTTAGGCAGGATGTGCGGTAGCATTTCCACCACGCTCACTTCCACACCGTAACCGCTCCAGACCGTGGCAAACTCAATCCCGATTGCCCCTCCGCCGATAATCACAGCGGACTTCGGCAAGCTCTCGGACAAGATCGCGTGCTTGTAATCCAGGATCTTTTTGCCATCCGGTTCCATACCGGGGATGACGATAGGTTGCGCGCCAGTAGCCAGGATGATATCCTGCGCCTGCACTTCCTCTTCACCGCCATCCGTGAGGGCTACCAGAATCTTACCCGGAGCCGTCAATTTTCCTGCCCCGTTGATGACCTCGATGTTGTCCTTTTTCATTAAGAAACTAACGCCCTTAGTCAGGCGTTGGCTCACCTGCCGGCTGCGCTTATACGCCGCCCCATAGTCAAGCTGGAGGTTGTCGAAACTGATGCCAAACTCCCTGGCGTTGGTGCGCATGAGATGTGCCAGTTCGGCATTCCGCAAAAGCGCTTTGGAGGGGATGCAGCCAACATTCAAGCAGACTCCGCCCAGGTATTCCTTCTCGACAATGCCCACCTTCTTGCCAAGTTGAGCGGCTTTGATCGCCGCGACATATCCACCAGGTCCTGCTCCTAAAACTACAACGTCAAATTGTTTCATGTCTTCCCTTTCCCTTTCAGGAAATTAATTTTGATATGCATTAGCTGTATCATTGTGATTGATTCCCAGCTCCAATGCGTGATTGATGATGCGCTTGATTTCGGATTGAAGAGTTTTTTTCTGATCCAAAGCGGTTGATCCCAAGCCCAATCACAGATACTTTTACACCGCTTTTACCAGGATTTCTAAGCTTCATTCTTTTCTCCTAATCCGTTTTATCGTTGCTTTTTTCTGGATTTTGATCTAATTTCCCTTTTCCTAATTGTTGTGAACGTGAATATGCGGCCCAAATGGCTCGTGAAATTGCGGTGCGAAATCCGGCTTTTTCCAGATAATACAATGCGGCAGCAGAGGTGCCACCCGGCGAAGTCACTTTATTTCTCAGGTCAGCTATGTGGACCGATTGGCTTTCATAGAAATCGACAGATCCACGAATCGTTTCGATGACAAGTTTTTCAGCCACATGCCTGGAGAACCCCAAATGAACGGCTGAGTCCATAAATGCTTCCATGAAAAGGTAAACGTACATAGGGCCGGTACCGGAAACTGCGGTTGCCATATCCAGATAATATTCTTCATCGACCTGGATATTTTCACCCAATGCTTGTAGCATGAGGTGTGCTTTCGCCAAATGTTTTTCAGTAACAGCGTTGGAAGCGAACCAAACCGTGATCCCTTTGCCAATTTGACCCGGTGTGTTTGGCATAGTGCGAACAACCGCTTGATGTGCCAATCCGTTGGAAATCTTTTCAATCGTAGCACCAGCTACGATGCTGATAACCACAGCTTCTGATGGGATAAACCCCTTTAATTCCTTTAATACCTTATCCAATATTTGTGGTTTTACCGAGAGCAAAACAACATCTGCATCAGCTAAAACCTGAACGTTTTGAGGAGAAGTTTTTATTTTATATTTGATCTGAAGTTCTTCACAACGATCCAGGCGAGGTTCTGACGCATAAATATTCTCCGGAGAGGTTAGGTTCTGTCTGAGTAAACCAGCAATGATGGCTTCTCCCATTGCACCCGCGCCAATTATTGCGAATTTCGTTTGATTGTTCATTGCATTTTCCTTATCAGTTTTTACCAGAGATCATCTTCCAAAAATTGCCATGGATATTGCATTTCTACCATTCTTCTCATGTAACAACACTTCCTCAACCGAAGTGATACCTTGATGAGCGCGCATCATTTCCTCAATAACTCCGACATCTTCAGGTCGGATATCAAAATATTTAGGATCAGTCATTTTTTCGGCAGCGGGCAGGTTCAGCCACAGCTGCAGCCCCAGCAAGCGCTCAGCCTCTTGCGGCATTTCCTGGTGTAGGGTGAGGCGAACTCCGGCGCCATCAACAGCCGGCGCGCCTTGCACAACACGTATTACTTTTCTTAACTTCACTTTCTAAATCCTCACAAAATCAGTAGCCAAATTCGCCAGTCAGTGATTCGTCATTGTCGATCCATTCCTGCACGGCGACGCGGCGGTAATGATCTTTATCGTCACGGATAAAAACCTGCTCAATTCCCGCGTTTATGATCAAGCGTTTGCACATCGAGCAAGGATTGGCATTCTTAACATAACCATTGTCTTTCAGGTCAATTCCCGTAAGATACATCGAGCTGTTCAGCATCCGTTCGCGCGAAGCACTGATTATCGCGTTGGCTTCGGCATGTACACTGCGGCAGAGTTCATAGCGCTCCCCTCGCGGGACTTTCAGCTTCTCGCGGATGCAGTAGCCGAGATCTATACAGTTGGCTCTTCCCCGCGGCGCGCCGACATAACCTGTCGAAACGACCTCGTCATTCTTGACAATCACCGCGCCATATTGCTTACGCAGGCAGGTCCCGCGCTGGCTGACCGTTTCAGCAAGGTCGAGATAATAGTTGATTTTGTCGCGTCTGATCATTGAAAACCTCTTCAATTTGTTAGGTGATCAAATTTTAATCGAGCGGAACTGAATTGCGTCCGCGCCACCTGCTTGCAATACCTCTCATCATTACCCTATATCGTACCAAAACCCGGCACTGGATGGGAGGACCCAGGTGTACAAGCAGAAGCCTACAATCCCTCGTCTTCCACAAACTGGTAAAAAGCCTTTTCGGACTTCTGATCCTCTGGGGATATTGTGCCAACAGGGGAAGTATAAACCGTGAACTCTTCCTCTCCGTCCAACCCAAACAGGGAGTCGCAAACTGCCAGGTCGAAGGCGGCGATGGCGCAGGTGCCCAGGCCGAGTGCGGCGCAGGCAAGGTAGAGGTTCTGACCCACATGCCCGGCATCGATTAAGGCCACCCGGTGTGCCCAAATGCCGTAGCGCCATTCACAGCGGTAGGGCAAAAAACTCCAATAAAAGACCGCGCTGGCTTTGGAAGCCCAGCTTTGCCCTTCAAGGGAGAGGGAAATCGCCGCAGGCATTTCCTCCACTTTGTGCAGAAATTCGATTTGGTGTTGCACGGGGAGGTAGTGGTAGGCTCCCGGCTGCAATCCCTCGACGTGCTGCACAAGCAGGTAGGTCTCAAATCCGTGGCGCGCGCCGCCTGAAGGAACCGTGCGCAAAGTGGCATAAGATCTACCACGGATGTCTTTGATCCCCTGGCTGGCCCAAAGTATGAAGGAAAGCTGCAGCAGGCTGATGGGCTGTTGGGTGTAGACCCGCGAGCTTTTGCGCTCGGTCAGCATTGCGATGAAATCCTGCTGCAGGTCGAGGTCCTCAAAATTCCTGGGGAGCGGCATGACTTGCCTGGTTATGGGCGCCTTTACCAGCGGAGGTTGGGGCAACTTCAGCTGTTGGTCTGATATAAAGTCATCATAAGGGCTGGTGGAGAAGCTTTTCATGAAATTCCGACCATCAGCGATCAATTTCTTTCGGATTTCCGGATTTAGCATAGCATATCCTTTTTTAGTAGCAAGTTTGGATGCATTATAGACGGATTGGGAAAAAAGTCCTTAACAAAGGTGGGTTTCCTTGCGCCAATCCGTTGTGGCGTGGCGAATGAATGTAGTAGGGAACGGTCTTGCGCCGTTCCGCTTTGTTTGTGGGGAATGATTGTCTTTGGGAACAGTCTTGTATGGTCTCGTTTGGTTGTGTTTGCGCAAGGGGTCACCCTCTCCGCTTCGCTACCAGGGCAAGGCCACTTCCCTACGAAAACAATTAAGCCAAGCGGGGCCCGACTGGACCCCGCGTTGTACCAATTGCTTGGACTCCCAACCTGTAATTACTTGCCCGAAATCGTTACGCCCTTTACCCTGATCCAGGGTAAGAGCCAATAGCCTGAGCTCTCGCGCTCCTGGCTGACCGCGACGGTGTTTTGCAGCATGTCCGCCAGGTTGCCGGAGATCATGACCTCGCTCAGAGGCTTGGTGATCCGTCCGTTCTCGACCAGGAAACTGTTTTTCGCCACACCACTCAGATCGCCGGAAGGCCCAGGTTGTCCGCCTGAGAATCTCCCCATCAGGATGCCCTTCTCCACCCCGGAGATGAGTTCCTCAAGCGCTGTGTCGCCATTGCCGAGCACGTAGGTACCTCCGCTGTTTTTGGAACGCGGCAAGCCCGTTCTGGCGGCACCATAACGGCTGAGGCTGAAGTTTTTGAGCACACCCTTTTCGATCAGGGGCATATTCTCAGCCACGTAGCCATCACCGCTCAGCACACTTGTGCCAGGCAAATCGGGATGCTCCGCGACCAGTTCAAAAGTGATCAGTGGGCTGGCCACCTGCTGGCCGATTTTGTCTTTCCAGGGGCTGGTTCCGGAGATCAAAGCTCCATCCTCAAGGTAGGTATCCGCCACGAAATAGAGGATATTTTCCAGGCAGCCCGGAGTGATGACCACGTCGCCCTCAAAACTGCCCGCGAATTGTTCTGTCACAATCTGCTGCTGAGTTTCATCCAACAATCGCCTCACCCGGCTCTCTTCGCAAACCCGATCAGACGGGTTTTCGTAGACCGTGGCGAAGTAATTGAACGAAGAGCTTTTACCCTCCTCCTTAGCTATAAACATATTACTCAGTTGATGGACACCCCTCTGGTCTGAAAGCCTGACACCGTTGGTGTTGGCGTAGAGTTTCTCGCCAAAGTTGTGCTCAATCCCGATCGAATCAAAGCTGATCTTCGGGAAGTCCTGCCTGATGTCCTTCAGCATCTGCTCCAACTGCCCATACATGGCATCCAGGTCGGGCTTTTCTTCACCAGCGGAGAAACTCAGGTTCTCTTCAAGCTCGGCGATCCCTTCCGCCTCATCCGGGGCAGCCGACTGCGCCGCCTGCCAGGCTTCCTGCACTGCCAGGCGAATATCATTCGGAGCGAAGCTGTTGAGGGTGGTGCTGCCTTTGCGTTTATCCTTCAGCAGTTTGATGCTGACCTTATCCGAGAAAACCGTGCGTACCATGCTGACTTTTGCGAGTTCATAATAGACCTCGGTCAGCGCGTTGCGGCTTACCCAGGTTTCGCCCTCATCCGCGCCAATCGCCTTGATCTCAGCCAGGATCAACTCCACTGCCTCGAGCAGAGCTTTATCCTTTACTTCAAATGTCTGCTTCATGACCGACCTCCCACATTGATCTGTACCTTGATTGCCGGTCCGCCCATGCCAACCGGGATCATCTGCTTTTTGCCGCACATGCCCGAGTTAGTCCAGGTGACGGTGTCGCTGACCATGTCGGCAGTTTTGAGCACCTCGAACGCCACACCTGAAACGGTGGTGTCCTTGACCGCCTTCCCAAGTTTGCCGTTTTTGATCTCAAAGCCCATTGGCACGCCAAACATGAATTCGCCGGTTGAGTCCGCCTGGCCATTGTTCATGTCAGTGAAGTAATAGCCGTCTTCAACTGAAGCAATCATGTCTTCCAGCTTATCCGTGCCTGGCAGAATGCAGGTGTTGCGCATGCGAATCAGGGGTTCGTCCGAGAAATCATAAGCTCGGGCGTTGCCATTAGGCGTGTGCCCATATTTCAGGGCTGATTCTTTGTTGTGCATGTAGCCTGTGAGGATGCCGTTTTCGATCAGCATCTGGTCCTGAGCCAGCGTGCCTTCGTCATCCACAAACACCGGCACGGGTGCCAGCTTGCCGAAAGCAGTATGGGCAATGTCCACCAGGCTGACCTTTTCGCTGGCAACCTGCTTGCCGAACATCGGACCGCCCACCGAGCCGGTTTCCACGAAATCCGCCTCCACGGTATGTCCGACAGCCTCGTGCGCCAGGATGCCCGCCAGGTCCGAATCGAGGATGACGGTTTGGATGCCTGGTTTGGCATAAACGCCCTCAGCCTTCAGGATCAGCCGCTCGTATTGTTTTTCGAGCTTCCCAAAGAGATCCTCGGCGTTGGGGAATGTGTTGATGAAGTTGCCATAACCTCCCATAACATCATAAAGTTCCACTGGTTGACCGTCTTTATCCTGGGTGGTCATGAAAACGTAAACGTTTGATCGCGGCACATACGAGTGCGAGATGACCCCATCGCTGGTGTAGAGCAATTTTTCCATGTCGAGCACGCGGGCGAAGATCCGCCGGCTGAGCAGCCGTGGGAAACGCTCAGCGATGTAACTGTCGAGTTCGTCCACGATGCCCAGCAGATAACTCTGCTCCACGGGCACGTCGTGTTCCAACCCATCCTTGCGGACGAAAGGCGCGTTTGCGGGGAAGTCGGGCTTGCCCCGCTGGACGCGGCTGTCCAGAAAAGCAGCGTTGCTCGTGGCGGTTTGGACCACGCGCGAGATCGCTTCCAGATCATCGCTATAGCCTGTGCCTGAAGCAAAGCCATAGGCGCCGCCCTTCACCACCCGCGCTGAAAGACCCCGGCTGGTGCCGCTGTTGTTGGCGGTCAGGCTGCCATTAAGCATCATCACCGCCCGGTTGCGGTTCTGCTGGGCACGAAGTTCGGTATATCCCGAAAAACCATATTTCTTAACATAAGCTTGAAGAAAATCCTGAAGCATTCACTACCTCCTGTTTAACTGTGCAAGAATGATAACACCGTAAATTGGCAGAGCGCCAAATATTGTCAAACTCCGGGTTTTTAACATCCTTCAACCCCTAATAAAGCTTGCCTGCAGAGGCTTCGGATGCTACACTTAAGCGAGGTGAAAGGCGGTTCATGACCACTCCTCAGCAGCAGACGAACTATCAGACCGTACTGAACAAGTACCGACCCAGCTACCCTGAAGGGGTGCTCGGCGTGATGGTCTTTGAGGGCAGCCAGCTTGAGGCTTCGAGCGGCTCGCTTCTGCCGGCTTCACTGGAGGGTTTTCCGCCATCCGCCACACCCCAAAAGATTAACGCGCGCAGGGTGAACGAACAGCCCTGCCTGATCTACAGCGACTTCCTGCCGGACAAAAAACAGGTTTGCCTGATCTTCCCCGCTTCAATTCGCCTCTCCTCGCTGCGCAGCCAGGCTGCCAGGGCTATGGAAGAACTCAAAGCCCTGAGCGTGCCAAAAGCCGGCGGTCTCAGCAGCCATGAGGAAGCGGTGCTGGCGGAATTCATCCAGGCTGCTGCCAGTTCAAAATACGCCCACGATGCCGAAAGCCACACCCAGCCTGTGCGCGTAAGCGAAACACAAACCACTCCAACTTCAGCCCAGTCCGCCACGCAAGCGCTCTACTGGCCTTATTGGTTCCAAATTTTCTAAAGAGGTTCTCATGCCCAAAATTCTCTACCTGCTCGACGGTCACGCCATCGCATACCGTGCTTACTTTGCCCTGACTTCCGGGGGTTCCACCCGCTGGGCCACCAGCTCCGGTGAGCCTACCGCCGGCGTTTATGGCTTTGCCAGCATGCTGTTGAAACTGCTCGAGCAAGAGGAGCCTGATTACCTTGCTGTTTCTTTCGATACCGGGAAAACCTTCCGGCATGAGATGTACCCTGAATACAAAGGCACCCGCGCCAAAATGCCGGATGACCTGCGCGGGCAAATCGAACGCATCCGCGAAATGGTGGACAGTTTCAACATCCCGCGCATCGAGGTGGATAACTACGAGGCAGATGACGTCATCGGCAGTCTCGCCACCTGGGCAAGCACAAAAGAAGGTTTAGGGGTCAAGATTGTCACCGGCGACCGCGACTTGCTGCAACTGGTGAATAACCGCATCGTAGTTTCGCTGCCGAGCAGCAAAAGCAGCCAGAATGAGGATTACTTCGCGGAAGATGTTGAAGCCAGGCTGGGCGTTTTGCCGGAACAGGTGGTGGACTACAAGGCGCTGCGTGGCGACCCCTCGGATAACATCCCTGGCGTGCGGGGTGTAGGCGAGAAAACTGCCGTGAAGTTGCTCAGTGCCTATGGAAATCTGGACAATATCTACGATCACCTGGAGGAGATCACCGGCAAAGCTGGTAGAGACCTGAGTGCTGGCAAGGAATCCGCCTACCTCAGCCAGGACCTGGCACGCATCCGCACCGACCTGCCGGTCACACTCGACCTCGACCAGGCCAAGCCAAGCCGCTTTGACCCCCTTGCCGTGGAAAAGCTGTTCCACGAGCTTGAGTTCCGCACGCTCACTCAGCGCCTGAAGAAGCTCAATCAGCGTCTCAAACCTTCGCTGAACCCTCAGGCAGAACAGGGCAATCTCTTCGGCAGTGAAAGTGAACCAGATCCGACAGAAACTGAACCAACAGAGCAACTTGATACGGAATTTGAGACCGTCATCGTAAACAGCCCTGAGAAGCTGAAAGCCTGCGTAAGCGAGCTCAAAAAAGCCAGCATGATCGCCTTCGACACTGAAACCACCGGGATCGACCCGCTGCAGGACCAACTGGTGGGCATTTCGCTGGCTGGCAGCCCGGAAAAAGGCTATTACATCCCGCTTGGGCATGAAAAAGGACAACAGCTGTCCCTGGAAGAGGCGGTCACAGCCCTGAAATCACTTCTGACGGACCCAAAAATTGCCAAAGTGGGTCACAATGCCAAGTACGACCTTTTGGTTCTGCGCCAGGTGGGGATAGAGGTCAGCCCGATCACCTTCGATACCATGCTGGCGGAGTGGCTGATCACACCCAACTCGCGCCATTTGGGGCTGAAAGCCTTAGCCTGGGTGCGCCTGGGAGTGGAAATGACCCAGATCGAGAGCCTCATCGGCAAAGGCAAGAGCCAAATCACCATGGCAGAAGTGCCGATTGCCGAGGCAGCCCCCTATGCCGCTGCTGATGCCGTCATGACCCTGCGGCTCGCCCCGCTCTTGGAGGCAGACCTGCAGGACCACGGCGTGGAAGAACTCAACCGGGACATTGAGGTCAAGCTGATCCCCATCCTGGCCGACATGGAAGAGGCTGGCATCCTCCTGGACCTGGCGCTCTTTGACCAGTTCTCGCGCGAACTTGAGCAGGAGATCCACCAGCTTGAACAGAAAATTTACAAGCAGGCAGGCGAGGAATTCAATATCAATTCCACCCAACAGCT
>DIWN01000064.1 GCA_002423495.1 Anaerolineaceae bacterium UBA6105 | reverse complement strand
ATCAATTCCACCCAACAGCTTTCGGATGTGCTCTTCAAGAAGCTGGCGCTTGATCCACCGGATGTGACCAAAAAGACCAGCAGCGGAAAGTTTTCCACTGCCGCCGGGGTGCTGGAAGAGATGAAGGGCATCCACCCAATCATTGACCTGGTTTTGAACTACCGCGAACTGACCAAGCTGCAATCCACTTACGTGGACGCGTTACCCCAGCAGGTCAACCCCAAAACCGGGCGGGTGCATACCACCTTCAACCAAACAGGCACCGTCACAGGTCGCATCGCCTCGCAAAACCCAAATCTGCAGAACATCCCCACCCGCACCGACCTTGGGCGCCGTGTACGCCAGGGCTTCGTTGCCGCACCTGGCACAAAGCTGCTGGCGGTGGACTACTCCCAGATCGAACTGCGAATCGTGGCGCACATCGCCCAGGATAAGGCCATGATGGAAGCTTTTCACAAAGGGCTGGATATCCACGCCGCCACTGCCGCCGCGATCGAGGATGTGCCGATTGAGCAGGTGACCAAGCAACAGCGACGCCATGCCAAAGCCATCAATTTCGGCTTGATCTACGGCATGAGCCCCTTTGGCCTGACCCGTACCACCGACCTGACCCTGGCGGAAGCCGAGAATTTCGTCAAAGAGTATTTTAAGGAATTCCCGGGGGTAAAAGCCTGGCTGGATAACACCCGGGTTGAAGCCACCCAAACTGGCAGCGTGGAAACGCTGCTAGGGCGCAAGCGTTACTTCCCGAACCTGAAAGCTGGCACGAATTACGTGATGCGCCAAAGGGAAGAACGCGAGGCAATCAACGCGCCTGTTCAGGGCACTGCCGCCGATATCATCAAAATTGCCATGGTGCGCCTCCCGGATGCCCTGCACAAGGCCGGTTTAAAAGCGAAAATGCTTTTGCAGGTGCACGATGAGCTGATCTTTGAAGTGCCTGACGCCGAGATTGAAAAGACCATGAAAGTGGTCAAGGAAGTCATGGAAAACGCCCTGGAGCTCTCCGTCCCACTGGTCACGGAAGCACGACTTGGCAGCAATTGGGGCGAGCTGGAAAAGGTGGACGAGGAACCAGTATTAGTGGATCTGGAAGAGTAATTTAATTCTTTGTGTGAATACCTGATTGTGCCGACGTCCTCGTTGCGACTGCTTGCGTCCCTTTTGGGAAGCCTCCCTGTGGGACCGAATACAGGAGTATCTTGATTGTGCCGGCGTCCTCGCCGAGCACAGGGTTTGACCGTAGGTCTCCACAAACCAGTAAAAGGATGAAGCCTTCGGCTACGCCTCGTAATCGGCAGGGATGCCGTTACGATCAGTTCCGGTTTTGTGCGTGAATACTTGATTATGCAGGCGTCCTCATCGAGCCTCTTCTGCGCGGCGATCTGCTTGTCATCCCCTAACTAAATCAACACAGTCCCTGTAGGGCGAGATTGGAAGGACTGCACACATCATCATGCAGGAACCTTGGTGTCCTTCCAATCCGCCGTCACGCCATCGATCAGGAATAATCGAGCTTTCTACCCGGATCACTGTCATCGGCGGATTGAGGGCACAATACGTTGGTTGATCACATCATTCAAGGTGCCCTCAATCTCGCCCTACTCGCACTTCGTCTCGACTTAAATCAAGGGATTTTACGAAATTCCGATGTAGGGGCGAAGCATTTGTATATAAATGTATTGCCGATTCCAAGCTATCCGTGTAGAATGCTTCGCCCCTATCGATGAATTCAACAACAGTAATGGAAAAAACGGAAATGCAGGCTGCCATGCCCTGTGTCATTAGTAACCTCTTTTGTGACACGTAGTGTACTATTCTGTAAGCAATCTAGAATCTGTTCAGAGCAAGTGTGATCGAAAAAAATCAAGTTCAATTCGGCAATTGTTGTGAATCACCAGCAGTCCTTGAGAATGGCAGTTTAGATCGCTTCGTTCCTCGCGATGACAGAAATACCAATATCTACGCAGGCACGTAGTGGCTGTTGAGTTTCTCGCGCAGCTGCGTCACCTGGCGGCGCATACGGTCGTCGCTTTCCATCATATCTGCCACCCTGTTGCACGCATACATCACGGTGGTGTGGTCACGCCCGCCAAGCTCCTGCCCGATGCGCGGCAATGAGATCCCCCCATCCTCCCGCAGCAAATACATGGCCACCTGGCGCGGCAATGCTATGTCGCGCGAGCGATTCTTGCCGGTGAGACTGTCTTTGGTGGTGCCAAAGAAATCCGCCACCACATCCACCACATAAGCCGGCGTCAGGCTGGTTCTCTGCGGTAAATAATCCGTAAGCGCGTGTTTTGCCAGATCCAGGGTCAGTTTCTGCCCGCTTAGATCAGCATACGCGTTCACGCGGTTCCAAGCGCCTTCAAGCTCACGCACGTTGGTGGGAATCGCGCGGGCAATCGTCTCCATCACATCCAGAGGGACGTCTCTGCCAGCTTTTTCAGCTTTACTGCGCAGGATGGCGAGGCGGGTCTCATAATCGGGCGCCTGCATATCCACCGTCAGCCCCCACTCAAAGCGCGAACGCAGGCGTTCTTCGAGGGTTGCCATCGCCTTGGGCGAGCGGTCGGAAGTGATCACGATCTGTTTGTTCTGCCCGTGCAGGGCATTAAAGGTGTGGAAAAATTCTTCCTGGGTGCTGTCCTTGCCGGCGATAAATTGAATATCGTCGATCAGGAGCACATCCACCTGGCGATATTTTTCGCGGAATGCCGGAGTAGTTTTGTGGCGGATGGCATCGATCAGGTCGTTGGTGAATTCTTCTGAGGACACATAAAGCACAACTTTTCCCTGCTTGACGACCTCATTGCCGATTGCGTGCAGGATGTGGGTTTTGCCCAATCCCACACCGCTGTAGATGAAGAGTGGATTGTAAGCCCGGGAGGGATTCTCGGCCACCGCCATGCTGGCAGCCTGTGCCAGGCGGTTTGCCGCACCCACCACGAAGTTATTGAAGCGGTAATGCGGATTGAGATGTGTGTCGAACGTGTTGAGCTCCACTACTTCCACCCTTTTGGGAGCCCGAACACTTTGCTCTTCCAACACCGGAGCAGGCGCAGACCAGACTTTGAATTCAACATTCACCTGGCGCGCCATCATCCCCGAGAGTTTGTTAGTTACGATGCTCTTCAGGCGACTATCAAGCCAATCACAGGCGTAGGCATTGCTGGCACCAAGGGCAAAGGTCCCTGATTCTTCTTCATAAGAAATCAGCTGGGTGTTTCGCACCCAGGTATCGAAGGTTGCCTTCGAGAGGTCCATTTGCAATTGTCCGATTGTCGCCTGCCATGCCTGGTGAGCATTCATTGGCATTCTCCCTTCCCATTTCCAGTGGGGGCTTGTGATTAATCAATGTTAAACTCAGCGATCCGATTTCCTCTAAATTCGCATCACTTATGAGCTTTCCTTAATTGTTACGCTCTGTGAGTAACAAGATTCTAACACTCAAAGACAGGGATTCGGGGTTTTGTGTCTTAAAGATTCGCGATTTTTTAAGATTCGAAATTCTCTTGCGTTTTTCAATACGAGTCCCGCTTGAGTTCCTGTTCCGGAAGAAATTTGCCTGCCACTATTTAGCAGGCAGACTGCCCCTCTTCTACCCCCATATATGGGTGTAGAAAGGTGATTTCTTATTATTTTTCCAACGGATGGGCATAAAATTTCCATTCAAAAGAACAGCAAAAAACCCTCAAAAATTCGGATAGTGATTCCAATTTTGGAATCAGCTTTTTAAGATTCGAAAGACTACACGACATCCGCGCTTTTCTCAAGAAGCATCATTTTTGCGGCTCGCCGACCGATCTCCACGGCAAAGTTCGTGCCGCGATCCCATGGGTAGACCTGGCTCATGCTGGCAAAATACAGACCGGGTATGGGCGTCTCAATCGCCGGGATGTTGGCAGAATGGTTTGGCAGCGGGATAGGCTGGGCGTAGGGCGTTTTGGAGACCCAGATCTTGTTGACCCACTCCCGATTGAAATCAGGATTGATCTTCTTCAGGTGCGGCAGAAATTCATCCGCCAGTTCTTCATCGCTTTTATTGAAGTTGGGGTGATCGGTTTCGAGATAGTCGCCGATGTAGAGAATGTGATCACCGCCGAAATACTCCGGCTTGAGGAAGTTGGTGTGCTCCACCAGCGAAAGGAAGGGATAGCCGGCTTGCTTTGGGATGTTGTACCAGTAGTAGCCTTCGGGAGAAAGCGAGTGCTTGATGGAAACTGTCATCACCACCGCTCCCATACTTTTCAGTTTGAGCAAACCCGCAAGATATTCCGAGGGCAGATCCGGCGCTATTTTCGCCATCATGCCGGGCGAAAGTGTCACCAAGGCCTGGTCAAAGCTTTCAGGCTCACCATCCACCAGGCTGACGGCAATTTGCCCATTCTCGAGGCGTTTGAGCGAACTGACGCGCGTGTTAAAGCGAATGGTGACCCCGGCTTCTTCGTTTTTGGCAGCAAACTTGTTTGCAAAGACCTGGAAGCCGCCTTTAAAAGTTCCCAGGCGCGTGGTGCGGACGTGCAGGCGTGCCCACATCCAGGCCATGCTGACCTTGTCGTGCCAGTTTTCGCCGAACTTGCCAATCATCATCGGCTGCCACATGCTTTCGTAGACCTTGTTGCCTGCATACTTGCGCATCCAGGCATCCGTAGTGGTTTTTTCGAGAGAGCGCCAGTTTTTGGTCAGCTTCAGGTAGACCCCCACCAAACCAAAACGGATCTTATTGAGCCCAAAACCGAGCCCAGGGTATGCCAGGGCAGCCGGGATGGAGTCGAAGGGGTAATACTTGCCCTTGTGATACATGACGCTGACCGGTCTGGGGAAAAGCACCTGGTCTGACCAGCCCAATTCTTCAATCAGACCCAACAGGTGGGAGTCAGTTTGAAACCAATGGTGATAAAAACGCTCAACAGACCAATCCCAATGGGGTTCTTTAAAGCCGGAAGCCAAACCTCCCGGTTCTGCTGAAGCCTCAAAGATGCTCACTTTGTGCCCGGCTTTAGCCAGGTCCCAGGCGGCACTCAAACCGGCAAAACCTGCCCCAATGATGGCAATATGGCGTTTGTTATCAGTCATTTTTAATCCTTCTCGTGTTAGTTTTCCGTTCCTTCATCCGAACGGTATTCTGTTTGTATTTGCTGCAGGTTGGTGCTCAGGCTGAAACCTTCTTTGAGAAAGAAGATCGCACCGAGAGCCGTGATTGGGATCCACAAAGCCACGCGCAGGATCAGCGCGTATCCCAGTGCCTGTTCTGCCGGGATTCCAAACAGCGAAAGCATAAATTTGGCAGCGGCATCAAAGGTTCCCAAGCCGCCGGGGGCAGCCGGAATTAGCAGCACCAGGTTGACCACGCCTTCTATCAGCAGCAGACTCATAAAGCTCAGGTCAAGCCCGAGCGCTTTCATCACGCCCCAATACAAGCCGGCTTCAAAGATCCAGACCAGCATGGAAAGTGCCAAAACCAAAAGGGATTGCCCTGGGGAGCGCAGCACACGCAAACCATCGATAAACTTGTCCAGTATGCCGCTTACTTTCGGACGCAGTTTCTGGGGTAATAACCTGTTGATAAACCAGCCGCTCACAGACTGGGTTTGCTTTGGCAGGAAGACCATCGCCAAAAAAACCAGCAAAATCAGCGCAAAAATCGCGCCCACCAGGATGGAACCAGTCTGAATACGCCGCATCCATTCAGCATCTGGCGCGATTTGCATCAGCTGGCGGAAGTTCAGCAGCACCAAAGCCAGGATGGTGATGCCATCGAACAGGCGCTCCACCACGATTGTCGCCAGGGAGCCGGAGATGGGCACATCATCTGACTGTTTCAGCAGGATCGACCGCAGCACCTCGCCAGCCCGGGCTGGATAGACATTGTTGCCCATGTAACCGATGCAGACCACCGGGAACAGCTCGCGCTGTGGGATGCGCTTGAGGGGGTTGAGCAGCACCTGCCAGCGCCAGGTGCGCACCCAGACGCCCATAAAATAAAAAACCAGCCCCAGCAGCACCCATGCCCACTTCGCAGAGCGCAGGTATTGCCAGAGCTGATCAAATTCAATTTTGCGAAATGCCAGGTAAAGAAAAATCGCGCTGATCAGTATTCCTAATGCGATGTGCCAACGCTTGATTTTCATAAGCCGATTGTACCATCAGCCCGTGTTCAGGGCATCATTTACGCAGTACAGCCAGACTTCCAGGCATTATCCAGCCAGGATGTGGGTCACTGCGGCAGAGCCCGTGCCCGCCAGGGACTGGATCATGCCGTAACGGGCATGGGAGATTTGATTCTCGCCTGCCTCCCCGCGCAGCTGCAAGCAGGCTTCGACCGCCTGATAAACGCCCGAGGCTCCCAGCGGGAACCCCCGCCCCATGTGTCCGCCCATCGTTGCCACGGGCAAAGACCCTTGCAGCGTAAGCGAGGCATCCATGGCAAGTTTCCAGGCTTGCCCCCGTGCCGCAAAGCCGGCTGCCTCGAGCGAGAGCAACGCGTGCAGGGTGCTGTTGTCGGAATACTCAAAGAAATCGATATTAGCCAGCGGAATGTTCGCCTTGAGGCAGGCTCGCCGGACTGAGACCGCGGCTGCTTCAAAAAAGAGCGGATCCTGGCGATCATGCACTGCCAGCCGACCCGCAATCAGGCTGGAGCCCAGCAATTTGACCGGTTTGTGCGGCATATTTTTGGGAACAAGATCAGCCCGGGTCAGGATCAGGGCTGCAGCGCCATCCGCGTGTGCCGCCAGGTCAAAAGCATTGAGCGGTGCTGCTGCTGTTGGGGCTTTGTTGTAAGCTTTACCTGTCAGCGCCCTGCGGAACATGGCATTGGGGTTGTTGACCGCGTTGTTGCGAGCAATCATCGCAAAGCCCTGGAGCACCTCGCGCGGGAACTGGTTTTCGTGCAGATAGCGCTGCAGCAGCAAAGCAGCCTGTCCGGTTGGGGTAAGGCCTTCGGAGGCTTCATAATCCGCGTCGAGGCTTGCCCCCAGCAATTCCAGTTCCTGCCCGGCGCCGACCACATCAGTCACTTTTTCCACGCCCACAACCGCCGCCACATCCACCATACCTGAGCGGACTGCCTGCCAGGCCAGGTTCAACGCGGCTGCGCCGGAGGCTTCGGCTGCCTCAGCTGTGACGCCTTCAGCCTGTCCTGCCAGCCCCGTCACTTCGCAAATTAAAGCGCCCAGGTTGGCCTGGTGTGAGGCGCTTGCCGCCAACATGCTGCCCGCATAGACCGCCTGGGGTTGGAGGTCAGCGGCATCTTTGCGGGCGGATCTCAGTGCCCGCCCTGCCAGTTCGCGCAAAGAGACACCCCAGTGCTCGCCCACCGGCTCCTGCCCGATACCAACGATGACGACTTCAGGATAATCGGTCATCTCAACCGGTCACGATCTCCCCGCGATAGCGGAGGTAGGTGGCATAGTCAATTGCAACGCGATTGGCGATATAGTCCTGGGTGCTTATGGCTTTGCCCCGGCGTTCTTTCAGTGCCCGGCGAACTTTCAAGACGAAAGCGTCTGAGCCTGCGCCAGAACCATAGGACGTCATCAGGATCAAATCGCCCACTTTGGCGACATCCAATATGGCTGTCAAGCCGATCATGGCTGCCCCGCTGTAAGTGTTGCCAATGGTTGGCGAAAGCAGGCCAATTTCGATTTGCTCGCTGGTAAAACCGAGTGACTTCGCGACCCGACGGGGAAATTTTTCGTTGGGCTGGTGGAAGACGGCATGGGCAAAATCGGTTGGTTTCAGATCGGTTTCGCGCATGATGGTTGAAGCCGCGGTTGAGATATGGTTGAAGTAGGCCGGTTCGCCGGTGAAGCGCTGACCGTGCTCAGGATAGATGGCATGCTGACGCCGCCAGAAATCGGGCGTGTCCGTGACGAAAGAATAAACTGCTTCAATGCTGACAAGCGAACCCTGCTGCGGACCGACGATGTAAGCCGCGCCGCCAGAGGCTGCGGTATATTCGAGCGCGTCGCCGGGCTTGCCCTGGGCGGTATCCATGCCAATTGCCATCGCGTAATCCGCCATGCCGGAACCCACCATGCCAATTGCCGCCACCATGGCTTCGGTACCTGCCTTGCAGGCAAACTCCCAGTCGCCAGCGCTTACGCTGCCCGAAGCGCCAATGGCTTCCGCCACCACCGTACCGCTGGGTTTGACCGCGTACGGATGCGACTCCGAGCCCACCCAGACTGCTCTTAGCTGGTCGGGGGAAATCTCTGCGCGCTTGAGCGCGTTGCGGGCAGCCTCGATGGACATGGTGATCACGTCTTCATCCAGTCCTGCCACCGCCTTTTCAGTCACAGGTAGTCCGTCCTCATTCCCGCCCCAGACGCGGGCGATTTCCACCCCGGGCAAGCGGTAGCGCGGTACATAAGCGCCATAGCCAGTGATGCCAACTTTGCGCTTGGGGATCAAGAGTTTGCTGCCTTCAGCGTCATGATTTTGCATTGATTCCATCGTCAGTTCCATTCCATTGTTCAAGAATATTCATTGCTTCACTCAAGGTGATCCTACCTGCGGCGATCAGCGCCTTAGCCAGCGGCTCAACCTGTTCGGCTTTCGCGCCAGCAGCCAGCGCCACCTGGCGGGCATGCAGACTCATGTGACCCTTCTGGATGCCTTCCGTCGCAAGCGCTCGCAATGCAGCCAGGTTCTGCGCCAGACCCACAGCGGCGATGATCTCGCCCAGTTTTGAAACACGCTGGACGCCCATCAGTTTCAGGTTGGTCTGCACGCCAGGGTTCACACGCGTGGCACCACCTACAATGCCAATCGCAAGGGGCAGGGTCAGGCTGCCCTTCAGGCTGCCATCTTCCGTTTTGCTCCAGCTGCTCAAGCTTTTATAGCGCCCATGGCGTGCCGCATAGGCATGCGCACCGGCTTCCACCGCGCGCCAGTCGTTTCCTGTTGCCAGCAGAACCGCGTCCACACCGTTCATGATGCCCTTGTTGTGGGTGGCAGCACGGTAAGGGTCTGCCTCGGCAAAAGCCCAGGCTTCAATCACCCCGTTGCGCACCTGCTCGCCGCTGTAGTCTCCAAAAGCCAGCACTTCGGCTGGAAGGCAGACTTCAGCGCTTGCCAGGCGGCGGTCAGATAGGTTGCTCAGGATACGCAGATGCGCCCTGGCACCGGTCAGCGCTTCCAGTAAGGGCGCCAGGCTCTCAACCGCGGCATTGACCATGTTAGCGCCCATTGCGTCCGCAACGTCCAGGATCAGGTGCACTACCAGGAAAGCCCCAATTGGAGATTCCTCGATCCGCTTCACTTCCAGGTCGCGTATACCACCGCCGTGGCGCGTCAGCCCCGGGTTGAGGGCGCGTGCCTGTTCCAGTAGTTCGGGCTTGTGTGTTTCAATTAAATCCTGAGCCTCGTCGATGTCCGCCAGGTCAAGCAACTGCACCTGACCGATCATCTCCTGGGAGCTCATCCAGGCTCTGAATCCGCCGGTGGATTGCGCCAGCTTTGCCATGAACGAAACGGCTGCAATCACGGAAGGTTCTTCCACCACCATCGGCACGAGAACTGACCTGCCATTCACAATGAAATTTTGGGCGATCCCGAGCGGCAGGCTGAAGAGACCCACCGCATTTTCGATCATGTAGTCGGCAGTCTCAAGGCTCAGTCCCGAACCGGGCAGCCAGGCTTTGAGGTCATCCTCATCCAGGTTGCTGTTTTGCATGAGGTGCGCATGGCGCTCAGGCAAGGTCATTTTGTAGAATTTTTTAGTCATATTAATTCCATTGTACTGAAATCTGATCAAATATAGTAGCCAAAGCCTCTAAAAAACTCTCAAAAACAGGCAGCCAGAGGCGAAGAGCAAAAAACAATAGTTCCTACAAGCACTGGAGAAACCTTTGCCGTCTCGGTATACTTGTTGGGAATTTTGAAAAGAAGGTGAAACGTGGAATTATCTGATTCAACACTATACGATGTGTTAATTGTTGGTGGCGGACCTGCTGGAGCAACCGCCGGCACTTATGCTGCGCGGGCTGAACTGAAAGTAGGCATCATGGATAAAGGGCTGACAACCGGAGCACTTGGCACCACCAGCAAAATTGCAAATTACCCTGGGATAGATGGCGAGATTGGCGGAGCCGAACTGCTGAAAATTATGCGTAAACAAGCCGTCGAATTTGGCGCAGAATTTATTAACGATAAAGCGCTCGGCAGCGACTTGAGCAGCGATCCAAAAATGGTCTTTGGCAATTTTGGGGTCTACTCGGCCCGTTCCATCATTATCGCGACTGGTTCAATGGGACGTACCAACCTGATCAAAGGTGAAACGGATCTATTAGGGCGGGGAGTTTCTTATTGCGCCGTGTGCGACGCGGCTTTCTTCAAAGGTAAGGATGTGGCAGTCATTGGCAAGAGTGACGAAGCCTTGGAAGAAGCTCTTTATCTGACTCGTTTTGTGAAGACCCTGCACTTCTTCTCACCCACTGAACAGGTGAACGTACCGCCGGAAGCTCTGGCTGAGTTGACTGAAAAAGAAAATGTCGTGATGCATCCGGGCTTCGTGGTAAGAGAGATTTGCGGTGAGGAGAAGGTGGATTGCCTGCAGGTTTCTGCGCGAGGCAGCAAGGAAACAGAAGCTTTGCCAGTGGCGGGAGTATTCGTCTACCTGCAGGGGGCCAAACCTATCACCGATTTTGTTGTTGGGCAGTTGGAGATTAACGACGAAGGATGTCTGCAGGTGGATCGCGAGAACCAGACGGCAATCCCAGGCGTGTACGCCGTGGGAGACGTTTTGTGTTCGCACGTGAAGCAGGCAGTTATCGCCGCCTCCGATGGCGCAATAGCGGCGATTTCGGCTGAGAAGTGGCTGCGAGGCAGAGACAGTCATCGCAACGATTGGGCCCATTAGCCTTAGCAAAACATTCAGCTGTATTGGTAGTGTGGGTTGGCGTAAAAGAATCTTGTTATTTGAGAAATCTCAGAAAGCCTACCCACCGACCCATTCCAGCAATGATTCCCCCACTCCTGTCATCGCGAGGAGCGAAGCGACGTGGCGATCTGAATTTTAGGTCTGGGCGGTGGGTAGGTTTTATAAAATGATTACCGATCCAGCACTCATCAACGCCAACCAAGCCTACATTTTTTCCAACTGATCGCTCTATCCGTTACAATACGAATGGAAAGACCTGACAAATGGAAGATAGCAAGCCAACAAACCCTCCAGCCACCTTGCGCCCGCACCACGCCTTGTGTGCCTTGTTCTTTGAGGGTAAAGGGTATGACCAGGCTTTCATAGACAATATGACAGTCTTTTTAGCCAATCCTACGCAGGTGCTGCAAGTGACGGACGCTTGCGATACGCTCTGCCAGGCTTGCCCCAACAATCTGGGTGGACTCTGCTGTGATGAAGCCAAAGTTAAGCTTTTTGATCGGCGTATTTTAAAATTCATTGCCGGTTTTCCACAACCAGACCAACCTATCCCCCTTAACCAACTCTGCCAGATCGCCTTCGACAACATCCTTCAGCAAGGACTTCTGGCGGGGGTTTGCGGCGAATGTGAATGGGCGGCACTCTGCCAGGATAAATGGCAGCGGGGTGACTTCAACCGCCAGCTGCTGCTATCCGATCCTACTGGCTTCCATTCCATCCGTAATGCCTCAATAGAAAATGTT
>DIWN01000089.1 GCA_002423495.1 Anaerolineaceae bacterium UBA6105 | reverse complement strand
GGGTAAGGTTCAATCCCATCCTGGCGTAATTGCTGCATTTTTTCCAGGCGCAGGTTTTCAAGTTCGGAAAAGTTGTCTGTTAGCATGGTTTGTCCTTTAGATTAAATAAGCCCCACCGCGATATTGGGTGGGGCTTTGAAAATTCTGAGGATTACTCGCTCTTGAGAATCTCGACAGCGTAAGCACCACCTGGGGCATCAATTTTAACCTTATCACCAACACGATGGTTCATCAAAGCCCGACCAATCGGGGATTCATTCGAAATCCGCCTTTCGCGGGGGTTTGCCTCCACAGGACCAACAATCTTATACGATTCAGGCTCGCCGCCTTCTTCGCAGATTGTCACTTTCGAGCCAACCGTCACGAGACCCTGCTCGTTTTCACCATCTTCAATGATGTGGGCGTTGGCAAGCAGAAGTTCAAGTTCCTTGATACGGCCTTCCGTGAAAGCCTGTTCGTTTTTGGCAGCTTCGTATTCCGCGTTTTCGATCAGCTCGCCATCTTCCATCGCATCCTGCAAACGCTGAGCGACTTCCTTGCGTTTGACTTTACGCAGAAATTCCAGTTCACGTTCCGATTTTTCAAATCCCTCGCGGGTCAAGTATGAGCTTGGCATAATTACAATATTCCTTAATACAGTCTCTAAATCCCAAATCCCCTATTCAGGCTGGGTTAATACAAAACGCGCCTCGAAAGCCTGAAGCTTTCTTAACGCCGGTGAGCTATTATACTATGAATGTCCCGATTTTGTGCAAGTCCTAAGTTGTATTAATAAAACCTACCAGTTTCCCTTTTGGCTTAGTTCCAGGTGGGTGGGGCAGGAACCGGCTTGTGAACGCGCTTTTTGAAGAACAGACCTATCAGAAGCCCGAACACAAAACCACCAATATGCGCCCAATAGGCGGTGCCGCCCTGGTCGGCCATTCCAAGCGAACCAACCCCACTGAACAACTGAAGAATAAACCACATGCCCAGCACGACCACTGCAGGCACAAGCCTGAGGCGGGCAAAGAAACCTATCGGAATAAAGGTGTAGACACGGCTTTGCGGATAGATCACCAGGTAAGCCCCCAACACTGCGGCGATGGCGCCGCTGGCACCGACTGTGGGAATTGCTGAACTGGGGTTGGTAACGTAGTGAGCAAAAGCCGCAAAAACACCGCCCGTAAGGTAGAAAAGCAAATACTTGAAGTGACCCAGCCGGTCTTCGATGTTATCGCCAAAAACCCAAAGATAAAGCATATTACCCAGCAGGTGGAACCAACCGGCGTGCATGAACATGCTGGTGAGAATGTTGCGCACATCTCCCACATCGAGCCCCTGCTTAATCTCGATTGGAAAAAGGGCAAATTCCGAGTACACGGCATTTGGGTCTGTAGTGAAAACGTAAGTCAGCAAGAAAACCACCACATTAATTGCAAGTAAGATGTAATTAACAAATGGGAAGCGGTGGGTTTTTATCTCATCACGGATCGGGATCATGGGTATTCTCCGTCTGGTAATATCTCAGTTAACTAAGCTGAGTCCTGTTCAGATTTCAATTCTATCAGACGTGGATGGTCGGCGTAAAAACCGCGGCGGTCTTCTGGCAGCAGCAAAGCAATGTGGCACATGATTTCATCGGTTGCCTGCTGCAGCCGGGCTTTGTTGGTCCTTTCATCACTTGCCTGAGGCAGCATGAAGGCTTTCCCAAAACGCACTTCCACCTTTGCTTTCTTCAGGCGCAAAAGACTCTGAATGACTTGGGTCGAACCAACCACCGCGGTGGGGATCACCTCAACCTGGTTGCGAATCGCCAGCAAAGAGGCCCCCGGCTTCCCTTCCAGGAGCTGATGTGTTTTGGAGCGCGTTCCCTCCGGCGCGATTCCCACAATCCAACCGTCTTTGAGTTTTGTGGATGCTTCGCGAAAAGCACCAAGATCATATCCATCACGCGTAATCCAGATCACGCCAAGCTTGTCCAGGAACCAGCCAAAAAAGGGTGCCTTTTCGTATTCTCTGGCTACCATGGCAATAATGTCCTGCCGGTGTGTTGAAAGCATTAAGAAGGGCGTATCCAGCCGGCTGATATGACTGGTGGCAACCACAAATGCTTTTCCGTCCTGTATATTCTCCCCGCCCGTGACCTTGAGGTCAACCAAGCGGTCAGCCAGAAATTGCAGGAGGTTCATTACACGTTTACGTTCCATGATCTAACCTTCCACTTGCGTTGGGAGATTTGGCAAAAAATGCTCCTTGCGCGTTTTCTTGATAAGGCGCGCAAAAGTGAACAGTATGCCCAAAAACAGCAACACAAGCGCCAAATATGGCCAAAGCGCCTGCACCAGTCTGTCATTCAAAAGCGGGTTAACACCCCCAAAAAGTGCCAGGGCATTCCAGGCGGCATGCAAGAGCCAGGCTGCCAGGTAAGCCAGCACCAGGGGGCCAAACTTGCGGTTCTGCCAGAATCTGCCGATCGCCAGGCCGATGATTCCGCCTGCCAGAATGTGCAGAAGGCTGCCGCCAAACCTGCCCAGGATCAATCCCGCCCATTCGGCAAAGCCAAGAGCATTCAGTTGGAGCGAGTAGACGCTCAGCAACCCCTCAAACAGCGCGAATCCGCCTCCACTTAGCAAACCGATCCGGAAGCTCTCTGCTGGGTCAGGATTGCGCACCTTGAGCAGCCATACGCCCAAAGTCTTGAAGAGTTCTTCGATCAACGGCATAATGCCGGCAACCACCAGAAGCAGCCATCCCATTAAATTGGGCAGGTTGAACAAAGCGTCGAACTCTGATAAAAAGCTCACAGGGTCATTCTGAAGCGATTCGGGATTGCTCAGGATGGCACTGAAAAGATCCGCGAACTCCGGTTCACCAAATAGCATAATTACAAAGACGATCATCAGGAAGAGTAATGCCAGTGCCTCCATCAGGAGAATGAATGGAGTCGATATTCCAATGGAAAAGGTCAGGATGCCAGAATCGCGTTTGAGGTTGGCGCCCTTTTGGTAGCTCGCTCCAATCCCTAAAAGCATAAAGACCGGAATTGCAATTCCCGGCACCCCCAAAACGGCCAAAGCAATGGATTTTAATTCCGGAGAGGCAAGACTTGCCAGCGCTGCCAGAATAAAGACCAGAACAAACCCGGCAAATGACCAGATCAGCCACTTATTGTCAGTGGATTTGACGGTTTTTGCCTTCCCCCTGATTTTCTGAATTGTTGTCACGATCGAAACGAGCGCAATTGCCAGAATAACCAGCCCGGTCAGCATCAAATTGATGCGCATGCCCGGTTCAAGCGCAAAGACATCTCCATAATCCGTGCCAGCCTGCTCGAAGGCTGCCTGAACCGCAAACCCTATCCAGATAAGGCTCAGGAAAAAGATAAGGACTGATACCGCCAACTGGGCGATATCAATCCTGTCATAGTGTTTTTGCTTAGGTTCTTGCCCCAGGTTCATTCTTCAGTAATAGTGATGCTGATAATCTCATCTCCCAAAGGTGCATCAGGGTTTTGATCCGCATCGCGTTCAGTGATCATCTCGAACACGTCCACACCATCCACCAGCTTGCCGAAGATGGTATACAGACCGTTCAGTGTGGGATAAGAAACATAGGTGATGAAGAACTGGCTGCCGCTGGTAGCCTCTCCCTGCCCACGGGCAACACCAAGCATGTAAGGCTCGTCGAAGGTCAGTGCGTCCACAATTTCTTCGCGATACTGATAGCCAGCTCCAGACCAACCTGTGCCGGTTGGGTCGCCAGTCTGCGCCATAAAGTCACGATAGACGCGATGGAAAGTAACCCCATCATAGAAGCCTTCACGCGCCAGGTACACAAAAGAGTTCACTGCCAGCGGAGCATATTCGGGGTAGAGCTCGATGGTCATGTCGCCATTTTCGGTTGTGATGGTGGCAGTGTAGGTCTTCTCCACGTCAATCACCCACGGCGGACATTCTTTCATCAGACTGTCCTCAACCTTCATTACTTCGATGATGGGTTTAATGCCGGAAGCTTGCCAATTGCTGATTGGACGGCCATTGATGAGCACTGTCGGGACGGAATTCATCCCAATGCTCTGGGCATAGTCCATAGCGCTTTGAATCTTTTCTACGATAACGTCGCTCACGGTGTCCTGCGTAAATTGGACTTCGTCCAAACCAAGCGCAGTCGCTTCGCCAGCCAACCAATCACGGAATTCATCGATAGTAAGGCTGTTCCATTCGTTTTGTTTATCAAAGAGGTTGGAATACATCTCCCAGAATTTGCCTTGCAGGCCAGCAGCCTCAGCAGCCTGAGCTGCTACCTGCGCGTTGGGATGGATGCTGATAAGCGGATAAGGTCGATAAACCAGGCGGACGTCCTCAGGATACATGTCCATCAATTTCTCAAATTCCTGGTAAGCCATGGCACAGTAGGGACACTGGAACTCTGTGTATTCAATAATGGTGATAAGAGCGTCTTCAGGACCCTTGGTCCATTCATCTTCTGTAACAGGCGGGAAGACAGCCAATTGGGCTTCCTGCTCTGGGGTCAACTCGCCGAAAAGCGGCTCAACGATGCTGCAGATCATATTGCCATCATCGTCTATGAGAGGAAGATCAGCAGTTGGCTGAGGATCCGGGTCTTCTGTTGGCTCAGCAATCACATCTGTGGTGGGTTCAGTCTCCTCCAGGATGGCGGTTGGTTCCTCCACGGGAGGTGTGATGGTTGCGACTTTACAGGCACTCAGCGTTAATGCTGCCACCATTAAAAATAAAACGATTTTTGAAAACTTATTCATGCTGATATCCTTTCATCCAAACCTGCCAGGCAGGTTGGCTTTTCATTCATTCTTCTTAAGCGCGTCAAGGACGATTTGAAAAAGATCTTCCTGGACAGCGTCAATTCCCTTGGAGGCATCCACAATCTGCCAGCGCTCGGGTTCTGCGTGGGCTAAATTCAGATAGCCCTCACGCACACGCTCGTGGAACAGAACCTCATAGGCATCCAACCGGTTCCATTCATCCTCAGCTTGCTTTCTCATCAAACCGGTCTTCACATCCAGATCCATTAGAATTGTCAGATCGGGTTTGAGATGATCGGTCGCGAAATCAAGCATCTCGCGCAACTGCTCAAGATCCAGGCCATGTCCATATCCCTGGTAAGCCAGGGTTGAATCACCATAGCGGTCACAAAGTATGATTTTACCATCCTGAAGGGCGGGCTTAATCACTTGTTCAACCAGCTGCGCGCGGGCTGCCAGGAAGAGCAGTATTTCCGTGCGAGGGTGAAGCTCCTGATTTTCCATCCACATCAAAACATGGCGGATCTGGTCTCCGATTGGAGTGCCGCCAGGTTCACGCGTGGTAATAACCGGATAGCCCATCGCTTCAAGGCGTTTTGCTAAACGCCTGATCTGGGTACTCTTGCCGCTGCCTTCCGGACCTTCTAAAGTAATAAACATGGATCAATCCCGAAATATTCGCACGAAGCGCTTGGGGTCCTTTCCATAAGATTCTGAAACAAGGTGCGCCTGGCGCGCAATTTCATGCTGCTGGCGGCGAATAGGAGCAGGAGCAGGCTGAAGGTCAACGTACTTCTGACCATCCCTGATTTCTTCAATCGCCCGCATGGTTTGTTCGATCGCCTCAGAGGAAACACTCTCCCTGCGGACAGTGAGCTGGCCGGGGATGGAGTCTGCCAAAAATTGTTCGATTTGCCCAATCGAAGTCGACTTGACCACGAAGATTGGGATACCGCGTTCTTCAGCGTCAACAATTGGCTGAAATCGGTCGCGGTAATAGCGGCGTTGGGTCACCAGGATGTCGGCGTCTTTGAGATCTTTTACCACAACCGCCGGAACGCCCAGTTCTTTAACCGACTGGATCAAACGGCTGCGGGGAACGCCAACCGGGTAGATTCGTTTTTCAGTTGGGATTGCGATATCCCCAATCTCGCCCTGTTCTTTACGGATCTCGTCTATCGCGTTATAACGCTGGGCGTGCTGCTGGTTTTTGGCAGCCGCCTGCCCTCCGTTTCGCTGGAAAGGAGCGGTCTCCATGCCGCTGCCGCGCCGGAGAGACTGGGAGACTGTTGGCATATTTGGCTTGGTTGTCTTGAGGATGTGAACCTTGCCATACTCATCGCGGTAGCGTTCTTCTGGCAGCATGGGATAACCCCTCAAAATCGCGTCAACAGAGGTTGCCAGGTCGCGGTGAACTGCCACACGCTGCCGATCGACAATTTCAACCAAAACCGTGAAGGTCGGAGGAGAACGGCGTTCAAGCACTGTTTTTTGGGTGCCGCGCCGCCTGGCTTCGTCATCGGAAAGGGTGACTGATTCAATACCGCCTATCAAGTCCGAAAGCGTTGGGTTTAAAAGCAGGTTCTCGAGACCATTTCCGTGCGCGGTTCCGATCAACTGCACGCCGCGTTCGGCAATCGTACGGGCGGCAAGCGCTTCGAGCTCGCGCCCAATCTCGTCAATCACGATCACTTCCGGGTTATGGTTTTCGACCGCTTCGATCATCACCTCATGCTGCAGCGAAGGCTTTGGCACCTGCATGCGCCGGGCTTGCCCGACAGCTGGATGGGGCACATCACCATCTCCACCAATTTCGTTGGAGGTATCCACAATTACCACGCGGTGTTTTTGCGCCAGAATGCGAGCAGCTTCACGCAGCATGGTGGTCTTACCTACGCCAGGTTTGCCCAGGATCAAAACGCTCTGACCCGACTCGACCAGGTCTTCTATGATCTCGATCGTGCCGTAAACCGCCCGCCCCACCCGGCAGGTGAGACCGACGACTTTTCCGCGGCGGTTGCGGATGGCCGAAATTCGGTGCAGCGTGCGTTCCATGCCTGCCCGGTTGTCCGCGTCAAAATCTCCAATGCGATCGGTGACATACTCCAAATCCTCTTGGGTCACCGGCTCATCGAGAAGTTCAACCTCGCCTGTCGTAAAGCGCGCGCTCGGATTGCGCCCAAGGTCAAGAATAACCTCGAGCAGGTTATCAAAATTATCTCTGGATTGTACAGCCTGGGCAACTTCCGGAGGGAAGACTGCCAGCATCGCCTCCAGATCATCAGTAATGCGTTGCGTAGTGGTCATTTTATTTATTAAATCATACTCCATTGTTGGGCTGATTCTATCTCATTTTGCTTCTTTTTTCTTTTCCCCAGTATATATGGTGTATAGGAGTTCTGTTAATATTTAATGTACCTCCATAAATAAAGCGAACCACCTGGCTAAGCCAGGTGGTTACTAAAGAAGTGAAACTTGTTAGACGGACTGTTTAGTCACCAATACAAGAGCCGTCACGTAATCCTGCACCTTGCTGTCCTGCAGCACCTTTGTTGCCAGCGCCAAAGCCCTGACCGGCTGCCTGACCTGCGCCCTGCATAGTGCCGGGGCCGTACTGCATACCGGTTTCGCTGCCATCGCGCAGTCTCATCTGATCGGGAATGCCATCGCCATCAGCGTCGCAAGTTCCGTCACATGTGCCGTCGCCAGGTCCGTAACTATTACCGTATTGCATACCAGCTGCGGTACCGTCCTGAAGACGCTGTTGCAGTTGATCGGGAATGCCATCGCCATCAGCGTCGCAAGTTCCGTCGCAAACACCATCGCCGGGTCCAAAGCCGCGTCCATTACGGGTCACAGCAGGATCGGGTAATTCAGTTACTTCAACTTCAGGAGTTGATTCCTGAGCAAAAACTGAACCGCCAACTGTAAATACCAAGGCGCCGAGCACCAAAATTGTTAATCCGATACCAAAAATTTTCTTATTCATCATCTTTTTCCTTATTTTTTATTTCACCACTTGTTGGGTGATGCTATTAATTTACACTTTACTAATTGAGTTTATATCCAGTATTTATTCAGATTTGATTTAGAATGGAGGGAAATTTATTAACGAGCGCGGTATCAACAGCGCAAAAGTGATTAATCAAACATGATGACCACAGTTTTAATTATTGAAGACGAAGTTAACCTGAACAAAATATTGTCCGATTACCTGGAACACAATGGTTTCAGAGCAATTTCCGCGCATACAGGCCGCAAAGGCTTGAGGCTTTGGCAGGAAGCCAGACCCGATTTAATCCTGCTGGATCTGAATCTGCCGGGTATGGACGGATTGGACGTGGCACGCATGATCCGCAAAACAAGCCGAACCCCCATCATCATGGTGACTGCCAGGCAAGAGGAGCTTGACCGGCTGATTGGTTTGGAGTTGGGGGCTGATGACTACATCAGCAAGCCTTTCTCACCCCGCGAGGTCGTGGCGCGCGTGAAAGCCGTACTGCGCCGTTGCGGGGATCAACCCACCATTGAGAAGATGCTCCAACTGGGCGCAATGAGCATCGACCTGGAATCTTATTCCGTCGAACTGAATGGCACCAAACTCAACCTCACACCTGCAGAATTCAACCTGCTTGCCCAACTGGCTGGCAGACCCGGCAAAGTTTTCTCGCGCCTCGAACTGCTCCAGGCGACCCAAGGTGCATGCTATAAAGGGTATGAACGCACAATCGATGTCCACATCATGAATTTAAGACAAAAAATCAGGCGGATTGATCCCGACACGGTCTATATTCAAACCGTTTTTGGTCAGGGATACCGTGCCCTGGGCTAGGACTTAAGATGCGCAATCGACTGATCCTCACCTATGCCTTCGTGATGCTCCTCACGATCATCATCGCGTTTGTCAGCGCGATATTTTTCCTGAGCAACTCCAGCGTCGACTACCTTTCCCAAATCCAGGACGATTCTCCCCAACCCTATCTGCAGGACCTGGCTGACTACTACTCTGACGCGGGTGGCTGGAATAGCGTGGAGAATTACTTTAAATCTCCGGATCTCCCCGAATCTGATCTGAAACTTTTTAGACGACAACGGATTGCATTGGTTTCTCCAAACGGCGATGTGCTTTACGCCATGGACCAGAGCATGACAGGTACGAAAATTGAGCCCTTCTACCTCATCTTTGCTTCAAGAATTCAGGTTAAGGGCGAGTTGGTCGGTTTCATCATTTCAGGACACTTTGTTAACAGCATGCCCCAGGATTTCAGCGATACTCTGATTAATTTGCTTTGGGAATCTCTGATACAGGCCACACTGGTCACGCTTTTGATTGGTCTGGTCCTGGCAATCTTAATGGCTTCCCGCCTGCTTAAACCGATCCAGGCAACCATCAAAGCAACGCGGAAGATCTCTGAAGGGGATTTTAAAGAGCGACTGCCCATGCAAACTTACAAAGACCTGGCTGAATTGACTACCTCTGTCAATGACATGGCGGTCAACCTGGAAAAAAACGACCTCAAACGCAGCAGCCTGTTCGCTGAACTGGCGCATGACCTGCGCACACCTCTGGCTGTGCAGCAGGCAAGTCTCGAGGCTGTGGAAGATGGAATCTATCCCTTCAACCAGGAAATTCTCACCACACTCAAGCAGCAAAACACGCACCTGGTTCGCCTGGTGGAAGACCTGAGCCTGTTGGCAATGCTGGATGAGGGCATGTTTACGCCCAGAAAGACTCAGCGTGATCTGGCAGAATTCACCAAAGCTGTGATTTCGCGCTTTGAATCCATGCTTACAAAAAAACAGCGCCGTGTCCGGGTGACTGCCCTGCAAAGGGGTATGATCGTGGATATTGATTGCGACCGGATTGAACAAATTATTGAGAATCTATTTCAAAACGCCCTGCGCTACACCCCGGAAGGCAGCACGATCGACATCGCTGTCTACGCAAAGGAAGACCTTGCGATTCTGACCGTTCGCGATCATGGCCCGGGTATTCCCCCGGATAAACTCGAGACCATTTTTGATCGTTATTACCAATTAAATTGTAAGGATGAACCCGATAATGGCGGCCAAGGGATAGGACTGGCAATCGCGCGCAGGCTGGCGCGCGTTCATGGGGGTAATTTGTTCGTTCGCAACCACCAGCGGAGGGGTGCGGAATTTGTGCTGGAATTGCCACTGGTGCGCCTTGAGAAGCCCACTCGTTCCAACAAAAATATCCAAAACGCCTAGTATTCTATGCTGAGGTCAATGCCTTCGTAGAGGGATGCAACCTGGTCGTAACCGTTGAAAAGCAAGGTGGGTCGCCGCTCGCTTTCGCCAAGGCGGAGTTCAGTCGCCTGGGACCAGCGCGGGTGGTCCACCGCAGGGTTAACGTTGGCAAGAAAGCCATATTCCTGGGGCGCAAGCGCATTCCATAAGGTGGGTGGCTGGTCGGCCGTGAGGGTGATGCGTTGAATCGCTTTTGGGCTCTTGAAGCCATACTTCCAGGGTACCACTACTCTGAGCGGGGCACCATTCTGCTTGGAAAGCGGCTCAGAGTACATCCCGGTAGCCATGAGGGTCAGGTCGTGCATCGCCTCATCCAACCGCAGCCCCTCCTGGTAAGGCCAGGGGTAATTGCGCAGTGAAATCTGTCCGGGCATTTCCTCCGGGCGCAAGACTGATTGGAAAGCAACAAACTTCGCTTCCGGTAGCGGTCTCACTTCCTCTAGGAGGTCCCTGAGCAAAAAACCCGACCAGGGAAGAACCATCGAATATCCCTCAACACAGCGCATGCGATAGACGCGTTCCAGAACACTAAAGCGTTCAAGCAGTTCGGGAATGGTGTAGGTGGTGGGATTTTCCACCAACCCACCTACCTCCACCTGCCAGGGTTCAATCGTAAAATCTTTTGCCAAATCTGTCACTGAGCGTTTTGACAGGGAAAACTCGTAGTAATTGATAAAATTCAGCGCTTCAGATTTTTCGGTGACCTCGTCCGGGAAAGAAGATGGCGCGGAACCAGGCGCCGCACCAGGGATGCAGGCAGCCAGGGTCAAGCCGGCTCCAAAAACAGCCGCTTGTTTCAAAAATTGCCTGCGGTTGAGGTAGAGAGCTTTGGGAGTGATTTCGTCGTGCAAATATTTATCAGCCATATCTAATTGTATAAACAGACACAGGCGAAGTAAAGCCCTTGTGCAGACCTTGAGACGTGCTCGAAAAGGACTGGTGTTGATTGGTATAATACCTCTCAGTACATCTGAGAAAGCGATCGGTTATGCACAAAATCAGGGTGATGACTCTCAATCTGGGCGNNCGCCCGAACAAACAGAGAACAAGACTGAAGCACTCATTCAATTAATTGAAGAAATCAAGCCGGACATCTTCGGCGTACAGGAGATTGCCCACTACATTGATGTTGACGGCATCACCCACAGCATGGTTGACCGCATCCACACCGATTGCGGTTTCCAGCATGCCTTCTACGGCGAGACACTCTCCATGAAGCGACACATGCAGG
>DIWN01000009.1:54979-75906 GCA_002423495.1 Anaerolineaceae bacterium UBA6105 | reverse complement strand
GGAGTGAAAGCTTCTTTTCTATTCTAAAGAAAGAAATCATCCACAAGCGCCCTTGCGCAACAAGAGAGGAGGCAAGGCAAAGGGTATTTGAGTATATTGAGACCTATTACAACACATCAAGAGCACAAAAAGGTCTGGGTTATCTGAGCCCGCTGATGTACCTGAAAAAATGCCAGGCAGAATATGCCATGAGTGTCCCTTAGTAGATTGTCCGAAAAACTGTTGACGACCCGATCTCTGGCCTGTGCGCGCAGTGAATCGAAGGGTAAACGCAGCGGAAGGGAAGCGGGGAATCGAAGGGGGTCAATTCAATTGATGTTTGTTCAATTATCAATCCCGACCTCTTTATTAACCAGAATGGGTTTTTGTAAGAATAGAGTTCACCCTGTATAATTCCCTCTAAGGAATCTGCTATGGATGAAAAACCTCGAGAAAAGTTTTTGCGTGTAAAAGATCCGAGAAAAATGTCGACTGAAGAATTATTCTCTATTCTTCTAGGTCATGGTTCACCATCTAGCAATGTGTATGATCTCAGTTCTCAGATTTCCAATTTTTTGAGACACAAGCCTATTGGTTCAATAACAACCTCTGATCTTGAGGAATTTGATGGGATTGGCGATGTAAAGGCGATGCAAATATTATCGGCATTGGAACTAGGTCGCAGATATTATGATCGATCAAAGAAACCGGAGCTCGCTGAAATGGATTGGGACTTCGCTGATCTAAAGCAAGCAGATCGCCAGCGAGGAGTGCATTTTTTCCATCACTATACCGCGAAGTTTATCCCGCAAATCCCATCGAGAATCATCCAATATTATGCTCATAGGAAGAGTGTGGTAGTTGATCCATTTATGGGTTCTGGGACAACATTGGTAGAGGCTAATATAAATGGTTGTCATTCTTTTGGTCTTGATACAAATCCATTGGCAGTAAAAATCTCAAAAGCCAAGACTATGAGACTAACAAAGTCGATTTTGGAAGAGATCGATGATTTTATTTTTTGGCTTTCCAATAATCATGGGGTACTTTACAAACCAGGTGAAATATCAATGGTCGATTTATACCCCGATAGTGGCATGTGGTTTCGCGCTGATGTCTCGCAGAAAATCGCAAGTATTTTGACGGTGATAAAGAGTTACTCACCAGAAGTACGCAATTTTCTTGAAGTTGGTCTATCCAACTTGCTAAAAGGCATGAGTAATGCAAGAATGGATTCAGTGACACCCACACTACCTGCGAGCTCAATTTATATTGACAGAAAGCACTATAATCGCGAGGTCAATAATATCTCAAGGGATATACCTGTATTTAGGAGGATGCTTTCTCAAGTTCGTAGGATGCGTGAAGCTATATTGGATTTTAATACAGGTAAGGATGAAACCTTGATTTGCGAACCGATGATGGGTGATGCTAGAAAGCTTTCTAGTTTTGTAGATCACTGTGATTTGGTTATAACGTCTCCTCCATATTGGTCCGCACAAAACTATAATAATATCCATAAACTCTCGATGGGTTTATTTGGGATGGAAACTGAAATTGATCAGGAAATAGGTCAGAACGGGAAATCCTACTTAGATGATATGAATTTTGTAATTATGGAAATCGGAAAGATCCTCAAGGGTCATTTTGCTATTGTCATGGGTCACGACGAAAGTAAACTTACTCATGATAAATTATTTCAATTGATCACATCTAATGGTTTTACACCCGTGGAAACTATTACTCGACAAATAAGTAATCAGGTTTCTCGCGCCAAACAAATAAAAAATGAATACATCTATATTTTTGAGAAATAGGAGATCCGATGAAATATTTTAAATTCAGTATGGACGTTATTCCTTGTGTCATTAGAGAATTAACAGAAGCAGAAAAATACATAAGGATTGCCATTTTTCAACTGCACCATCAAGATGTATTTGATCTATTAAAAGAAAAGTGTAAACAAGGAGTGAAAGTAGAAATACTAACTCTGCCATATGATTCCATCAATGAAGATATTCAGAGGCGAGTAACGGACCAATTTAATGAATTGGAGAATCTAGGAGCAATTATTCACTTTTGCAAATGGAATGTTGGTAATCCTGAAAGGACTACAACGGCAGTAGGGAGATGGTATTCATTCCATGGAAAATTCATTGTAACAGATACAGCTTCGATCTCTCTGTCTGCGAATTTTACTGACCATTGCGAACTCGATGCTGCACTGATATTCAAAGAGGATAAGGAAAAGGAAATTAATTTTAATCAAAAATTCGATGAATTATTGGATCTCTTTGTAAGACCTTGTGGTGAGTATTCAGGAAAAATCCGATTGCATGTTGAGAATTCAGGCTATTTGAATCCTCAATCGTTGTTCCAATTACCAAGGAATATTCGCAGAGGTATTCATGAAAATCATTGGATTTTACAGTATCCAGGAAGTATTTGTCCTCTAAAACTTAGCAAAGAAGAAGGGTTATTCATTTTACCTTTCGATGGTCGGGCTAGAAATGTAATTCAGGATATTATTTTGAAGGCAGGAGAGAATATTTACATCTCTACTGAAAGTTTTACCGACCCAGATATTTGTGATGACTTAATTGCGGCATCTATATCTGGAAAACATATAAGGATTATTACCGGAATTGTAAGTCGCGATTTCACGGATCGGGTACAAAACTTACTTCGGAATTTACTTGCTAGTGGTGTTGAAGTTCGTGCAACCAGTGACCCTTTGCATGCTAAGCTGATAATTACTGATAATATTGTTTCATTGAGCTCAGTTAACTTGAACAAAATGAACCTTGGTATCAAACGACCAGGCAGTACTTGGCGTGCAAATACTGAAACTATATACTTATCGAAGGACGCAGAAATTATCGATTCCGCAAGAAACCAATTTATTAGTGTTTTCAATGAATTAAATGATGTTCGTCTCGATTTGGCTCAAAAACTGGAAAAAAATATCACTAATTTGTTTTATAAGTATTATGGCATTAGATCGCGTAAAGAAGTAAAGGAATTGTTCTCTCATTTTTTCCTCTCACAAGAAATAGAAGTAAGAAAAGTGGCTTTGAAGATTGGCAAAATTGTCAAAAAGTTGATGGGTCAAGATAATTTTGTTACCAAAGAGGTATTTATTAAGGCAGTGACATTGCATTACTTGTCTGATAATAAACTAACAATAAATCAGATTTCTGAAAAGCTTTCGGTGTTAAATACCAAGATGGATCTACATAGGCTGCTTGATGAATTGTTAGAAAATAATTACATAGAACAAGAAGGCATTTTTTATAAACTACAAGTATTAAAGATGTTCTAAGGAAAAGAAATGATTTGTGAAATAGTCGAAGGTGATTGCGTAGAGTTCTTGAAAAATGGTCTTGATAGAAAAATCAGCCTTACATTTTTAGACCCGCCATTTAACCAATCAAAAGAATACCGGAGTCACAACGACAACATGTCTCCGGATGAATATTGGGCTTGGATGACTGAAGTTTGTAGTTTGATATATCGTAATTCAACTGATGGTGCTGCAATATACTTCATGCAACGAGAAAAAAATGTTCATCATGTGATGAGGGTTTTAGAAGAAACAGGCTGGACTTATCGGAACCTTATTGTCTGGAAAAAGAAATCCTCAGCCATTCCGAATAACAGTCGTTTCGGATTACATTACCAGATTATTATCTTTGCTACTAAAGGAAAGTCACCTAGTAAATTTAATAAACTTCGAATTGATCCTCCTCTCCTTGAAACGGAAAAACGTCGGCGCCCAAATGGGATGTTTGTGACAGATGTGTGGGATGATATTCGTGAACTGACTTCTGGGTACTTTGCTGGGGATGAGCCGATTCGTGAAACTACAGGTGAACGGGTACATAAGCAACAAACTCCGGTTCACTTATTGACTCGGATTATTTTATCTTCAACATTGCCCGGTGATTTAGTTTTTGATCCCTTCGCTGGTTCTGGAACAACATTAGCAGTCGCAAAACAATTATCCCGAGATTCTATTGGCGTTGAGATTGATAGTATTAACTGCGATGTCATTAGACAAAGAGTTTCTAAACTCAGAGCGAGTGATGATATATCCAAATTAGCCCATTATTATCGGTTTACTGAGAATTTGCAGGCAATATGGTCTGCTATTCAGGAATAGGTTGCACATCCGAATAATCATTGATACTAAATTGTTCAATGGTTCTCTTGGAAAGATGAGGAAACCTGACGGTAGAAGGGATGTAGATATCAAAAAGAAGGTGATGACCACAGAAGAATTAAAAGAAATGGATGCCTTTGTACGAAGCATTTTTCCGGTTTTGGAACTAGTGGAAGGGTACGATCCAGAAGGCTTGGAGGTTTTTGAGAGTGATGGGTATTATTTTCTACCAATTGCCAATTTTAGTTACACCTTCAATAGCCTCTATCGGTATTGGAAGTTGATACAAAAACAGATAAAAGAATATAAGAAAATTGCCATCGAACAAAAGAAAAGCATCAAAGGGCTCTGTGCAGGGGAACGGGAAATTGCTTTTGACGAAACAGACGGGGTAGATATTGAGAAATTTCCGGATTTCCTATTGAGTTCGATCATCACATTTGAAATATCAATTCTTGAAACCTTCTTGGTGGAATTTTGTGCGGAATTCGCAAAAGACCAGGGAATTTTGTTGGATATAGAAGACCGCTCATATCAAAGTTTTTTGGATAAACACCTTTACTGGTTAAGGGCGAAAGCAGGACTTGAGATCGATTACGATCCGGAGGTTTATAGGGCAATTAATGCGGTCAGAATGGTTAGGAACGAGTATGTCCACAGAATTGGTAGTGACATTCCTGAAAAAGCAAAGAAGATAATCAAGGAGATGTTACAAGGTCAAAAAGGTGAGAATATAAAGGTTGACGAGGACTTCGTTGAAGCTTCCTTTGAAAATATTGCCGAGTTTGTGACGCAAGTGGAAGATGCATATAATGAAGCCTGGAAAAAACGGAACGAAAGTTCAGACTAGTTAGATTTGTAAAGAAAACCTTGGTAGATGATTCGCTTAAGTTTTTCAAGCCTTTTACTTTAGTTCTTTCAATGTCAGAGGATTACATATGGAATTAACAGATATCATTGCCTTGTATGCAGCTGTAGTATCTACATTGTTAGTATTTAATGAGATCCGTAGAAAATCAAAAATACTCAAAATCGTGATTGATTATGAGTTTTTTAGCGACACAGGATATTTAAAGCTGATAAACCAAAGTGAACGTCCAATAACGATAGCTAGTGTTACCATGCAGTTGAATGAAGATCGAGTTCCAGGCAGCAACATGTTCGTTATTGATGAAGAAACTATCAATTTTCCTTATATACTAGATGAGTACAACTCGGTTCAGATAAAATTGATAGGTCAAATTACAAATTACATTATTAATAAAAAGGCAAAGAATTTTTCTATCAAGGTGTTCGATATTGAGGGAAAAGTTTATTCAAAGTACAAGATACGTGGAGTAGATGAAAGATGGGGGGATATATACAAAGATATGTTCAAAAGGTAGCTTGTAGGGCGGTGTGGTGTTCTCCTGCCCTTGCAGCGCAGCTGCCGGGATCTACCACTCCGCCATATCTCAATGCAGACGATAGACGTCGGAGTGAGGGCTCATAGTTCACCTTCATCACCCCTTTGCAGCAATTCAGTCAGTTGCTCCAGCAGTCCCGCCGAGCTGGACTTGTTTTGCATCCTTTCCATCTCCTGCTCCGCCAGGTTCAGGCGGGCTTTGCTGAGCAGGTAGGAGCTGGCAATGTCGATCGCCATCGCCGGCGGCAAGCCGTAGACCTTTTTCTCCAACGCGCCGGTGCCAGGCACTGCCCAGGAGTAGCGCTTGTTGCGGGTTTCGTCCCTTTCGACGCGGACACGTTCATCCTTGCCGAGGATGCTAAACGCTTCTCTGAGCATCCGGGTGGAGGGTAAATTCATGCGTTCCTGCAGCAGCCTGGTCAGCTCCCTGCGGTCGAATTTGCGTTCGTCTTCCGTCATCAGGATGCGCATCATCTCATCGAAAGCGGCATCCACCAGGCGGCGCGGTTTGGGCTGGGCTTGCTCGCCCAGGCGTTCAAAAAGCAGATGCAGGCTGCCCTCGCCATCCACGATGGTGAACTGCAGGCGCGCTCCCGCTTGCCCCAGGCGGTTTTTGACCACTTTGAGCACGGCGCGCCCCATGCCCCCCAGCTTCATGGCTTCGGGTCGGCTGAGCAGCAAGACGCTATCCACACCCGCCAGCAGCTCGCTGCTGCCGCGTACGCGCTCTTCTCCCTGCGAGGTGGGCAGCCCCCATTTGTCCAGCCGGGCAGCCTGGCGCTTGTTGAATTGGTGGAGCAAAACCACGCTCACGCCGGTTTGGCTGGTGAGCTGGCGCAGACCGCGCAGGAATGTGCTCACGGCAGGTGCGGAGCCATCGGCCATGCCGGGCAGGTATTGCGCCAGACCGTCGAAGATCAGCAATTGATACCCCCGGCTCACGACTTCTTTTTGCAGCCAGTTGAAACTGATGGTTTCGCCGAATTTGTGGGCGGTGAAATCGAGATCGAGGGCACCAGGCACCTCGATCCCCATGCCCTTTTTGCCGTTGGGATAGCCGCGGCACAGCCTCAGCACGCGTTCGGCGATCAGGTTGGGGTCGGCGTCGGCGCAGAAGTACCGCACGCGGGCTTCGCAGCTTATAGGTGATAGCTGATAGCTGATAGGTGGTAGCTGATAGCTCATAGGAAAATCTGAATTTTTCCTATCAGCTACGAGCCACGAGCTATCACCTGTCTTTTTCCCATCACCTATCTCTTCCCCGATCTCCATATCCCACGCTTTGCCCCGTCCGGACGCCACGCCAAGCGCCAGGTCCAAGCCCAAAAAGGACTTGCCCGATGCCGTCTCCCCGGCCAGGAGGGTGATGCCGCCCTGGGGGACCATCTGCCACAGCAGCCAGCCATGCGGCCGCCATCCCAGCCGCACCAACTCCGCCGCGGAGATCACATTTTTGAAATCAATCTTTTCCAATTTGGTTCCTTTCTCGTAGGGTTGACGCCTGCGTCAACCGCAAATCCTACAGTGTCGATGGTAGTGCCTCGATCAAACCACAACGAGGAAAAGGCAGGCCTTTTCCCTACAGGATGCCTCGACCGAAGCATGTAACCACAACTAAAGCGGATAACCGCAAGGGTTATCCCTACGTTCCCGCTTGCAATTATAGAACATATGTGCTATTATATACCCAAACAATTTTATTTGCAACCATGCACTTTAAAAACCATATTTGCACTCAATCTGCCCTCCTGTACTATCAAAAAACGTTGCAATTATTGCAATTATTGCAATTCTCCCTGTTCGTGCAGGTCTCCCGACCGAGCACGGGATCTGACCGTCAGGTCTCCAGATGATGATGGACGCCAAAGGCGAAAGCCTGTGCTCGGGCGGAGCCCGGCACAATCGCGCAATAAAAGGCAGATCGCCGCGCTACGCTCGCGATACCCTACGGGCACGATGTGACGGGATGTCCTACGTAGGGCTGGGCCTCGGTCCAGCCGCTTATCTCGCGTATGCACGTGATGCGGAGGGAGCGAGTACTGTCCGCTACGCTCCCAGCATCATGACCTCCTCCGGACGACCTGCCAAGTATTGCCGGATTCAACTACTGAATCCGGCCTACGAAAAGATAACTAACGAATGCAATAAAAGGCAGATCGCCGCGCTACGCTCGCGATACCCTACGGGCACGATGTGACGGGATGTCCTACGTAGGGCTGGGCCTCGGTCCAGCCGCTTATCTCGCGTGTGCATATAATGCGGAGGGAGCGAGTACTGTCCGCTACGCTCCCAGCATCATGACCCCCTCCGTACGAAATATTGCCGGATTGAAAGAACAATCCGGCCTACGAAGAGATTGCCTTCCCCTAGGGAAGCCCAAGGGCGATTTAAAACATAAACATTTCGTAAGAATTGATACTAGAACCTTGACTTATCGCCCTCAAGTGCGTATCATAAGTTAGCACTCAATCTGATAGAGTGCTAATTCTTGAAATCAATTAAACGGAGGAACCCCATGACAATATCTATGCGACCATTAGGAAGCCGGCTCGTGATCGAACCCATCGAGCAGGAAGAAATCACCGCAGGCGGCATCGTGCTGCCCGAAACCGCGAAAGAAAAACCCCAGAAGGGGACTGTGCTCGCCATTGGTCCCGGCGAACGCGACGACAACGGCAACCGCATCCCATTGGATGTGCAGGTTGGCGATCTGGTGCTGTTTGCGAAATATTCCGGCACCGAGATCAAATACGAAGGCAAGAAACTGTTAATTATGCGCGAGAGCGACGTCCTCGCGGTTCTTTAAGATTATTGGAACAAGGAGATTAGAAATATGGCTAAACAATTAGTTTTTGGAGAAGAAGCACGCCGATATCTGAAGAATGGCGTTGATGCGGTTGCGAACGCGGTTGCTACCACCTTAGGTCCCAAGGGACGCAATGTGGCCCTGGACCGCAAATACGGATCCCCCACCATCACCCATGACGGCGTGACCGTGGCAAAAGAAATCGAACTCGAAGATCCCTTCGAGAATATGGGCGCCCAGCTCTTGAAGGAAGCCGCCACCAAGACCAACGATATCGCTGGCGATGGCACCACCACTTCCACCGTTCTGGCGCACGCGATCGTGACCGAGGGCCTCAAGAATTTGGCTGCCGGCGCAAACCCAATGCTGCTCAAGCGCGGCATCGAAGCTGCCTCGAAGGCTGTTTCTCAGGCGATCCTCGACCAGGCAATTGACATCACCACCAAAGCCGAGATCGGCAACGTGGCTACCATCTCCGCCCAGGACGAGCAGATTGGCTCCCTGATCGCGGACGTGATGGACAAAGTCGGCAAAGACGGCGTTATCACGGTTGAAGAATCCAAGGCGCTCGAATTTGAGACTGAGTACGTGGAAGGTATGCAGTTCGACCGCGGCTACATCAGCCCCTATTTCGTGACCGACCCCGAGCACATGCTGGCTGATATCCAGGATCCTTACATTTTGATCTACGACAAGAAGATCTCCGCAGCCAACGACATCGTGCCCCTGCTCGAGAAAATGGTGCAGGTTGGCAAGCGCGACATCGTCATCATTGCTGAAGACGTTGACGGCGAAGCGATCGCAGCACTCGTGCTGAACAAGATCCGCGGCGTTTTGAACGTTGTGGCAGTCAAAGCCCCCGGCTTTGGCGATCGCCGCAAGGCTATGCTGCAGGATATCGCTATATTGACCGATGCTGCTGTGATCTCCGAAGAGACCGGCCGCAAGCTGGAAAATGCGACCATCGAAGACCTCGGCCGCGCAGAGAAGATCACCATCGATAAAGACAACACCACCATCGTGGGCGGCAAGGGCGACACCAACGCCATCAAGGGTCGCATTGAGCAGATCCGCGTTGAGATCGAAAATACCACCAGCGATTACGACCGCGAGAAACTCCAGGAACGCCTGGCGAAGCTCTCCGGCGGCGTTGCCATCATCCGTGTTGGCGCAGCCACCGAGACCGAGCTGAAAGAAAAGAAACACCGCGTGGAAGACGCGCTCTCCGCGACCCGCGCAGCTGTTGAAGAAGGTATCGTCCCTGGCGGCGGTGTGGCACTCGTGAACGCAGTGGAAGTGCTCAAGGACCTGAAACTCGAACAGCAGGATGCTCAGATTGGCATCAACATTGTTTGCAACGCCCTGACCGTTCCGATGAAGAGAATCGTCGAGAATGCCGGCAAGGATGGCTCTGTGGTCGTGGAAAACGTCCGCCAGCGCCAGGCTGACCAGAACAACAAGCACATCGGCTTCAACGTGCTGACCGAAGAATACGGCGACATGGTTGAACTCGGCGTTATCGATCCCGCCAAGGTTACCCGCGGCGCGCTCGAGAATGCAGCTTCAATTGCTGCCATGATCCTCACCACCGAGGCTCTGATCACCGATATCCCCGCTCCCGAAGGCGCGGCTCCGGCCATGCCCCAGGGCGGTGGGATGTACTAAACCGAAACACAGATAAATTAATGGAAAAAGCTGGCTAAAAAATAGCCAGCTTTTTGTTTAAGACGAAAGAATATTTATCTGTGTTTTGGGGTGTAATCCAGAGTTGCGATTAGATCGAGCAAACGATTTCTGAGAGTTGGGTATGATAGCCCGTAGACTTCTTCCATGCGGTTGAGTTTGCCTTCACAAGTGACGAAGGTGAGGAGGAAATTGCGCTGTTCATCGCTGAGCCTGTGGATCGGATCCGCCTGGGGGACAAACTCCCCCTCGACGGTGATATCACACTCGGGGCAGTAATAAACCAGCACGTTCATAGGACCTTGACAAACTGGGCAACGAATCGGTAATTTTGACATAGCGCCTCCAATATTATATTAGTATATTACAACTTTTCGAAGCGAATGTCAAGTATTTATAGAGAAAAGCTCAGATTTATTTGCATTTTTTCTCAAAAGTCGGCATTTATTGGAGCGCTCTTGCACTTTGCGCGGTTTTTATCAAGGCAGCAGGAGGTGGGTATAATAAAGTATTGCTATCGAAGGAGAAGCTATGCCCGCAAAAATTGTTGAATGCATTCCCAACTTTTCAGAAGCCCGCCGCCCGGAAGTGGTCGATTCGATCATCGCTGCTGTCGCGAGCGTGAATGGCGTGCGAATTCTGGACAGACACTCTGATGTGGATCATAACCGCACTGTGCTCACATTCGTTGGCACACCGGAGGCGGTTGAAGAAGCTGCTTACCAGGGAATTGGCAAGGCCGCGGAGTTGATAGACCTCAATCATCACCAGGGCGAACACCCGCGCCTGGGTGCGGCGGACGTGGTGCCGTTTGTGCCGATTGCGGGAGTGACCATGCAGGAATGCGTCGAGATGGCGCGCCGGCTCGGCAAGCGCGTGGCAGAGTCGCTGGAAATTCCGGTTTATTTCTACGAGGATGCCGCCATCCGGCAGGATCGTAAGAACCTGGAAGACATCCGGCGCGGTGAATTTGAGGGCATCAAAGAAGCGATCGCCACTGACCCCTACCGCGAGCCCGACCTGGGTCCCAAACGCCTGGGACCCGCCGGAGCGATCGTGATTGGGGCTCGACAGCCGCTGATCGCCTACAACATCTTCCTCAACACGCCCGACGTCAGCATCGCCCAGAAGATTGCCCGGCGCGTGCGCAACTCGTCCGGGGGCTTTCATTTCGTGAAGGGCATGGGTGTTTTGGTGGAGGGGCTGGCGCAGGTTTCGATGAATCTGACTAATTTCCATCGCTCTCCGATGGCGCAGGTGACCGAGTTTGTGCGGCGTGAAGCCCAGCGCTATGGGGTGGGTCTTCATCACTCAGGAATTGTCGGGCTGGTGCCTTCTCAGGCGATGGTAAATGCCGCCCGCTACTACATGCAGATGGACGGCTTCGAAAGCGACCAGCTGCTTGAAAACCGCTTGTTTGGCTTTGATGCAGAAGGGGAGTCAGCTGCCGGCGAGAAGGTTGATTTCATTGACCAGGTTGCAGAAGGGACACCAGCCCCTGGCGGCGGTTCGGCAGCAGCCCACACCGCAGCGCTTGGAGCCGCACTGGCGCTGATGGTGGCGCGTTTGACGGTTGGCAAGCCCAAGTACGAAACTGCGGAAGCGGAAAGCTGGCAGGTGATTGAAGAGGGCGAAGTGCTGCGAACGCGCCTGACCGAGGCAATCCAGCATGACGCGGAGGCTTTTGACGGCATTTTGGTGGCGAGACGCTTGCCCAGGGCAGATGACGCCCAGATTGCCGCCCGCAAAGAAGCTATTCGCGTTGCCAGCCTTTATGCCGCCCAGGTGCCCCTGGAAACGGCGCGCGACTGCGTGGCAGTGCTCAAAATGACTTTGCGGATGGCAGAAATTGGGAACATCAACTGTATTTCAGATGCAGCCGCTGGCGCGCATCTTGCCAAGGCTGGTTTTGAAGCCGCTCGATTGAACGTCAGGATCAACCTGCTGGGCTACGAGCAGGATTCAGAAGCCCAGGCTTTCCTCGCCGAGGCGGAAGCGCTTCGCGAGGAGGTCGAGAGCCTGATGGCCAGCCTTGAGGGCGTTCTGAAAGAGCGTGGGGGCTTGTGAGCGAGTTGCGGATCATTGTCGGCTCGCAAAATCCAGCCAAGCTGGAAGCAGTCAGCACCGCTTTTGCGAGCTTTTTCCCCGAGGTCAGCTTCGGGGTGCAGCCGGTAGTTGTGCCTTCCGGCGTCAGCGCTCAGCCTTTGAGCGACGCTGAAACGCTTTTGGGCGCAGCAAATCGTGCCAGGGCTGCGTGCGAGCTTGAAGGGGAGGCGGACTTCTGGCTTGGCATTGAGGGTGGGCTGCAGCCCGTTCCGGGTGAGCCCGACTCTTTTGTCTCTTACTGCTGGGTGGTTATCCTGGGCAGGCAGCAAGCAGGCAGAGCCCGTTCAGCCAGCTACGAGTTGCCCAAGGCGATTTGCGACCTGATCCAGCAGGGTATGGAGCTGGGGGATGCGGATGACCTGATCTTTGGCGTATCCGGTTCCAAGCGCGAAAGCGGCGGCGTGGGCTTGCTGACGGACGGAAGAGTAACCCGCAGCCAGTTCTACGCCGAAGCGGTGAAGTTAGCCTTGATCCCGTTCATGAATCCAGAACTATTTCCCACAAAAGAAGGCTGAGATGGAAAAGGACTACTGGCTGCATAAAAAACTGGAAGAGATGAGCCACGCAGAGTGGGAAGCGCTTTGTGATGGCTGTTCAAAGTGTTGCCTGTTCAAGCTGCGCGAGACAGGTGTTCCGGGCGTGCGTTTTACCAACGTGGTCTGCCGCTATATGGACATGGAGACCTGCCGGTGCACTGACTACGAGCATCGCCATGAGAACGTGCCTGAGTGCATCCTGCTCACCCCTGAGCTGGTTTATCACATCGATTGGCTGCCCAAAACCTGTGCTTACCTGCTTGTGTCCGAAGGAAAAGACCTGCCCTGGTGGCATCCGCTGAAGACCGGCAACCGGGATTCAACCCGCAAAACCGGGAATTCAGTTTTTGGCAAGGTGGTAAGCGAAACAGAGGTCGACATGGACGATCTTGAGGATATGGTGGTGAACTGGTTTGATTGAAGCGCTGATTTAAGCTAGAATTAGATATGATCCAATTGGAGCGTACACATGTCTGAAAACGCACAAACCAATCAAAGAATGCTGCTGGCAATCGTCACTGGACCAGACAGCGAAAACGTGGAAAATGCCCTGGCGAAGACCACATATCCCTTTGCCAAGCTGCCGAGTGTGGGTGGATTGCTGCGTGAACGCAATGTTACCTTCCTGATTGGCTGCCCGGAAGAAGAAGCAGATCAGCTCAGAAAATTGCTGCAGGAGGTGGCTGGGCGTAGGATTGGCTATGTGGCACCTGTGATCGACAATCTGCCGATGGGATCACTGATCCCAACCGAAGTGCAGATCGGCGGCGTGACTATTTTTGACCTGGAGATTGAACACTACGAGGAAATCGGATGAAAAAACTGATTATCGCAATTATCAGAGATGAAGACAAAGAACGCGTGTCTGCCAAATTGACCGCTGAAGACTTTCGTGTGACCCAGATCGCATCCACCGGAGGCTTTTTGCGCAGCGGACGGAGCACCCTCCTGATTGGCGTTGAAGAAAGATGCGTGCCGCGCGGGCTCGAAATCCTGCGCGAAAACTGCACCCCTGCCCACAGCCCGGAAGAAAAGAAAGCTACGGTTTTCGTGCTCAATGTGGATGAGTTCACGCAGCTCTAATTGGGATTTTCCCGCCGCAGAACTGGCACAGAAGCATACAGCTTTCTGCCAGAGGGCGGCGATTGTTAGCATTTCAATATTTTCAATATCAATTTAAAGGAAGAAAAATGAATTTTGGAAAAGCTTTTACGTACATTTTTGACGATCAACGTTGGCTCGAGAAGTTGGTCATTCCTCTTTTGGTGACTTTGATCCCCATTATTGGTTGGATGGTCGCTGCCGGATACCTGATGCGTGTCACCCGCAACGTGGCGGAGCATCAGCCTGAACCCCTGCCAGAGCTTGAATTCGGTGCCGATCTCGGCAGAGGATTTAAAGTCTTTGTGGCAAACCTGGCATACGGCTTGCCAATATTGCTTATCACCACCTTACTATTCCTGCCTCTGGCACTAAGCGGGAACAACAACGAGGTAGGCATATTAGCAATTTTGTCAGCCCTTCTTGGCGGGTTCCTGATTTTGCTCTACGCACTCTTCATGACAGTAATGATGCCCCCGGTTAATGCCAACCTGGCAGTTAAGGAGAGGATAGGAGCGGCATTCGATTTCAAAGAAATTTTCCGCATGCTGAGGAACAACTTCAAAGCCTGGCTGATTGTTATTGGCGGCAGCTTACTCTGCAGCGCGATCATTGCCCCGTTGGGCGGCATTGTGCTGGCTGTGGGCGCAATTGTTACCGGTTTCTACTCCCAACTGATCATCGTCCATCTGACCGGGCAGGCTTACGCCAATTCCCAGACCCCCGGCGGGCAGAACGCTCCACGTTACTAAATTGAGACTAATCGCAAAAACGACCCTCACACGGGTCGTTTTTGTTGGCTAGTGTTCATATAACTGGCAGCAGTTTTGGGTTTGCTTTCATCCCCCTCGATCTAAAAGAGCTTAAGCGAGGGTTGACCACATTTATTTGGAAATACTAACTGAATCACGCGGTGAACTGTTTTTTTGCTCACTTTGCTTCTTCGAATTCCTCCACCTGGTAGATCTCCACTTTCAATACACGGCGGCGCCAGAGGTCGGATTGGGCGCCCATTTTCTGGCAGAGGTGGCTGAGGAATTCGGCCGGGTCTGGCAGCTGCTCCCAAACCTGGGGTAAAAAGGTTGCCTGGCGCATCCCGTCTGAAAGCACAACTCCATCCACGTGCGGGCGGAGCAGCCCGGGCAGCTCTGCCGGGTCGGAATATGCCAGGGGTTCAGGTTTGGTGAGGCGCGAGATCTCGATGTGGATCCTGTCCACTTCAGCTGGACGCACCTTCGGGAAGCGGTAATCCTGCGTGGCAGCCTGGGCTGCCCGCTGGCGTACGTCTTTGGCGAGTGCTTGGTAGGCTTCGAGGGTGCCAATGCAGCCGCGCAACTGCCCGCGCACGGTCAGAGTCACAAAACTCGCGCCGATTTCGAGCAAGGCAGGAGGTAGGTCTCCGGGTAAGGGGGCGGCAGGGCGGCTATTGGCGGCATCAATCAGCGATTGCCGGGCAATTTTTAGCAAAGTGGTACGTTCATCAGGGGTAAGTTGCGCTGGCATAGGATTTGCACCATTCCTTTCATGCCTTAAACAGGCTTAGTGTCATTATACAAAGTAATTCAGCTTCCCGCACATTTTTGCGCGAAGGGAACAGGGTGAACCAGTATGTCCAGAGAAATGCACCAAATAGATGACGATCCAAATCCGCGGAAGTCGCGTTTTTCCTTTGAAAGTCAGGGGTCTGAGCCGAAGCCCGACCGGGTACGCCGCGAAGCCAGCATCGATTCTGATGAAGTAATTCACAGCGAAGCCAGGCTGTCGGAAACGATAGGGCAAGCATACACATCCAGACGCGAGGCGCGTCCTGAGGGGGCACAGCGCAGCAAGCAGGGACCCAGCATCAGCAGGCTGTTTGCCCAGGTGATTGGCTCAGTTATTGGAGTAGGCGTCATAACCGCTACCTTGTTTTCCTTGTGGATGCCTGGCAGTTTGATGCCCGGCAATCTGCAAAACCGCATGGCTCAGGCTGCCAATCCCAGCCAGGCAGAGGTGCTCACTGCCACTCCGGCTTCCCTGCCAATGGGTTTCCCGGTCAAAAAGATCGGAATCGTGGTGGGTCACAGGGGCAGTGACTCAGGCGCGGTCTGCAGCAATGGGCTTACGGAACTCGAAGTCAACAGCAATGTTGCCACTTTTGTGCAAATGAAATTGATTGACATGGGCTATGACGTGGAACTCCTGGATGAATTTGACCCGCGTCTGAAGGGCTATCAAGCGGGTTTGCTGCTCTCAATCCATGCTGATTCCTGCGATTACATCAACGACTCGGCTACCGGTTTCAAGGTGGCTGCGGCTCTCTCGGAAACCAAATCCGAAAACTCCAACAGGCTTGTGCAATGTATCGCTGACCGCTATGCCAATATCACAGGATTAAGGTATCATTACCAGTCAGTGACGAATGACATGTCCCGTTATCATGCCTTTTCGGAGATTGATCCCAACACTACCGCCGGGATCATCGAGGTCGGTTTCCTGAATCTTGACCAGGATATCCTGACCTCAAACCCCGAACTCCTGGCTGATGGCATCGTTGCTGGCATAAAATGTTACATGAATAACGAAGGAGTATCCGATCCAGGAACGCAACCATAAGCCTGGATCCTGGAGTTGATGGATAGTCAGAGCACCAACACACAAGAGCTGATAGCGCAAGCCAAACAGGCTGTTTTGGATGGCAATATCGAGCTTGCCCGGCAACTGGCTGAGCAGGTTCTGGCAGGCGATCCGGAAAACATTGCCGCGATGCTGCTTTTGGCTGGCCTTTCTGAGCCGCAGCAAAGCGTGATTTGGCTGAGGAAAGTGCTCGATCAGGACCCCCAGAACCAAACCGCGCGCGAAGGCATGCAGTGGGCAAGCACCCGGTTGAGGCAAAGCTCCGCAACTGGCTGGCAAAAAGAAGCACTTCCAGTTCAACCGCTGCCAGTGGCTCCCCAGCAAGCTCCGAAGCAAAAACCCAGGCGCCGCCTGGCATGGGGCTGGGCTGTTGGCGTTTTGTTGATAGCAGCCTTGATGCTCGGATTGTATTCGGTCGGGATCATCCGTTCCCAACCTTCCGCGGGCGCCCAGTTCCAATTGGTGGAGACAGACGCCGTGCCGCTCAAACCGAGCCTGACACCCACCAACACCGCCACGCCAACAAATACTCCGACCCCAACACCGACTCCGACTCCAACCAACACGCCCACGCCCACAGCCACACCTACCGCGACTGCCACACCAACCGAGACGCCAGTGCCGACGGTGGAAGTTATCCCTTACGATCCGGAAGAGACTGAACCCTATTACAACCCCGGTGTGTCTGAGCCACTCGGTGATAAGTGGATCGACATCAACCTCAGCCAGCAAATGCTTTATGCCTTTGAAAACGAAACATTGGTGGCATCTTTCCTCGTTTCCACCGGTTTGCCCAATACGCCAACGGTCACCGGAACCTACCACGTCTGGGTTAAATTGCTCTATGATGACATGGCGGGTCCCGGATATTACCTTCCCGATGTGCCATACGTGATGTACTTTTATCGCGGCTACGGCATCCATGGCACCTATTGGCACAGCAATTTTGGTTATCCAATGAGCCACGGCTGTGTTAACATGGAAACCAGCCAGGCCGGCTGGCTTTACAATTGGGCTTTTGTGGGGATTCCAGTTCACATACACTATTAACCTGATGGAAAATATCAAACTAACACGTAGAAGTTTCTTGAAAACTGTAGGCTTAGGCGCCTTAAGCATGCTCCTGCCCGGACCTGTTTCAGACGCGTCAGCAGCTCTGATCGACCTGGACCCGCCGCTTGCGCGCATCCTGCGCTATAAGCTCCTGATCCACGAAGAGCCCAACGCCCTTTCGAAAAACAGCGGCTTCTTCAAGTATGATGACATCATCTCGCTGCCAAAACTTTTCTACGTTGAAAACAGATTCAAGAAGAAGGTCGGCTGGTATAAGATCAGCGATACTGAGTACATCGAAGCTGCCTGGGTGCAGCCAGTCTTCAATCGCCTGAACGCCGTGCCCAAGGATCCGATACCTGAAGGCGGGACTCTGGGCGAGATCACTGTGCCAAAAGTGCCGGTGTATCTCGAGCCGAATGTGCGCAATATTCACCGCACTTTCTATTACGAAAACAACTTTTGGGTGCTCAACCTGGAGTATGACGAGTTTGGCAAAGCCTGGTACGAACTCTGGGATGACCTCAACGGGCTTTCCTATTACGTCCCGGCTAACACGGTGCATCTGACCAAACCAGAAGAGGTGGCGCCGATCAGTCCGGATGTTGCGCCGGATGCCAAACGCATCGAATTGGACCTCTACAAGCAGGAAATTCGTGCCTTTGAATACGAACGCCTCGTTTTTAAGACTCTCTGTTCCACCGGCATTCAGGATGGCCTCACGCCGGTTGGGCGTTGGATGACCCACCGCAAGCGCCCTTGCCGGCGCATGGTCAATGAACCTGCTAATCCGAATGTTTATGATCTGCCGGGCGTCCCATGGGTCAGTTACATCACGATTTTTGGGGTGGCTTTCCACGGAGCCTTCTGGCATTCCAATTGGGGGAATGTGATGAGCAATGGTTGCATCAACATGACTGCGGACGATGCCAAGTGGATCTACCGTTGGACCACTCCCGCGGTGCCATTTGATAAGTATTACCACACCGAGGAGACAGGCACGCGCGTGGATGTGGTGACCGGATACGGCGGTTTATGATTCCGTCCATAATTTATTGACCTATTCGGATCTACACTTGTATGTTGGGGGCTTGTGCATCGCGGCACAGACCGAGATTTAGATGGAGACCTAACGGTCAACCTCCGTGCGCGGTGATGACACCGGCACGATCAGGAAACCTACCTTTGTTGAGGGTTTCATTTGCAAGCAATTGTGGCGTAAGTTGTCGATCAGGTTGCGCAGCCTGCCCGTGTTTTTTTGGCACGGTTCAACCTGACGTTGGAAGGCTACCTTCGTTGAGGGCTTACGGACACTGGCTCGATCAAGGAGAATCGTACGGTGGGGGCTTGCTCCCACCGCGAGCGGTTCGATAATTTTGACAAAGTGGATGGGCACAAGGCCCATCCCTACCGGGGGTGGTTTTCCCATCGAAGAATCTTATCCGGTTTGTGCGTGTCGAACTTTGTTAATTATTCTTATATAGTCTTTCGTTATAATTTCGACAGAGTAATACTAAGGAAGGATAATGTGAAAAGAGCGCTTTTTGAAGGCTTGGTTTTTGATACATCAGACCGACCTCTGTCCGTAACCTGGGTGGGGGATGACCCCAGCTATGTGTTGGACGATGGTGGTTTTTTGCGGCACATCCCTGCAGAGGAGGTTGACCAACAAGTTTGGGACAGCCTGACGGCAGGAATCAGCGGTAATGAGGAATTTCTGAGCGAACAGACCGCGAAATTGCTGGGCCAGGAAGACATTTTTTCGATTGCGGTCATTCGCAAGCAAATTGAGAATTCCAAGGGTCAGTTCGAGCAATTGCGCGACACCGGGCTGCCCCAGGATATGCGGAATTACCTGGGCATGACCGGCTTCAGGATCGTGGTCGATTTTCATGGAGATGTGGTTGAAATCAAACAGCCGGCGATCACTCCTCCGGAAGATGAGGAGTAATTCTGATAGAATTAACCCAGGTGAGAGCATATGGCAGCCGCTAACATTATTGACATCAGTGAAGACACTTTCGAATACGAGGTGGTGAATTACTCTGCGGAAGTGCCCGTGGTGCTGGATCTGTGGGCGCCCTGGTGTATTCCCTGCCGGGTGCAATCGCGCGAGCTTGCCAAGCTGGCGCACGAAGCCGATGGGGGCTTCAGGCTGGCGCGCGTAAACGTGGACGACCAGCCCAAGCTGGCAACTCGCCTGAAGGTGCAGCAGGTTCCTGCTGTGAAAGCCTTTGTGGATGGGCGTATCGTGGCGGAGGTTGCCGGTGTGCTCAGCGAGCAGAATCTGCGCCTTCTCGTAGACCGGATTTTACCCAAAGCCGGAAATCTGCTGCTCGAAAAGGGCAAGAGCCTGATGCTCCTGGACGATCTGTCCGGGGCGGAAGAAGCTCTGGCACAGTATGTTTACGAGAGCCATGGCGAACCGGCTGGTTTGCTGGCTTTGGCGCGCGCTTTGCTCTGGCAGGGCAGAGGGCATGATGCCTACGCCATTCTGAACAACTTCCCAGCCAGTTCTGAATTCAATACAGCCAAAAGCCTGCTGCCACTGGCAAAGGCTTATGCCAATTTTGATATTCTCCCGCAGGTCAGTGTCAACCCACTTGAGGCGGCCTATCGCAACAGCCTGCGCCTGGCGCGCAATGGCAAAATTGAGATCGCTTTGGATGGCTTTTTGGACATTCTGCGCCAGGATAAGCACTTCCATGACGGTCAACTGCACGACATCTACCTGGGTCTGCTGGAAGTGTTGGGGGATGCCTACCCAAGCGTGCGGCAGTACCGCGACGATCTTTCAAACGTGCTTTTCTAACTGCAAATTCCACAAATAAACAACCGCATCAATTTGGAGTACTTTTGCGCTTGCAAGTCACTATTCGTAGTATGATTTCCAGTGGCAGAATTCTGCACTCTTCTAACCCCTACAAGCGAGGAAAAAATGAATATCGGCATCTTTGTAAACTCCAAAACAGGCAACACTCTTTCAGTTGCAGAAAAATTACGGGACAAGCTCGTTTCCATCGGTCATAATGTTGCCCTCGAAAAGATAGTCGCGAGCAATGACGGCGAGATGAACATCGAAAAGATCGTGATTTCCAACCCACCATCAACACAAGGGTACGACATGCTTGTTTTTGCGGCACCTGTCAATGGATTCAGGCTGGCTTTCGTGATGCAGGCATTCCTGCGGAGCTTACCTTCGCTCGAAGGTAAACTTCTGGCTGGGTTTGTCACAGAAGCGTTTCCTTTTCCCTGGATGGGTGGCAATCAGTCGCTAAAAGGCATGGAAAAACTGGTGCAAGCCAAAGGCGGTACCTTAAGCGCGACAGGCGTGGTTAATTGGAGATCTCCCGACAAGCGAGATGTACTCATCACGCAAACCATCGAGAAGATCGCCGCGATTTCACGTTAACCCCAAAAACTCGCGGTGTGTTTGCCTGACCCCTTTACACAGACAAAATTCTGTTATAATAGCGGCTC
>DIWN01000009.1:0-54971 GCA_002423495.1 Anaerolineaceae bacterium UBA6105 | reverse complement strand
AGGTATCGCGGGTTCGAATCCCGCCCTCTCCGCCAGATGCCAGCCTGGCCAGGCTGGCACTTTTTTTCTCCGGCCTGTTACAATCTATTCATGAAAAAGTACCGCAAAATGCTGAGCGATTGGCAGACAGAACCCATTATGGGTTTAATGAGCGTGATCGAGACCCAGAGCAAAAAAACGCTGGCAAATTGGGCTGTGGGCTATGCGGAAGCCAATCTACTTCCCATTTACGCCAGGCACTACCCGGAGGATCAAAGACCGCAACTTGCCCTGGATTATGCCCGCCTGTGGCTCAGGAAAGAAGTCAAACTGCCCGAAGCCAGGCAGCGCATTTTGGACTGTCATGAAGCCGCGAAAGAGGCGGAAGAAAACCCTGCTGCCCAGGCAGCTGCCAGGGCGATTGGGCAGGCGGCATCCAGCATCCATAGTGGCATGCATTCCCTCGGTTTGGCCCTTTACGGTGGGCTCGCGATGGCCTATGACCAGCTTGGCATGGACGTACCCTGGGCAGAACACGAGGCCTTTGCTCTGAAAGAATGCGAAAAGATGCTCGCGGCGCTGCAAGCCGTGGCAATCCCGGACGAGCCAAACCCCGTCAGGGTTAAATGGTTTTGTTAGACACGAAAAATTATGCGGCGGAGTGAGATACAAAGGCGGAGGGTGGGTTGGCGTCACAGTATCTTGCCCTGTCTTGACATCAAATTAGCCAACCCACCAAAGAGAGCACACTTCCTTTGGTAAATCGTTGATGAATTGATTTGCTTATGCTACGGTGGGTAGGCTATAACCCCATTTGCTCCTGCATATGCTTTATGACGCCAACCCACCCTACAAGGGCGAGATTGAGGGCAATGGAGGGTTGTACCAAACGTAACATGCCCTCAATCCACCGTCACGTTAAAACTTAGCTTAGCTGACCTTCAACCCAGTCCAACATCGCCGCGATGACCACGTCCTTCTCAGGCTCGTTGTGCGTCTCGTGATACAAACCATCCCAGCGTTTGTAGGTCACCTTGTTGCCCAGGCGCTGCGCAAACTGATCCGATCCATTTACCGGGCAGATGGGATCATCACTGCCGTGTGCCAGGTAGAGCGGCACGTCCCATTCACTGGTTCTTCCCATCACGTTCTCTGCCGCCTCCATCATGAAGGCCGCCAGGCGCACGCTGGCTTTGGGGTGCACCAGGGGATCATCCCGGTAAGCCTGGTTACTGACAGCATACCGCGAGAGCCCATCAATCGGCAAACCGTTATTGACCGCCAACCCAGGCAACACGTTCTTCAGCAGCCGCACAAGAGCCCTCTGGGCTGCTGACATGCTGGCAGTATCCAAAGAGGGGCTGGTGGCAATGATCCCGGTCGGGATTTCCGGTCCGTTCAGCCCGTAATACAATACTTCCACCGCACCCATGCTGTGCCCATACAGAAAAATGGGCAGACCGGGATACATCTCCTTGGTCAGCGTCACCGCCCGGGTAATATCTTCCATCAAGCCTTCCGTGGAGTTGATCACACCCCTTTTCCCGCCTGATCTGCCGTGCCCCTGCTGGTCAAAGCCCAGCAGGGCAATTCCCCTGGCGTTGAGCTTATCGGCAACATGCTGATAGCGCTGGATGTGCTCGCCAAGACCATGCACCAACACCAGCACCGCGCGGGCTTTTTCTTCAGGTTCCCAGACCTGCCCCCAAAGCGTTTCACCATTTGAAGATTTAAGCGTCAATTCTCTGGTTGTCATGCTTCCTCCTGAAAGCTGAAGATTACGTGTTGTTTGAGAAAACGATCGACCGATTCGTAATAATCGATCAGGTTGATTTTTTTGCGGAAGCCGTGCCCTTCCCCTTCATACAGTTTGTATTCATGCGGAACACGGTTTGCCCTAAGCACGCGCACGATCGACTCGGAGTGTTCCGGAGGGACCACCTTATCCGCACTGCCCTGGAAAATAGCCACAGCATCCCGGATTTTGTCAGCATGATAAACCGGCGACCAGGCGTGGTATTTCTCCGCAGCTTCAGGCAGCTCGCCCACCAGAGAGGTGTTGTAATGGAGTTCAAATTTATGGGTATCCAGGTCAAATAAGTTGGAAACCCCATAAGAACACAGCCCCGCCTTGAAGAAACCGGGGTGATGCACCAGCGCGTTGAGCAGCGTAAACCCGCCTGCGCTGCCGCCCTTAATGATCAGTCTGGCCGGGTCTGCCAGCCCGCGCGCGATCAGCGCCTGCGTGCCTTCGATCGTATCCTGCAGATCGACCCTACCCCACTCGCCCTTCAACGCGTCGCGATAAGCTCTGCCGTAGCCGGTGCTGCCGCGGTAGTTGACCGCGAAATAGCCATAGCCGCGGCTGGTGAAGTAATCCGCCTCGAGGTTGAAAGCGTCAAAAACCTGGGAGGTCGGTCCGCCGTGGATGTAAACCACCACGGGTGGAGCACCCGTAGCCTCAAAATCGGGATTGGCGGGCGGGTAGTAGAGCCCGTGCACCGCCACTCCGTCGGAGGATTGCCAGGCAATGGCCTGGGGCTGGCTAAGGAATGCCGCTGGCAGCACGTCGCTCTGGCTGCGCGCGATCACCTCTGCTCTGCTGCCCGAAACGCGCAGCACGCGCGGCGGTTTCGCGGCGGATTGGGCGATCAGCGCCAATTCACCTTTCGCCGAAACGCAAGGCTGCTCGATCAGCGTGAAGGGAGTGGTGTCAACATCGGTGATCTCCCTGGTGTTCATAGCGATGCTGCGAAGGCTGGTTTGCCCCCGCTGATTTTCGAGGAAAAAGACTTTCTGGCTGTCGGCGGACCAAGCCAGCGCGCGCACGCCCTGCACCCAGGCAGGGGGCATCATCACCCGGCCTTGCACCAGCGTTTCCATCTCACCGCTGGCAAGATGCCGCATCCTAAGCTGGTCCAGTTCGCCCGCGTTGCTCAGCCAGGCCAGCCTGTTGCCATCCGGCGAAAAGATCGGTTGAAAAACAGGAATATTCTCATCCCCATCCAGTAATTTCACGTCGCTGAGCGTGCCTGCTTGCGCGTCGAGGGCTGCCAGGTAGAGTTTTGCGCCATCCCAGGGCATGTTCGGATGATCCCACTCCACCCAAGCGAGCAGCTTTCCATCGGGGCTGACTGCCGGCTGCATATAAAAATCCGCGCCTTGGCGCAGGATCCTGGGCCAGGCAGTGCCGTCCAGCGGGACGATGGCGAGCACGTCTTTGTTCTCGTAAGTGTGGACGAAAATCACAAAGCGCTCATCCGGCGTGATCACCGGCGCGGCGCAGGCTCCGAAAGCCGGCGTGATCGGGCGCGCCAGGCCTTCGGCGTAGGGCTTGTGGTAAAGCCGCCCGTTGCGTTCCGCAAAGACCACTCCCCCTCGCCCGGCGAAGAAATCTCCGCCACCGTAGCCGATCCCTCCGGAGGGGTTGAGATCGCCGCTCAGGTCGAATGCCGCGTCGCGCGCGGGTTTGGCAAACAAGCTGGTTTTGCCGTCCAGCGATTGCGACCAGACCAGGAAATTGCCGCCCGGGGACCACTGCACGTCGTTCAGGCGGATGCTGCCTGCCAGCATGGCAGGGGTGATTGGGGATGGCCAGAGACCGTGGGGGAGAGCTTGTTTCGTCATTCGTCGCCTCGCTTGTTGAATATTTGGCTTATTATACTCGTGCGCGGGGCTTATTCCCGTACTTCTGACGAGAGGCTTTCCTTTTGCAGATTTTCAACTTTGAATTTTCGATTTTGCTCCCCAAATTCAGTTGACGCGCTTGGCAGTGCGTGCTAAAATTGGGCTTCTCTCATGGGCGCGTAGCTCAATGGTAGAGCAGCGGCCTTTTAAGCCGTTGGTTCAGAGTTCGATCCTCTGCGCGCTCATTTTTTATTTAATTCTGCTTTGATCCTGACAAAAGATCTGTCAAAGAAGATGACATGTGAAGCCGTAACTTGATTCAGTCAATCACAAATAAAATAATATAACCGTCCCCAAAATCAAAAATGGCGTGAGAGCCTGGGCATTGCTGAAGCTCTTGTAGCGCTTGGTGAGGACCAAACTTATCAGCCACAGCACCGAGTACGCGCTGAATATGAGGATGCCGAGAAAGAGTCCCGCGGCGATTGCCGGCCAGCCGCTCAGCAAGCCCAGAATCGTGCCGAAGATTACATCCCCAAAACCAAATGGCACTTCGCTGATGGCTTTATGCCGAAGAATCCCTACGAATTTCCCAAGCGCCATCCCCAATAAGAACAGTGCCAGCATGATCAGCATCCCGCCCAGCGCGCCACTTAATGCGTTCAAAAAACCATGAAAGGTAAAGCCATATATCAGCATAAGCATGAAGCCAAACAAACTGGTTTCAACCAGCACCAATCGGTGCTCAAGGTCGATGACCACGATCACACCCAAATAAGTCAGGAGCGGTATGGTCGCCCAAAAGGAAAGCCCGTGGAACGGGAAAAATTGAAGCAGCACACACAGGATCACGCTGATGAGAAGTACGATGATATGCCTTTTCGGTCGTTTCTGGCCGCATTGGGGGCAGCGCAGGGAAAGCAGATAATCTCTGATCAAATAAGACTGGTTGCATTGCGGGCAGATGGGTTGGCTTAGGCGGCGGGTGGCAGGCAATACATCCGCCAGATAATTGACCAGGACCCCGATGACGAAGCCCAGAAAAATGTTGATAATTAAAGTATAGAAAGAGGAATTGCCGACAGTTGCCAGTTGAACTGAAATTTGATTAGTCACTGAAGTGGTTATTCCAGCGCAAAAATTCATGTGTTGTTCAGCCTCATTTATTGTTATTTTGTTCTCGAGTATATCATTTACTCTGTTAATTCATTTATATGTTTCCAAAGCTTTTTGATTGTGCAGCTTCGAGTTGTTTCTCGAGTCCACCAGACTTACTCCCCGAAAGAATATCCCTTTTGGTTCAATGCAATGATCTGTTCTAAACTGGGTGTTACGTCGTGGTCGCAAAACACACTATCTATGCTTGACCATTTCCATTGATCAGCGGATTCAACGTAACCATGTTTGACGGGATTGTAATGGATGTAATCGTAATGTGTTTGCATGTCGCCTTCATCTCGGATGGTGTGCTCCCAGAATCGTTCTTGCCAAACAACCAGATCTGGTAGGTTTAGGTGTTTCCTGGCGTTCTTCGTAACAGTCTTTTTTAGTTCTCTGATAATGTTTGAATAATTTTTGATGCTTTCTGGTAAGCTCATCAGTAGATGGATGTGATCGGGTAATATGCAATAGGCTTCAAGTTCGAAGGGCTGGAAAATCTTAGTTTTCTCAATTCCAGCCATAAAAATTTCACATAAGGCAGGGTCTTGAAAAAGAGGTTTTCGATTTTTTGTGACCATAGTGAAGAAGTAAGTGCCACCTTCAACATAATTGCGAATGTATTTCCTCATGGCAAGAGTTTACCATTATGAATTAAATGTAGGCCGGATTGCGTCGTTCAACCCGGAAGTAGTGTGTATGTCAACACAAGCCGGATTCAAGAATGGAAGCCGGCGACGAAAAGAAAATCAGTAGTTTGTATGTCAAAATAAGCCGGATTGAAAAGCGCAATCCGGCCTACGAAAAGAAAATCAGCCAAAATAAGCCGGTTTCAAGAATGGAAGCCGGCGACGAAAAGAAAATCAGCCAATACAAACTCTGCGAATCGTTTCTCGACTATTGACAACTCAAAAAAAAGACCTATAATGTGGCTATCCACTTATTCATCAATGAATAAGACTTAGAATCTTCGGGAGGAATAAATCATTATGATGTATCAAGCTTATTTTTGGTTGAAAGATTTTCTCGGCAAATTCAGCCGGGAAGAGGGTCAGGGTCTCGTAGAATATGCTTTGATCCTGGTTCTGATCTCTATTGTTGTAATTGCTGCACTTACCCTTACCGGCACAAACATTAACCTCATATTCGAGCGAATATCAACAGCATTAGGCTTTACCTCGTAAAATCTCGGAAAGCAAGTAAACAGCTATCATATAAAGTCTCTGGCAACAGGGACTTTATATGATAAGCGGAAAAGTAATCTATCTTAAGAAAACCAGCAATATACTTTTATTGTCGGGTGATAGCTTGTTAATAAGCAAATCTAAGATAGACTAAAACAGTTCTATCAACCTGGCGGGTGTGAGATAGAGTGTAACAATGCGGAAAACCCATATTAAGCGCTTGTCTGCAGTGACAAGGCTGATTCTTTCTGCTACTTTACTCATTGCCAGCCTCGGAATCAGTGACGTTAAGTCCCCACCGCGCAATGTCTCCGCCCAGGCAATTTCTGCCTGCCTTAACCGTATTCACATTCCCCAGGAGGACCTTCATTGGGTCTACGTTCCCGAGACCGCCGATGAACTTTATACCGATGATCCCCTGTATTTCCTGGCAGGGCAGCTGATCATCAATAAGGTGGTGGATGCCAGTTATTGTCCCGCGGGCGGCCTGACGCTCAACGGTTATGCCAATGCCTGCGGTATGGCAGCTTCCCTGGATACTGTCATCATTGTGCAAAACCTGGTCAACGAACCTATTCTTCAAGCCTTTATTGACGTAGGCACACCGCCCGTCATGCTAAAACAACTCATCCGTTATGAAAGCCAGTTTTGGCCGGGCATCCAGGATGAAATTCATTATGGTTATGGTCATATCACCAATATTGGGATCCGAAATGCCATGCAGTGGAACCCTGACTTGTACGCCAAGGTCTGCCCGCCCGGGGTTGATTGCGTTACCGATTGGCGGATTGCAGATGATATCCTCAACTCCCTGGTAGCCACCTGTCCCACCTGCCCGTATGGGGTGAATTTAAATGTTGCTTACCGCAGCGTTGATATCCTTGCAGAAACGCTGTTGGGATATTGCTTTCAGACCGCTCAAATGGTCTATAATGCCACTGGCTGGCATTCCAGTGTGGCAGTTGACTATCCAACCATTTGGAAGTTGACCCTGATGAATTACAACGCTGGCACGCAATGCACGTATGATACGATCGTGAAAACCTTTGAATATACTGAAGGTCCCATGCGCTGGTCGGACGTAAGTGCCAATGTTTCCGGTGAAGCGTGCATTCGCGGTTTGGCGTATGCCAATCAAATCACAACCAAGGCATTCAACTTTCCCCCGCCTTAGGTGTGATTTACCACAGAGTCTCAATTACTGATGGTCGGGCTCACTCAGTGTTGCTCATTGCAATCGTCTATTTCGGAGAACTTCATCCTGATCAGGATATCTCTGTTTCATCACATCAGGAATAAATTTCATTGTTCTTTAACGGGACCACCTCGTAGTGCCTCAATAGAAAAGCTTACTTTACCTTTACAGCTAAAGTAATATTATTTGTGAGTTATTTGTGAGTCAATGCGCCCCTAACTCCTATTGTTATTATTATCTTTTTTCTTTTACTTACCTTATGCTAGAAAAGAGATATCTTGTAGGGAAAAGGCCTGCCTTTTCCTGATCGAATCACCCCTCATCATGATGGTTGATGCAGGCATCAACCCTACAATTTACCCATCACTCATAATGGTTGACGCAAGAATCAACCCGATGCTCTCACTATTCCCCCGTAACAAAACCCCGTAACACCATTCCAACACAATCGTAGTGCCTCAATAGAAACGCTTACATATCTTATCAAGGTGCTGACCCCCTCACAACCATATCTTATCAATTTCTTGAATTAATAGGCTGGCTGAACTATAATAATACCAATTAATCTTGACCTTATAGTGTATAAATTGTTGATGTATAAGGAACATGCCTTAGCGGGTTATTTTGGTTTATTCAGACGATGAAATAGTAAATTTTTAGCATTCGTTGTTGGTTTCATAGCTGATGAGCCAGGATTACGCTAAGGGAGGAAAGAGCAGTAGGGTACGGAATGCGAGGAAGATCAAATAAACTTCAAAAAAAGCCCATTTGCCCTCGCGCCCAGGCGTTGGTTGAATTCGCATTGATCCTGCCGCTTTTACTGGTCTTGATCATCGGCGCGATGGACTTGGGGCGTGTGTTCTATTTCAAGATCGTCCTGACGAATGCTGCCAGGGAGGGCGCGAATACCCTCTCGCGCAATCCTGCGGATGGTGCCGCGGGTTATACCAATACTTTAAACGCTATCATCACAGAGGGCAATAGTTCGGGTGTGACCATCACGGCTGACGAAGTAACTTGGGCGGGCTGTTGTGCGGTTGGTTCACCAGTGGAAATTACCATTGATAAGGTTGTCGATTTAGTTTTTGACGGATTTTTAAATACAATGGGCATCATCGATGGTCCCATAACGATCAGCTCGTCAGTAAGTATGGTGGTGCTGCCATGAAGAAGCAACAGTTTCGGGCTCAGACCTTGGTGGAATTTGCCTTAGTCATACCCATCGCCTTATTCCTGATTTTAGGTTTTTTTGATATTGGCAGGGCAATATTCAACTTTGCTTCGCTTTCCAACTCCGTCCGCGAAGGCACGCGCTATGCCATTGTTCACAAGGAAGCGGTCAATGCTGCTGCGCAGAACGCTGGTTACTCTGAATTAAAGCAAAAGGTCTTTGATTATTCATTTGGAATTTCAGATTCGGATATTACTGTTGACGTTCTTGTCACTTTGGTTAATGCATCTCGTGATAAGATATCCATTACTGCGACTTATCTTTTTGTTCCTGTCACACCAGGCATAAAACAAATTCTTGGGGATGGGAACGGCATACCTATTGTGGCTCAATCTACAATGCTACTTGAGCCAATTTCTCGTGACGATTGAGAGGTATTAGATGAAAAAAAATATTTTCCACTTAAGGAAATTTGAAGCGGGTCAAATTCTGCCCATTGTGGCAATTGGTATGTTTGCGATTATAGGCTTGGCTGCCATACTGCTGGATGGCGGTGTTCTGATGGCCAACCGGCGTTCAGCTCAGGCAGCCGCGGATGCTGGAGCATTAGCGGGCGCCAGGCTGAGTTGCCTGGAACAATCCGCATCCGCGATTCAAGCTGAAGCTCTGTATTATGCAGTTGATCTAAACAAAGCGGATCCATCGACAACAGCCTCATATGATTCAAGCACAGGTCTGGTGACGGTTGTGGCTGAAATGGAACAAGACTCTTGGTTTGCCAGGATCTTCGGTGAGGATACACTTTCTGCTGGGGCAAGCGCTTCTGCAGGTTGTTTTTATCCCTCCATCGCAAATCGTGTACTGCCACTTGCTTTCTATTATGAATCACCTCCCATCGCTGCAGATGCTGCTAATTGCAATACGGATGGATCTTGTGCCTTGGTTAACTGGGATTTTTATAGTTTAATGAACACATTGAGTGCGACAACCCCAGAAAATCTTCCGCTCGATGATATTTATATTGTCGCGAGTACCACGAAAGTATGCGAAAAATCTGTGACCGGGACAATTGTTTGTTCTGAGATGAGAACAAACGCGTCGGGTGGGAATCGTACATGGATTGATCTTAATGTATTAAATGATTCACCTAAAAATTTAAAGACAGTTATTGCGGAGGGGCTGGACCATTCATTACACACGCCAGCCTGGATAAACGGAGAAACGGGTGTAAATGCAGCCATTTATGATGGAACTAACTATGCAAGTTTAGCGACTATATCTGGCTATGAATCTTACCCTGCCCGCCTCTTAACCGTGCCACTTTTTGATCAATACTGCGAATGGGGGAATATATGCCAAGCTGTTCCTGATCCCGTTTACGATAACATTTATTATTATTTGGTACCTGGGGGTGAAAATCAGGCCGCATACCGATTTGTCGGTTTTGCGCCTTTTGTCATCACATGCGTCACCAAGAATGACAAGTGTGAATTTGGCAATTGTATTCCCGCTAATACGGGTCCTAATACCACCAATAAAGCCATCTGTCCAGGATATTTAGCTTCAGACCCGGCAACCAATCCAGATAAGAGTGCGATCGAAGGTTATTTTGTGGATGGGTTGCCTGCTGACATGTTTATCTGGGGAACCGAAGGGGTCGACGCGGGTATTTATATCATTTCACTATCTGACTAATGATGGATTGTAATTTCTTTAGCACACCGGTTTCTTCAGATATTACTTACACGGAGGTTTTCATTGTCCAGTAAAATTAAAGTACTATTTGTTGTGATTGTGGGGATTGTCCTTGTGGCTGTAGGTGTCTTTGCCAGTTACCTGCTCATACAGCGTTTTCAAGGTAGTCAGCAGACCACTGTTGTTCAGGATGAGACGATCAAGACGGAAATTGTTGTTGTCACACGTGATCTTTTCCTGGGCGACACGTTAACTGAGACTGATCTGAAACTTGTCCTTGTGCCAGTTGAAGTTGCCCCTCGCAACGCGCTGACTGATCCCGCGGAGGCAGTGGGTAAGATCATCAAAACGGATCTTATCCAGGGCGAGATGTTACTTTCGCATAACCTTGCTGATCCAACTAATAACAACCGGGACCTCAGCTTTATCCTGAGTGACGAGCATGTACTGCTGGCTTTTCCGGCTACTGATTTGATGAGCCAGGAAAGTATGATCCAGAGAGGTGACATTATTGATATCTTTGCCACCTTTACGGAGGAGCTTGAGACGGTTGGGGAAACAACAACTGAGACTGGAGAGCAAACAGAACCTGAAACCAGAACCTTTACGATTGACTCGATGCAAAAAATTAGTGTCACTGCCATGGTCCTGGAGGTCATCGAGGAGGAGGAGGCTGGCACTTCATCCAACCTAGTGCCAGGTCAAACCAATTCGGAGACGATAGTAAAACCCAAAGCAAGAATCAGGGCATATCTGCTTGCGCTGAATCCTCAGGACGCGCTGATATTGAAGCACCTGAAGGACACTAACGCCATTTTTGATATTGTTCTGAGGGCACCAACCTCCACAGTACAGTTCGACCTGACACCTGTCACTGAAGAATACATTATTGAATTTTACGGTCTTGAAATTTTACCCTGATTGAGAGAAAAACACGCTAACATGCCCACAAATAACCCACTCAAAACAATTCTGCTTGTTTCAAACAATCAGGATTTAATAGAAACGACGCGAACCAATCTGGGATCAAATGAACTTTATGACCTGATCGCAGAAATGGGAAATCGTGAAAAGCTGTCGGATATCATTGCTGAGACACAGCCCAAACTGATCCTTTTTGATTTCGATTTTGATCCTGAACCCATACAATTTGTTCAAGAATTAATCAATGCTTATCCCCAAATTGCTTTTCTACCCATCCTTACAGAAGCTCACATGGCAAATGCTGATCAGGTTATGCTCACGGGAGCGCGCGTCTTTGTGAAGTATCCCTATCAGCAGGACACGCTCAGTCTGACCGTTAAGCGGGCCATAGGTTACAAGCAATCAGAACAGGCAATTTCAGAGCTCGCGTCTACACCAGAAGCCCCGACCAAACACAGTCATGTTTTTACTGTCTTCAGCCCCAAAGGAGGTGCTGGCACCACTACGTTTGCGGTAAACCTCGCCATCAGCTTGCATAAGCAGGTAAAAGAAGATGTCTTATTGATAGATGGCAAGCTTTTATTTGGACATGTCCCCCTTCATTTGAATATACGCACTGGAAATTCATTGACGGATCTTATTCCTCACCTTGCTATGCTTGATAAGAGACTTATCAGACAGGTGGTTGTTCAACATGTCTCTGGCATCTATGTTTTACCGAGTCCGTTGTCAATTTTTGATGGGCAGGGCGTTCGTGCGGAAGATTTGTTTACTGTTTTGCAGGCTCTGCAGCTTGAATTTCCCCATATCATCATAGATGCTGGCAGTCATTTAAATGAAAACAGTGTAACCTTCATGGATGCCTCAAATAAAATAATGCTTGTTGCCAACCCCAATATTGCTGCTTTGCGCGATGCCAGGCAGTTCATGGAGGTTGCCACCTCGCTTTCCTATCCGATGGATAAAATAATGCTGATCCTCTACGGTGCCGGAAAAAGGTTGGATATCAAGCAGGAAGAGATAGAAAACATTCTCAAAATGAAAGTCTTCGGCATTATACCCGCTGACGGAGATCAGATGAGAAGGAGTCTGAATGAAGGCGTACCTATCGTAATCATGAAGCCAACTTGCCCTATCAGCCGCGCATATAAAGGTGTGGCAAAAAAACTATTCAAGACTTTTGAGGATATTGATGCCAAGGAAAGCGAAAAGCCTGTTAATGGATCAGGTAAACGTGTTAAAAGATTCTTTATCTTCTAAGGAACGCAATCAAGGAGTTGTGTAATGGAACAACGCACTGTCTTGTTGGTTCTATTGGCAACCCTGATAGTGAGCACGATGGGGCTATACCTCATTGTCAAATGGATTACCAGATACCTTGGATTGTCTAAAGGGAAAGAGCGTGTATCGCGTTTTGTCACATCAAATGATGCCAGCCAGATGGCGAAGGCTGGAAAAAAAGCAGACCGATTTGCAGACATTCTGAACTCCAGTTTGCGAGTTAAGATCAATAAATCTTTGAGCAGAATATCATCAGAAAAAACGCGGCTGAAGCTCTCCAGTGCTTATTGGCCAATCACTGATACTGAATTCATCTTGTTGAGATATGTGGGCACTATTCTCGCCTTTTTCCTGGGTCAATTCGCTACCGCCAGTATTTTGGGCGGTTTGTTCCTGGCTGTTCTCGCGCTGATGTTGCCGCCGATAATATTAGATCTCGCTATAAGCAAACGTCAACGGAAGTTTGCCAACCAGTTATTGGACGTTCTGATCCTGATTAAAGGCGCAGTTCAGGCGGGTTATGGTTTGATGCAGGCTTTAGATCTGGCAGTTAGCGAGATCCAGGCTCCAGCTTCTGAGGAGTTTTCCCGGGTCATCAGAGAGGTTCGCCTGGGCTTAACTCTGGAAAGCGCGCTTATTAATCTCTCCAACCGGATGGATAATGACGACCTCTATATCGTGGTAACAGCCATCATCATTAATACACAAGTCGGCGGCAACCTTTCCGTTGTCTTGGAATCCACGATAAGCACCATCCGCGGCCGCATGCAGCTTATGGCAGAGATCCGTTCATTGACCTCCTATTCCCGCATGGTAGCAAGCATACTCTCCCTTACGCCCATATTTGCCGCGATTGGCTTGTTTATTATTTCGAGGGATTATTTTGATCCTGTCAAAACCTCACCGATAGCACAAATAGGTTTAGGCATGGCATTAGTTATGGTTCTACTTGGAAATCTTTGGCTTCGGCGCATGATCGACATTAAGGTATAGAGCAAAGGTGTAACTGATGATAGAGTTTCTTGCCAATTCCAGTCCGTCTCTTATTCTTGGCACTGTAGTAATTGCTGTGTTGGGTCTGGGAATTGTTTTTTATGCCATCGTAAAGATGTTGATCGGTGGCAGCAGATTATCCGCTCGTCTTGAACAGGTTATTGAACCTGTTGCGCAGGTTGATATCAATCCTCTGGAAAAACAGATTATTGGGCGTGAGATAAGTGGGTCTTTGTTTAGCCGGACTGTTGAAAGTTGGGTAAACAAACTTCTTAGTTTTTTGGGCAGGTTCACCCCCGAAAAGAGCATTGCGGTATTAGAACATAAACTGGAGATAGCTGGTCATCCTGGTAATTTACACGCCAGGCAATTTTATTCGCTGCAATTCCTTTTTTTGCTTGGCGGCATTGGTATTGCTTATTTTCTCAATCGTGATATCAGCGCATTAAACACAACCAATCTTTTGTATGGTGTATTGAGCATCTTTGTTCTTTATGAGTTGCCTGTTGTCTGGCTGAACAGGAATATGCGCACCCGGCAGGAGCAGATAGAGAAGGGTCTGCCGGATGTTTTGGACATGCTTTCAGTTTGTGCCAGCGCGGGTTTGGGGTTTGATCAATCCCTGCAAAAAATCAGTCAACATTGGGATACGGAGCTCGGTCGGGAATTTTTGAGAGTGACCCAGGAAATGGAACTCGGTGAAACTCGCTCGAACGCTTTGAGAAGTATGAGCGATCGCCTGGATGTGAAAGATCTTTCTCAGTTTATTGCCATTATCACCCAGGCAGAAAAAATTGGTATGAGCTATGCGGATGTGCTTCAGAGCCAGGCGCTTCAGATGCGGATGTTGCGCCAACAACGCGTTCGTGAGCACATCAACAGACTTCCCGCTAAGATGGTCATTCCTATGGCTTTGTTGATATTTCCTGCCATTCTTGCGGTTATTTTAGTGCCAATCATTCCTGTTATAATGGATGCTTTCAAGTAAAAGCATATCAGAAATGGGAACCTATGACTACTTCGGAAAACACTAGTAAGAATACCAATCAAGATTCCGACGTTAATGATTCCCAAGGAACAGATAATCTTGTAAATATTTTTGAGTTTTCAAGTGATCCTGAATACCTCAAGTTGATTGAGCATTATCAAAAAGGGAAGTTTACCGAGTGCGAACAATTGATGGAAAGCCTCGAATTAAGCTACCCCGGACAACCCGAACTTCAGAAAATCAGGGAAGACCTCGAAATGAAGGGGTCTGTTAATAGTTTGACCTCTTCAATCCGAAAGAATGAAGCTCTCGCAAAAGGCAAGGATACGTTAAGGCTAATACTTTTCGGCCTCGTCGTAATTATCGGGATTGGTGCTGTATTTTTTGCTTCCTCTCTAATTTTACTTAAGAATAGGCCCCTGGAACCTACTCCGAATGTAAATTCGCAGCTCGATTCACTGTACTTGCAGGCTGAACAGCTTTTACAAACTGGGCAGCCATCCTCTGCTTTAGCGGTTGTATTGAAAATCAGGGCTTTTGATCCTGACTATCAGTATCTTCCGGATTTGATCGAACGTACTAATAAACTTTTGGAATTTGAAGCTCGTTATAGAACAGCTACAGAGTTGATTGATAAGGGCGAAAAGGATGAAGCCTTGAGAGTGCTTAAACTCCTTGAATCTGAAAGCCCTGGTATGTGGGATATCCCTCAACGGATAACTACCATCGAAAAAGAAAAGAAAATTTCTGAATATCTTAAGGCAGGTGATTCTGCTTATCAGAATAAGGAGTGGGAAAAGGTCATTGAAGCTTACGAAGGTGTCTTAGCGCTCGACGAGCAGTTGAACGATACAATGATGAAGGAGCAGTTATTATTTGCTTACCTTAATCGCATTATTATCATGCTTCAAAGTGATAACACTTCTTTTGAAGACATAGCACTTTCAGAACAGTATTATCGTAAAGCAGTGATCCTTATTCCCCAAAATAAGGAATTTGTCAGTCAGCGGGAGAATCTGCAAAAAATCAGCAGGGATCTTCTTGAAAAGAAATATACACAACTTGCCAAAGCAAGTCTTGCCGACAAAAATCAGACCACTGCCACGGTTAATGGAGCTGTTTATTACCTGACAAAGGCATTAAATCTAAACCCTGAGGATGCAGAATTGCAGGCAGAATTTAATAATGCAAATTCTTACCGGGTCGCTTTGGATAGTTTTATTGATATGGATTGGGCTCAGGCAGTAACTAATGCCGAAACCGTGGTTTCTGCAAATAAGGATTTTGCTGGAGGCAATGCGAGCGCTTTGCTTTATGAAGCATATTACGCGTTAGGTAAAAGGAACTACAATTCCGGTCTTTATCTTGATGCCCGGGAAATTCTGGAAAAAGCAGAGATTCTTGCCTGGGCAAATGGCGATAACCGGTTAAAGATTTTCCAGGTTCAGGTGCTTCTTGGTGATTCAATTGGGAAAGTGGAGGATTATGAGAATGCTGTTTCTTACTATCAGTATGCTCTTAACGCCATTAATTACCAGGAAAAGATAGCTACCAGATCCGACCTCATTAATCAGTACAGGGGGGCTGAACAATTAGCAGCAGCAGGCGATTATAAGGCGGCATTTACCACCTTCCAAGATTTATTAGGGCAAATTGACAAAATTTATACTATCTCTGAGATTGAAGTGGGCTCTGGTGTTTGCCTGGCTCTTTTTGCTAACGAGAATCTATCTACTCTGGATGCTGTCATAAAAGCGAATGAACTTCCCGCTAATATGGTGATATCATTTGGAAGAGTTTTGAGCGTGCCTTCAATACAAAAATAGAACTCGTTGAAGCACTTAGAAAACCCAACAGGAAAAAACTATGTTCACAAATCGACCTGCGCTAAAAAAAACCACAGATACCACCGCCACGGTTGGGCAACTAAAATTTTCTGACCTCAAGAAGGAATTCTATGATGTCCGTGACAAAGTGCAGCAAGTACTGCTGAACGATAATAGTCACAATGAAAATCTTGATCCACAAAAGTTAAGAGACAAGATCGAAGACATCTACAACCAGGTCTTGACGGAAGAGAATCTGCTCTATAACCTCTCCACGAGAAAGGGAATACTAAACTGGATCCTGGCTGATATTACTGGATATGGTCCACTTGAACCACTTTTGAGTGATGAGGAAATCACTGAGATTATGGTTAATGGACATGATCAAATCTATGTTGAACGTTTTGGCAAGATTGAGTTAACTGAGGTTAGATTTGAGAATGACGCCCATTTAATGCGCGTAATTGATCGAATTATCTCTCCCATTGGTCGACGTGTGGATGAGACTTCCCCGATGGTGGATGCCCGATTGCCAAGTGGTTACCGTGTCAATGCCATTATTTCGCCACTTTCTCTCGTTGGCCCAGTGCTCACTATCCGTAAATTTGCCGCGAAGCCTTTCACCATTCAGGATTTGATAGCCAACAACACGATCTCGTATGCATTGGCGAATTTTCTTAAGAGCTGTGTAGAAGCCAGGGTAAACATTGTGGTTTCAGGTGGAACAGGTACAGGTAAGTCGACGTTTCTTAATGTACTTTCGTCTTTCATTCCAGAGGATGAACGCGTGATTACTATTGAAGATACAGCCGAGCTGCAGATGCATCAACCTCATGTCGTTCGCCTTGAAAAACGGCCACCCAATATCGAAAGCAAAGGTGAGATCACAATTCGCCAGCTGTTGATCAATGCCTTGCGTATGCGCCCAGACCGAATTATTGTGGGTGAGTGCCGCGGAGGTGAAGCTCTGGATATGCTTCAGGCAATGAACACGGGTCATGATGGTTCCATGACCACTGTCCATGCAAATAGCCCTCGCGATGTGTTGCGCAGAATTGAGACAATGGTTATGATGGCTGGTATGGAATTACCGCTTAAAGCCATCCGTGAACAAGTAGCATCTTCCATTGAGCTGGTTATTCATCAGGAGCGCTTAAAAGATGGCACCCGAAAGGTTACCAAGGTTTCTGAGGTTCAGGGCATGGAAGGCGATACGATCGTCATGCAGGATCTTTTCGTGTTCCAATTTGCTGGTATTCAAAACGGAATTGTGAAAGGCGTTCTCAAACCTACTGGACTTCGGCCTCAGTTCTTGGAAAAGCTGATCGCCAACGGAATTGAGATCCCGGATAGTGTTTTTGAAAAATAGAGAGCATTTTAGCAAAACATTGAAAACATGCATTCTTACTAATTCCACGACGCGATCTGCAAGAATTCAAGTTAATTATTGTGAGAGTTTTATAAGCAGGCTGAAAGGGCTGATGTTTTCCAGGCAGATTCCTGTGGATGAAGGCATCATCCTGGTAGAAAACAGAGAATCCAAGATAAATACCTCAATTCATATGATGTTTATGAATTTTGATCTTACCGTGTTGTGGTTGGATAGAGACTTGGTTGTTGTGGACAAAGTGCTTGCAAAAAGGTGGGTTCCCATTTATTTTCCGAAAACCCGTGCGCAATATGTGGTTGAGCTCCACTCCAATCAAATTGCCAACTTCTCAATCGGAGACCAGTTGCTCTTGATAGACCCCCAGTAATAGTTAATGTTTTACCAGGAAATTCATATTAGCCTGTCGATTGAACTATCGCCAATTTGGGCAAAGATTATTTCATATCCCTGAAAGTTACCTGCAATAAATCCAATTACTAAAAATATAAGCCAAAATAAAATTCGCACCCTGATGTTTGAGATGGCAATCATCCAAAGGTAAAATCGGCTGGATATGAGAGTTGAAATAGATCTGATGGAACTGAGCAATCAGATTGGGGTGACCAAAACGACCCCCTCCGAGGAGGGGGAATTAAAGGGGGTGGGTGAGACTTAGCCCTCTCTGGGAGAGGGTCGGCGCAGCCGGGGTGAGGGAATATCTGGCAAGGGCAGCGCATCCCTTATCCACCGCAAGCACTCCCCTTTCCCCTGGTCGAAGATCCCTGGCCTGTGCCCGCAGTGAAACGGAGGGTAAGCGTAGTTGTAGGCCGGATTGTTGTGTTCAATCCGGCAAATTGGGGGAAACTAACGGGAGTGGGAGGATCTTTGTCCTCCCCCTAGGCTAAGTTCGCTCCTGCCACCCCCTGCAAATGCTCCATTTCAAGCCCCCACCGCCCGCATGTAGTAAAATTCAAGCTACCGACCATAAAGTCTACGAAAAGGGAGATAATGGACTCATTATTCATCACCAACGCAGCAGGACAGCCAAACTTAAAGAAACGCATAAACCGACTAACGGAAGAAGCAGAAGAGCTGAAATTCCTGGTCGGTTTTTTTTATTTTTCGGGCATCACAGAGCTGTACCAGGGTCTTCTCAAGAATGATCACGTCATTCTGAAAATCCTCGTCGGTCTAAATATCGACAAGAAAAACAACCAGTTAATCGAATTCGCCCTGAGTAATCCATCAGCCAGCGATAACGACCATATCGCCCGTTTCCTGAAGGACGTTAAGGTTTCACTGAACGGTGAGGATTTTGACAACCAGGATTTCTACGAACGCATCTCCCTGTTCATTGACCTGATCCGGGAAGATCGCCTCCTCATCCGCAAAACCCGCGAGCCCAATCACGCCAAGCTCTACATCTCCATCGACCTCGACAATGCCATGTGTGAACGCACTTTCATCACCGGCTCCAGCAACCTGACCAGGGCAGGCTTATCCGGTCAGGCGGAGTTCAACGTTGAAGTCAGCGATTTTGGCGCGCCGCGTAAAGCAGAAGAATTCTTTGATGCCCTTTGGAGCGAGTCCATTGAGATCACCGAGTTCGAGGAAAGCAAAAAGCAGCTGATCAAGCTGCTCGAAAGAGACACCCTCACCCGCAAGATCACGCCTTTCGAAGCCTACGCGCTCGCTCTAAAAACCTACCTGGACGTTTTCAACCCCGATGCCCAATTAGGCGACTCGGTCGAAAAAGCCTTCGAGAGGAGCAATTACAAAAAATATCGCTATCAACTGGACGCGATCAAGCAAGCCCTCACGATCATTGAGCAAAACCACGGGGTTATCATTGCCGATGTTGTCGGTCTTGGCAAATCGGTCATCGCCAGTGCTGTTGCCAAAGCGCTTGGCAAACGCGGCATCGTTCTCTGCCCACCTGGTCTGATTGGAGACAAAGACAAAACATCCGGTTGGAAAATGTATCTCGAGCAGTTTGGTCTCCACGATTGGGAAGTTCGCTCTGTCGGCGATCTTGAGAAGGCTTTAGATTTTGTCCGCAACACAAACGACATCGAAGTCATCATCGTTGATGAAGCTCACCGCTTCCGCAACCAGGACACGCAAGATTACGAACACCTCAAAAATATCTGCCGGGGTAAAAAAGTCATCCTCCTCACTGCCACCCCCTTCAACAACCGCCCTTACGACATCCTGGCGCTCCTAAACCTCTTTGTCGCTTCCAAGCAATCCACCATCACGCTGGACCCCAATATCGGAGCGGCTTTCAGGAGCTACAACTATGCGTTCGACCGCCTGGCGCATATTTCCCGCTATCACAGCTCTCCTGATAAAGACAAGCGCGAGAAAGCCGAAGACAATTACGAGAAAATGTTCGGCGAATTGCCCATCGACCTGAACAAAGTCAAGCAGCGCCAAAGCCTGCTCGCCAAGGAAATTCGCGATGTCATCTCGCCCGTCACCATCCGCCGAAACCGCCTTGACCTCACAGAAAACCCTGATTACGCCGAAGAGGTCAAAGACCTGTCCAAAGTAGCCGACCCCAAAGAATGGTTCTTCGAACTCTCCCCGGAGCAATCTGAGTTTTACGACAAAATCATCGAGCACTACTTCGCGCCTCATAAAGATGGCGGTCGCTTTACCGGCGTCATCTATCAGCCCTTCATGTACGAAACCGGTGAGGATCCTGAAAAACTAGGTGAATCCGATAACTTCGAATTCATTTCCCAGGCGCAACTTTCCGATTTCATGCGGCGCTTGTTGGTCAAGCGCTTCGAAAGCTCTTTTGGCTCCTTCGATCAGTCTATTCGAAGGTTCAAGGGGGTCTATGAGACTGTCAGGAAATTTGTCAAAAGAACTGGCAAATACATTCTCGACCGCAAACTAATTGAAAAAATCTACGAAGAAGACGATGAAGTCATTGACCAGGCGCTGATCGACTACCAGAACAACCTCGAAATGGATAATTTCCCCAAACGGGACAAGGTTTATATCATCGAGGACTTCAAGTACAAAAAGGAATTCCTGCAAAACATCGACGCGGATATCCAAATGTTCGATGAACTGATCAAGATCCTGGACGACATGAACCTGGTTTCAGATGATCCCAAGAGCGCGAAGCTGATCGAAAAAATCAATGAAGAATTGCGCAAACCTCCCAAACCAGGCGAGCCAAAAAGAAAGATTATCATCTTTTCAGAATTCGCCGACACAGTCAACCATCTGCGCCTGGCTCTCCAACCCCAATTTGGCAAGCGCCTCCTGGTCGTTTCCGGTAATCTCTCAAGCGGTATGATCCACACCATCAACCAGAATTTTGACGCCTCAAGCACTGACCCTCAGGACGAATACGACATCCTGCTTTCCACCGACCGCATTTCAGAAGGCTTCAACCTCAACCGCGCCGGCATGATCATCAACTACGACATCCCTTGGAATCCGGTGCGGGTCATCCAGCGCGTCGGGCGCATCAACCGCATCAGCCGCAAGGTCTTCGACGAGCTCTACATTGTCAATTTCTTCCCTACCGATAAAGGCGCCACCATCGTCAAGTCCCGCGAAATCGCGGCAGCCAAGATGTTCCTGATCCACAACACGCTCGGTGAGGACGTCAAGATCTTCAACATCGATGAAGAGCCAACCGCTTCAGCGCTCTATACCCGCATCCAACAATTCCCTGAAGAGCAGGAAGGCGCCAGCTTTTATACCCACATGCTCAAACGTTGGAACAATATCATCCAGGAACATCCCGATCTCCGGGATGCCCTCAAAGACTTCCCGCCCAGGGTCAAGGTTTCCAAGGCAGCCGATGCGAATGAGCTGCTGGTCTTCTTCCGCAAAAACCGGCTTTTCATCCAAAGGCTGATCTCGGGCGAAAAAGAAGCGCAACTCATTTCCTTTGAGGAAGCCCTGCCCCTGATCGAATGCCCCTTCGATCAAAAACGCCTGGCTCTCTCCGCGGAATTCTGGAAAAATTACGAGATCGCCAAAGAGATCAAAGTTGACCAAAGCAATCGCGGGCTCACCCAACAAAGCGTTGAAGTAAAAGCGCTCAACAATCTCAAAAGCTTGCTGCGCCGCGAGCTGCCTGAGTTTTCACACTATCGCGACTTCCTCAACACCCTATTGACGGACATGCAGGAGTGGGCAACTCTGCCCAAATACACCCTGCGCACCATCGCCGGCTTGAAGTATGGCACCAAGAAGGATATGGATGCCAGCGTCAGCGCCATTCAAGAGCTCTACCTGAGGCTTGGTCACGATTACCTCGAAAAAGAAATTGAGCGTTTCAATCAAGTTCACCGAGAAATCATCATAGCAGTGGAGAATCAAAAATTATGATTAATGCCCGTCTTCAGGATCTCATTGGTGACTTTACCCCTCAAAAATTAGTCCCATTTCTGCGGGAGAAAAACCGCAATTTCAGACCCACCCCAGAGCAGCTTTTCGATCTGGACTCAGAACAATTCAGTCAGGGTGAGAAGATTGGTGAAATCCCTTTCAATCTTTACGAGAAGCTTGGCGTTTATGCGATCAAGGTCACCAGGAACCTTTCGGAACGCACTGGTAAGAAGTACCAATATGATCTAGCCAAGAAGGTTCTTAAGGAATCTGAAGAAGATGCTGGCATATTCGTCTTCTATGATGCTGAAGGCAGCTTCCGTTTTTCGCTTGTCTATGCCAACTATCTCGGCACCAAACGGGATTGGTCCACCTTCCGTCGTTTCACTTACTTTGTCAGCCCCCAGCTGACCAATAAGACCTTCCTCCAACAAATCTCTGAAGGTGTTTTCTCCGATTTGGATGGAATTCAAAAAGCGTTCTCTGTCGAGAAAGTCACCACCAAGTTCTTTGATGAGTTTCGAAAGATTTTTGATAGAACACGAAAAGAATTTGAGCAAGCTAACAAAAATACTGTTTGCTTGTGGCTGGAATCAAAGTACGAAGATGAGGAGTACAAAGAGCAGGTCAATAAATTCATTTTCACCTTTCTTGGTCGTATCATATTCTTGTACTTCTTGCTAAGAAAAGGTTGGATTGAGGATAAAAAGGATTTTATCCGTTCCATTTTTGAGGACGAATCCAATACCAACCTGTATAAATCCGTGTTGGAGCCTTTGTTCTTTGAGGTATTTGCCAAACAGGAAAAAGACCGCTCACCAGCCATAAAAGGGCAGTACAAGAATACCCCTTACTTAAACGGTGGCTTGTTCGAACACAGCGATCTCGAAACGGAGATGGCAAAGGAAGGCAAATTCATCCTGTTCCGTGATGAATTCTTGCGCGACATCATCCTGAATTACTTTGAAATCTACAATTTCACAGTCGATGAAAATTCCCCTAACGACCAGGAAGTTTCCATTGACCCTGAAATGCTTGGAAAGGTGTTCGAAAACACCCTGGCTGAAGAGGAACGGAACAAGAAAGGTACTTTCTACACTCCCCGGGAAATTGTTCACTTCATGGTCAAGGATTCCATCAGGCAGTACCTTCACAACGAAACAGGCATTGATTTGAATTTGCTGCAGAAGTTCATTTACGATGAGGCTGATGGTTTGGAATATTTAAGCTCTAACCAGATTCGCCTTATCGATTCAAAGTTGGAAACGATTAAAGTTCTTGATCCTGCTGTAGGGTCTGCAGCCTTTCCGGTCGAGTTTATGCAGGTCATCATAGAATTGCGCAAACGCCTGGATGTGCGTGTTGGAAAAAATATTAACGAAGTTGCTCTCAAGAAGCATCTTATTAAGAATAATCTCTATGGGGTAGATATTGACCCCAGTGCGATTGAGATTGCCAAGTTACGTCTATGGCTTGCCTTGATTGTAGATTACGATAAAACCCTGGCTGAGCCACTGCCCAACCTGGATTTCCAGTTCAGGGTTGGTAATTCTCTTCAGGAAAAGATCGATGATATTGACATTTTTAACGAATCAACCATTGGGCAAACTGATTGGACAAAGCAAGGTGGTCAATTCGAGATCTTAAAATCGAAAATGATCGAGATCAAAGATCAGTTTTATACCACCAACGATGAGACGAAGCGTCACAAACTCAAGGACGCGTTTGATTCCCTTGAACATCAATTGATCCAGGCTGTTCTTGATAATTACAGGGAGAGTTTCATTCAGCAGCATGTAAACAAGGGGTATCGCAATTCAGCGACTTTGGCAGCGCAAACTCAGAAGAAGATAAATGCCCTGGAGCAGAAGATCAAAGATGGCACCTATAAGCTCTTTAAACCCGATTTTCACTTCTCAGAGGTCTTTGATCGTGAAGACGAAAATGGTCAATCAGTCGGTGGTTTTGATGTAGTCATTGGTAATCCGCCTTATGGGGTGACTATTGATAACGATGTCAAAGAATGGCATGGGTTGGGCAGCAGGGATAGCTACGGCGTTTTTATCTCGACAGCTCTAAAACGATTCCTTAAACCTAAAGGTGTTTTGGAATTCATTGTTTCTGACACCTGGCTGACCATCAAAACGCATAAACCTCTGCGTGAACAGGTTCTGACCAAACAATTACACAAGGTTGTGCGCTTGCACCAGGACTGTTTTGATGCCACAGTGAACGCCTGTATTATTAGTATTACCAACCAGGTCGATGGTAAACACCAATTGATCGCGGTTGACCTAACCAACATTTCCACCCGTGATCAGGTTGAGATGTTGCGAACTTATCTCTATGACCTGGAATCTCACATTGGGGAATCCACTCATGTTTACGGGGTGTATGCTTATGAGCAGGGTCTAATCAAGAAGAATTCAAATCAACCTATCTTTGTTGGCAGTCCCAAGTTATTTGGTTTGATGCGGGATGTAGGTATAGAAGTTGTTCAAAAGGAAATTGCGGGTAAGGTCGTTCCTGTTCGCCAGGTCCAGATGAATGGGAGGTTGGTTGAATTGGTACGCTTTGGGGATATCGCAGAGGTAAAAGTTGGTTTACAGACGGGGGATAACTGGGCATACCTTTTTCAAAATCCATTAGTAGATGGAACATACCGTAACATCAATGAATTTGATCGATACTTGTTGACAGAAAAAGATCTACTCGAAATAGCTACGGATGAAGAGCGACGCATGAAGGTGATCGAATTTGGAATTCACAAAAACAGATCTGAAGTAGGATTTGATCCGGAACGCTGGTTTGAGGGTAGATATATCGTACCTTACGACAAAGGCGGCGAGAGTGATACCGAAACTGGCTGGCTGCCGAATTATTATGTACCAACAGATTTTTTTATTGACTGGAGTTCCTGGGCAGTCAATCGGATGAAGACACTTACAGCATTTGAAAGAGACGGGAAAGGTGCCGATAGAATTTGCTCAAGATTTCAAAACATTGGGTATTACTTTTTAGAAGGAATTACTTTTTCAATTACTGGTATCTACGCACCTACATTTCGTGTAAACAACATTGGTGTGTTTGATGTCAAAGGTTCATTCATAAATCCTCCTTTTAACCTTTATTCGGTGATTGGGATATTGGCATCAAGACTTAACAAATTGCTTTCAAAAGTCTTTATATATAACTGTGTAGACATGCAAGTCGATGCAATTAAAGAGATTCCATTTTATATCGAGGAGGACAAACGGATTGAAAATCTTGTCCACCAGATTATTAATAAACAAGCAAAGAATCTTCGTTATGATTATTCATCAAACGAACAGAAGCAAATCGACCAGATAGTCTACAGCTTATATGGCCTAGACGCGGAAGATGTCAAGGAAGTTGAAACCTGGTATGCCCGGCGATATCCCAGATTGGTAAACAATATACCAGTAAAGGAAGCATAACCAATGACACCTGAAGAGTTACTCAGTATCGTCACGATAATCGCAGTAGGGTGTGATCATTATGAACATCTGACGAAACTATCAAAAGTAAGAGAGGATCTTAACCGATTTAAGCAAATAACATGCGACTCGAAATACTCTGTTTACAAGGAAAGTCAATATCGGGAACTCTATGATGGTACATCAACTGAACTCCGTGAGATGATTCAAAACTACTTATTTGAAAGAAGCGCGGACCAAGATGTTTTGTTTCTATTTTTCAGCGGTCATGGAACAGCAATCGGAAGAGATGATTTCGGCTTCTGTATGAAAGATGCAATCGTACATCCAGAAGATAATGTCGTCTTACCTACAAGTGTGGTCAAATTATCAGAAATCATTGGAACACTTCGAATTAAAGATGTATCTTTGGTACTGATTGTCGATTCTTGTTACAGCGGTCTGATTTCTAAGGCGGTCAAAATACCATTTTCAAACTTGACAGGTGAAATGAGCACCAGTCTTGTCGCTTCTTCTGGAAACCTTTTTGGATTAATTACGTCTTGTACTGATCTAGAACAGACTAAAGATATCGGCGTAATAAGCAAAACTCTCCAAGAAGTCTGTGAGCAAGGAACAGAGCCAAGTTCACAATATGTTTTCCTAGGTCAATTGTCAGATGGTTTTACGATTAACATGGATAATCTCGCTGGTGTAGATTCAAAATCCAGAGTGTTTATTCCATCTGGAAGAATCGCGAATATTCCGATTGCACATAATGTTCAATATTTTGTACCCCCAGAGCCTGTCAATACTTATTCATTGATAGATTCATATTTCAATATTCTACTCGTATTATGGAATGACGGTAGTCCTTTGGCATTAAGCCCGAAAGAAATTCTAGAAAAAACTAGCTCTGTGGGTGCTTACGGAAACCATAGTAAGTTAAGCTTTTCTCCCTGGGACCTTGTAATCGATGACGAAAATGGTAAACGAAAACTTACCCAACGAGGTATTCAATTCGTTAACGGTCAACTTGAATTGCCGAAAACAATTAATGAGAACAAAAACACAAGGGTGTGTTCAATAGCAACAGGCAGTTCGTTTTTGAAGGTAGAAGATGAAACTAATTTATTTAGGGAAACAAGAAAAGTTCTTGTGGAGTTTTCAAAATGAGGAGGACTAATGACACTTTGGCTAGTTCGAGCAGGTAGGTTTGGGGAACGTGAGCAATTTGCTGTTGAAAATAATCTGGCAATTCTTGGTTGGGAAGAACTTCCGGATTTATCGAAAGTTCAGACTCGTGAAGAGTTAGCCGATCTGCTATCAGATTATTATCCTGATAAACAGAAAAAGACTCTGATAAATTGGGAGAGTCAGCTTTGGCCTTTTGTTAATTCAATGCAAATTGGTGAACTGGTGGCAATGCCACTAAAACACAGAGCAATAATTAAATTTGGATATGTTACCGGTGAATATAAATATGAACCAGCAAACCCTAGCGGGTTCAAACATACGCGCCCGGTTAAATGGAAATACGAAATTCCCAGGAACCAGATTGAACAAGATCTGCTTTATTCATTTGGGTCCGCAATGACAGTCTGCAAAATTACCAGAAATGATGCTGAGAACCGCATCAAAGCATTGCTCAGTGGTAAACCGACAAGAACGCCAGTTCCACCTGACGCTGGTCCAGGCGATGAACCCGAGGAGTTATTGGATCTGGAGCAAATAGCGCGCGATCAAATCACCGACACGATAACACAGACATTTAAGGGGCACAAGCTGGCTCACTTAACTGCCGCCGTTCTCCAGGCGCAGGGGTACAAATTGCGCATTTCGCCTGAAGGTCCGGATGGTGGCGTTGATATTATCGCAGGCAAGGGTCCTTTGGGGTTTGAATCTCCCAGATTGGTTGTGCAGGTTAAATCAGGCGATTCACCGGTTAACGTAAAAACATATCGTGAATTGAATGGTGTCATTAATTCCTTTGGTGCAGAATCGGGGCTGATTGTTGCTTGGGGAGGGTTTCAGGGTCAGGTAGACAAGGAAGCTGCACGGGAATATTTCAAAATCCGGTTATGGGATGCGGATGATCTGGTGCAAATGATCCAGGAAAATTTCGACAATCTCCCTGAAGACATACAAAATGAACTCCCACTTAAAAGGATTTGGGTTTTGATCCCGCAAGCGGAAGAATGAAAGTAAACCAGAGCATATGATTGCCTTACTCAATATGTCCACTGTAATACTGTTCGATTAGCTGATTGTTTTGGAGGTATTCCATGATCAACAAAGAAGTAGTCCCCGCCTTTGACATGCTCCTGGAAGAACTGGAGCGCATCATTCCTGACCTCAACGCCCAGGGCAAAGACCTGCTGGACCAAAAGCAGTACGCCCAGGCCCACGAGCTGATCAACAAAGCCCAGTCAGTGGTTACCTTCCAGACCAAAGTCGCCGCCCTGCGCGATGAATGGGTCAGGATGCAGGTGCCTGCCACCAAACCCCCGCAGGCTAAGCAAGCCCCCAAACCTCCCAAAGCCAAAAGGACCTCCAGGCGGACCGACCTGGGCAGGATTGATTCCGGGCTCCGAACAAAAAATTCTGACTTCCACATGCCCATTCTTCGCGCCTTGGTCAATCGCGGTGGCAGTATGCAATTTGCTGATCTGATCGTGATACTCAGCCACTACCTGAAGGACAAACTCAACCAATATGATCTCGGATTGCTACCCGATGGCAAAACAGTGCGTTGGGAAAACAATGTGGGCTGGGCAAAAAGTAAACTGATTGATGCCGGCTATATCTCCTCCACCGCCCCAAAAGGCACCTGGCAGATCACACTTGCCGGCCGCCAGGCGCTGGAGAATTACGAAAGACAGCAAGCCAGTGGCTTGCCTCTCAATTGATCTGACAGCCTTTCCCATTAATTTCAAGTAATTCTATGCAATAAAAGGTAACAAGATTAGAGTCGGGGGCTTGGCAGTGCAAAGCCCCCCCTTGTGGGATGCCAAGCCCAAACGATCTTTTGGGCTTCCCTAGGTCGAAGATCCGTGTAGCGAAGCGGAAGGGAGGCAAAGCTGGCTCCTGCCGCGCAGCGGACAGGAGACTGAAGAGGGTCACCACCTCCATGATTGTGCCGGCGTCACCGCCGAGCACGGTATCTGACCGGAGGTCTCCATTAATACAAAACTCATGAAAACCCGCATCCCACCGCGCAGCGGATGGGAGACTGAAGAGGGTGATTCCTTGGGCTTCCCTGAGGGGAAGCTGGATCCTGCCGCGAAGCGGACAGGAGACTGAAGAGGGTCATTTCGATGTTTTCAATCTATAATATCTCCATGACACAAAACAAACTAACCTCCTTGGCTCAAAATCTCCGCCGTGAAGCCACCAGGGAAGAAAATCGCCTTTGGTATGAGTTCTTGTCTTCTTATCCAAACAGGTTCAGAAGGCAGGTGGTGATTGGAAAGTACATTGTCGATTTCTACTGTTCCTCAGCTAAGCTGGCAATTGAACTGGATGGCGGTCAGCATTATAAAAATTCTGCCATAGCCCGGGATGACGAAAGAACCCAATGGCTTAATCACAATGGCATATACGTTTTGCGATTCATGAATTCAGATATTTCTAACAATCTTTCTGACGTTTGTTCCATAATCGACACTTTGGTCAAAGAACGCCTGAAATAATCGGCACAATAAAACAGACACTCTCCCCCGCTGCGCGGACCCTCCCTCGAGGGAGGGCTATAACTTGGGCTTCCCCAGGTCGAAGATCCGTGGCCTGTGCGCGCAGTGAAACGGAGGGTAAGCGAAGCGGAAGGGAGGCAAAGCTGGATTCCGCCGTGCAACGGACGGAAGACTGAAGAGGGTCACCACCTCCATGATTGTGCCGGCGTCCTCGCCGAGCACACGATTTGACCGTCGAAGATCCCAGCACGAAGGGCGTGTGGAAAGGTCTCCATTACTACATATTCATGAAAAATTGGAGACCTGACGACCAGAACCCTTACATGGTCCCACAGGGAGGCTTCGCACTCAGGAGACCATGTAAGAACAAGGCAATATTTTCCTCCGACCAAAGATTTTGCAAAATAGAACATATGTGCTATACTATACCCGCAAACAAACTTTCGCACCTTAACACAAGGAGTTTTTCCACTCAAACAGCGATCCTGCACTATCAAAAAACAGTGGAAAAAGTGTAAAAAGTGGAAAAACCCCCATAAATACCAGGAACAAGCTCGGCCTAAACCTCCGCTGGCTGCTTCCCCATGAACAGCTTGCTGGAGCTGCCGAAGTGGTGTGCGAGGGTGCCGTCGGGGAATTGGATGGTGGTGTTCTTGCCCTCCCGCCGCACTTCCAGCCCCCTGAAGCGCACGATCAGCGGCCAGGGGCAGGGGTTCTCGCCCGAGACGCTGACTTTTAGCTCGTTGATGATCTGGATCCCGGCCACCTCAAGCAGCAGCAGCGGCGGAAGCAATCCACGCAGGCCGTTGCGATTTCCCCAACAAGCGCCGCTCTCGCTGGTGAAGCCCTCCATCAGGGCGTGCTCGCGCTTGAGCATGGCGCTGAAGCCCAGCATCAGCCGGCTAAGCAGGTCGAAGGCGAGCTTCTTCTCGCCGATGCGGTTGAGGTGCTCGATCAGGAGGCAATTCCAGCCGATGTTGACCTTATTTCCCCCGGCTTTGGCGGGGTTGAGGTCGGTGGGCAGTCCAAATCGGTAGCGGAAATCCTGCGGAGCCGCCCAGGTGGGCAGTTCTTCCTCGCCGGTTTGCCCCTCCCAGCCCAGCTGCTGGCTGATATCGCTGATTTCCAGATCGCTGGTGTAGACCTGCAGCGAACCGTTGTTGACTTCCAGCCCTTCAAGGCGGTCAAAACGCGAAAAGACGTTTTGGGTGGTGATGTGGAAAGACATTGGAAGCCAGAGGATATTTTCGGAGGTGATGCTTTCACGCAGCTCCTGCCCCTGGCTGTCCGCGCCAATGACCTGGAAGTCACCGGGCATGAAGATCGCGCGGCACTTGAGCAGGATGTTCAGCCTGGCGGGTTCTGCAAGTTGGATGCTCTCCCATTTCGGATCTGGCAGCTGCACTTCCATGAGCAGTTGGGATGGGTGGACGCGATGGGTATCGCGGTCGATGAAGGAGGCGTTTGGCAGCTCGGCGCGAAAGCGCGCGATGGCTGAGGCGAGACGTTCCTGGTATGGGCGGATTTGCTCCGCGAGATCCTCGTCGCCCAGCACGCGCGTCATGCGCTGGAGGGTGTCGAGCTCGCCCGAAAGCAGGCTTGCCAGCCCCAGGCTTTCGGTGCTTGCGATGCGGGTGGGGAAGGAGTCTTCCTTCCAGACGTTGAAGTTGGTCAGGTCTGCCAGCCCGGCATAATCGGGATCAGGCCACTCAGGCAGAGCGTCCTGGTCGCGGTCGTGCTGAGGGGACAACCAGCGCAGAGTCTGCTCAACCAGCGCCGGCAAGTATTCTGCCAGGAATTGGGGTTGCTGGTGATAAGTATGGACGTCCCAGACCAGGCCGGCGAGCTGTGGGAAGGGTGGCGCGTATTTGAAATCGCTTTTTAGTTTGTTGAGAATGTCGCGTACAAGTTCGACGGCCAACTGGGTCTGGGTGGGAAGCAGGGCGCGCACGAACTGCCGGATCTGCAGGATCGTGCCCGCATCCGAATTTCCATTCCAGCCGAAGCGTGGTTCGAAGGCCTTGCCCACGGGGCTGTGGGTGTTGCGCTTGTCAAAATAAGTCAGACCTTGCTCGTGGTCCTCCGGCTGTTTGACAAGCAGGTTGGCCTGATCCTGCAGGCTCTTGAAAACCAGGTTCCAGTCCTGCAGTGGGGTTTCAATTTCGAGCGTGCGGGCTTGATCGGCAACCTCGAGGCGGGCAACTTCTGCCTGCCAGTTGGCGGGGAAGGCTTTGAGGGCGCGTTCCTGGCTCTGGGCAGGCGAAAAAGCCACGCTGCAGCGCCAAAGGACGGAGAATTCTTCTCCCGGCTGGAGCAGCTGGCTGATCTCAAGCGCCTGGTTGGGGCTGATGACCGGCTTGGGCATGCCTTCCATGACGAGGGCAACGGTCAGCTCCCCGCTTTGCCCGCGCAGGTAAGTTTTGTAGTCCAGTTTGGTGATGGACATGCCCTGCCCACCGTTGAGCGGTACGAGCAAAGCTGCCACGCGCGCGCTCAGCTCGGCATTTTCCGTGCCGGTATTGCGCAGCGTGACGCGTCCGCTGATGGCGTAAGGCTCGCGCGCCCAAAACTCGTAAGAGGCTTGCGTATCCGCGTCGGGCGAGAGGTTTATGTTGGCATAGTTTGAGCCAAGGCTGTCGATACGCGGGGATAAAAGAAACTCATCCAGGTTTTGGTAGACGTGCTTGTTTCGGGCGACGAAAGGGAAGATGCGGAAGGACTGCGCCTGCAGCCCGAGACTGGTTTGAAGTGAGAGCGGCTGGTTTGGATCTAGCTCCAGCTGCCAGACGATATCCGGGTTTTCCAGATCAGTCGCAAAGGCGTGATCCGCCGCAAGCGTGAGGCTGATGGGGTCAGTGATGAAGTATGGTCCGGATGGCATGGCTTAAGTATAGCCTGATAATGCCTGGGATTTCAAAATGCAGTGAAAAATGCCGGATTCAACCCCATTCGCTACGCTCAGGGGCATGTGAAGAGGAATACCCATAGGGCACGATGTCCGGCCTACGAACTACGCTCAGGCAATCTGGCCTACGAACTTCCTCCTTAGAAACGGGAACTTTGACACGGATCGCAACGTTTTAAGCTTATGTTAAAATGGGACTATGGACAACAGGATGGACCACGCTATGGACGAAAACGAACAAAACGAGATTAAACCTGCGGAATACCAGGAACTGGGCGCTTTTGAAGAGCGGCCTGGATACACCCCAGCCCTGGATCCGGTCAGCAAATTTGAAACTTTTGAAGACTACGGCGCTGAGGATTTGCAAGAACCTTCGGCAGAAGCAGATTCGGATCAAGGGGCAGATTTAGCTTCTGAGCCCGAGATTGCTCCACAGACTGAACCCGAGGCAGCTCCCGAATCTGAACCAATGCCCGAGCCTGAAGCTGCTGCTGAAGCTGAGCTAACGCCCGAGCCTGAAGCTGCGGCTGAAACTGAGCCAACGCCCAAGCCTGAGCCTGCTGCCGAAACTGAGCCAACTCCCGCAGCTGAGCTGGAAACGCCTGCAGATTCGAGCTTCTTCACGGAGCTGGCTGCATTCAAAGAGGTCGATGGTTTCCCCGAACCCAATTTGGAAGCGGAAGCTATAACAGACTTTAGCACCGGGCATTGGGCAGTCGATCCAAAGACGCAAAGTGAAATGCCGCAGACGGTGATGGAACCAGATAAACCCGAGAGCATTTTAGGCTCCGATGACATTCCTACCATCCCGCCCCAGCCAAAAGACCTGCCCCAGGTGAGTGAACCCGAGCCAGAACCGCTGCCGCAGGCGGTGGAGGTTGTTGATCCGCACGCTACGGTGTTGGCATCGACGGCTTTCGCAAACAACGTCGATCGGGCGAAGGAAGGCACGCAGCCTGTGGTGACTTCGCAGACCCAGCCCAAGAAAATCATCGCACAAGCCAAACCCGAACCTGCCTTTGGCGGCAACGGGAAAAAGACAAAGAATGCCAAACCGCCCAAAAATGGAAAGAAGAGCGGTTGTTTTGGCAAGACTTTGCTGATTGGCGTGATTGTCTTTTTGCTGGTGATGATGGGCGTGGCGGCTTTCGCGATTTATAAGTACTTTGACATCGCCAAGACCCTGCCGGCGGTGGATGAGCTGCAAAACCGTGCTTCTCAGTTTGAGACCACACGCATCCTCGATCGCAACGGCAACATCCTGTATGAGATCGTGGATCCAAATGCCGGCAAGCGCACCTATGTGCCGCTTGAACGCATCTCGCCTTACCTGATTGCCGCGACGATCGCCACCGAAGACAAGGAATACTATAACCATCCGGGTTTCGACCTGGTGGCTTTGGCGCGTGCGCTCTACGCCAACTACACCTCCGGGGAGATCGTTTCGGGCGCGTCCACCATCACCCAGCAGCTGGCGCGCATGCTGCTGCTGACGGATGAACGCTTTGTGCAAAGCTACGAACGCAAAGCGCGCGAAATTATCCTGGCGGCAGAAATTACGCGCCGCTACACCAAAGAACAGGTGCTGGAACTTTATCTCAACGAAGTTTTCTACGGCAACTTTGCCTACGGGATCGAGGCCGCTGCAGATATTTATTTCAACACGACCGCCGAGGACCTGACGCTGTGGCAATCCTCCTTCCTGGCAGGTCTACCGCAAACGACAGTGTTGTACGATATTTACACAAACCGCGAAGCTACCCTGAACAGGAACAAAACCGTGCTTTTGCTGATGTACCAGCTCAGCAATGAAAAGGGCTGCATCGAAATCGGCGAGAATCTCGACCGGGTCTGCCTTGACGCGATGCAAACGTTGGAAGCTTCCAATACCCTGGAAGCCTACGAGTTCACCAGGCGGGATTTTGTGATGCAGTTCCCACATTGGGTAGTGTTCATTCAATCTCTGCTCGAGTCGCAGTTTGACTCGCAGACGATTTACCGCTCGGGTTTCACGATCTACACGACTCTTGACCCGAACTTGCAGCAGCAGGCTGAAAAGGCAGTGCGAGACCAGCTTGCGTTGATGACAGAGAACAACGCCAGCAACGGGGCAGTGATTGTTATGGACCCCAGGACCGGTGAGATCCTTTCGATGGTCGGCTCAGCCGACTTCCATAATGCGGAAATCAGCGGGCAGGTCAACATGGCGCTGACCCAAACCCGCCAGCCAGGTTCTGCCATCAAACCGCTCACTTACCTGGCTGCGTTTGAGAAGGATTGGACCCCGGGCACGCTCATTTGGGATGTGCCGGCGAGCTTTGCCCCATCCGGCGACCCCAACGACACCAATCCGCGCTATGAGCCGGTCAACTACGACGGTCGCTTTCACGGTCCGGTGACCGTGCGGGACGCACTGGCGAACTCTTATAATATCCCGGCTGTCAAAGCCCTCGAGTATGTGGGCATTTACGACGACCCAAGCACGCCCAACCCGGATGGCTTTATCAACCTGGCACGCCGGCTTGGCATCACCAGCCTGAACCGCCCCGATTATGGGCTCTCTCTGACCCTGGGTGGTGGTGAGGTGAGCCTGCTTGAGCTGACAGGCGCTTTCCAGGTGCTGGCAAATGAGGGGCGCAAAGTGGCACCGGTGGCGATTAGCAAAGTGGTCGATCACAAGGGCAATGTAATTTATGAATATATACCAAGCAACGGTGAACAAATCGTGCGGGCGGCACATGCCTATCTGCTTTCTTCAATACTTTCCGATAATAACGCCCGCGCGCCGATGTTTGGCAGCAACTCTGTGCTGGCTCTGCCTTTCCAGGCGGCGGTGAAAACCGGAACCACCAACGACTTCCGCGATAATTGGACCGTTGGCTACACCCCGGACCTGGTGGTGGGGGTGTGGGTGGGGAACGCGGACTACACGCCCATGGTCAACACATCCGGCGTCAGCGGGGCCGCGCCGATCTGGGCGAACATCATGCAGACCGGCATTCAGCACTTGCGCGGTGGCAACGCCTCCTCCTTCGCACGACCTTCGGACGTGGTGGATATGACAGTCTGTTCTGTCTCGGGCACTGTGCCAAGCGAATATTGCCCCAGCCAGCGTACTGAGGTGTTTGCCTCAGACCAGGGTCCTTTGCCGAAAGAAGAAGACCTGTGGACGAGAAGCATCATTGATTCCTGGACTGGATTGCAGGCATCACCTGCCTGTTCCGAGTTCACCAAAGAAGCGCTGACGATCAACGTGGAAGATAAGGACGCCATTAAGTGGCTTAAAACGGATGCCGGCAAAGCCTGGGCGGATCGATACGGCTTCCCTGATCCGCTGGTGATCAAACCTGAAAGGGAATGCCGGTTGGATGATCCCCGACCGATTATTGACCTGGTGAATTTACATAATCCAATTATTGAAAACCCGTTCCAAGTGGTTGGGGTAGTGGACGCAACAGCCAACTTCAAGCAATACAAACTGCATTGGGGTGAGGGTGAGAACCCAACGCAATGGAATGCTTTGCAAGAGGATTGGATCACGACGCCAATGCGCAGTGCAGGTGTGCTGGCGGAATGGGATGTCAGTGAGCTGGACGGAAAGGAGATCACGCTACGCGTGACCTTGCATAGCACCCAAAATACGGAGGTACAGAAAAAGTACACCCTGTACTTCACGCTGCCAACACCTACGCCGAGCCCTACACCCACGCCAACTGAGACTCCGACGATCACTCCCACTCCTTCTCCCACTTTACCGCCGACGGAAACGCCTACGCCCACAGTTCCACCGGATGAGACAGAGCCAACACCATAAGCGCATAATCACAAACACAAATCGGGTTCAAAAATCGAACCCGTTTTTTTATCTGGGGTTGTTCCCTTCAGCATGGGTGGGTTGGCTATATTGAGAATCAGGTAGGTGAGGGTATTTTGACGCCAACCCACCCTACCAAAATACTGCTTTGATAGTGAATAATTCTCACCCAAACCGATAAAAATGTAGGGTGGGTAGGCGTCATGAAGCATTCACAGGACGCACATTTGGCTATAGCATACCCACCGCAAAAACATTGAATTTGCAAGAGGCGTGTCAGAACAGGTGAACCTTGCTGTTGGTGAAATGGCTGTCGCAGGGCTTAGGTTGGTGTAGCTTATGTGACGCGAATTCACCCTATATTTTTTAAGCTGCGAGTCATCAGAACAACGCTAATTGCGACGAGCGGTACTCTGGCGGGTCACCTGTGATTTGGGAAGTGAACAGGTCCCGGTTGAGCAGAGGATTGTCACTCAGATTGCGCAATTGGCGGAATTTGACGATCGTCCAATTCTCCGTTTTGAGCGACTGCAGATGCGGGTTGCGCCGCAGTTTGAAGGCGGCCAGATTCGCGCGGCTGCCTGGAAGCACAATCAGCTTCTTGCCTGGTAAATCCTGGTGACGGATAAGCAGCTCCGAAAATTCAGTGGTGATGATCGGGAAGAAGGTGAATTCCGGTGAACCGTTCTTTCCATACCAAACGATCGAATCGGGTTTTAACTCTCGCGCCAGGCTCATACGATCTGCAAGGGATTGTATCAATTCAAAAATGGCTTTCAGATCCTTCTGGCGTTCTCGGGTTGTTTCAAAAGTACGCAGTGACCAGGCTTTGTAATCGGGCGTTGGATCGGCATAAGACTCGAGGATGTCCTGCACGAGTTCCATTTCAACGTTTTGGAGACCGGGAAGTTTCAGGTTTACAGCAGCAAGGGCATCTTTCATGGAAAGCAGGGGCTGATTTTGGAGCGCAGTCAGGAGGGCTCTTTCGGCGCGGTCTGCGGCGGTTTGGGCAGTGCCGCTGGCGTCAACCAGCCAGTACAAGCCCGTATCTGCCGTCATGCCCGGGTTGAAACGCGCGAAAAGACCCGGGTCTGTCAGAGCGTGGTCGATTTCTTCCTGCAGGTCGTTGAGGGTCTCACCCTGAGTGGGACGCCCTTCCAGGAACCCTTCAGAGAGAAGTGAAACGAAAACCGCACAGAACAAGCGCAGATAAGTTGTTGGCTCGCCGTATCTCTGCAGGAACTGCACTGCTGCTTTTTTGACAGCCCGCGCGAACGATATGCTTTGGTCAGCTTTGTGGCTGGGGCGACCGAAGCGCCAGGCGGCCTGCAGGACGTTCATCTCGCCATTGGCTGCCATTTGCTGCGGGTTAAGTCCGGCGTTTTGGGCTGCGAGAATGCCCGCCATGGTGAACATGGGATCAAGCTCGGTAATCTGCAGCAACACAGGCACATCTGGCTGCATTAGTTTGCCGAGTTGTACAAGCACTTTTTGCAGAGCGGTGGAATGCCAGGTCCAGTCGTAGCGCTGCTTGAGCAGGCTGTTGCGCAGCGTGGCGCTGCCTTCACGCCCCCAGAGCCAACTGCTCCAGAGCCCGCTCAGGTTCCACCAGGCTTGGTTACGGCGCGGCAGGGATGTGATGACTGCGTTTACCTGACCAGGCGTGAGTGGGGGATCCAGTTCACGTAAGCGTCCGCGGAAGAGGCTGATGCCGCCCAATTGCGGGGGTTGCCCCGGCCACTCGCGCAGCGGAACTGTTTGCTCAATCTTGCTCCACACCTTTTGTGACGCGAGCAAAGCTTGCCAGGGGTTGAGCTCCTGGAAAAGAGGCGGACGCAAGAGCTGGCGCGGACGGCTTCGCCCGCCTGGATGCGTCCAGAGTTGGTTGACGCGGTCAGCGGTACTCAGGATGAGCGCTCGCAGCAGCGTGCGTTGGCGGGGCGTGATAAGGGGGCTCTCGATGCGGCTAAGCATCGCTTGCAGGGAAGCAAGACTGCGATGGGGATAATAAGCGATCACATCCGCCATCAACTCGCGCAGTGGATCGCCAGGATTGGCAGAGAGCTCGAGCAAGCGTGCTTTGAGGACGCTCAAGGGGGGCAGGGGTTCTTTGCTGGCAAGCATCTCCGGGGTCAGCTGGTATTCGGCTTGTTTGCCGCAGTGTGGGCAACTGCCAAAGGCACGTTCTGGTTCAACCGCGCCTTCTGCCCAGACCAGGTAATCGACCTGGAATTTTGGCTTCGCATCCAACTGCTGACATTCCGGGTTGGGGCAGTCGAATTGGTAATAAGCGTTGATCTGTTCCTCAAGCAGTAAGTCTTCCGCGGACCTGATCTCTGCCAGCGCGTGAACAGCCTCACTGATCTCTTCAGCGCCTGGAGCGGATGCCATCACTTCCAAAATGAAGGCTGCGATGGGATTGTTGGCACTGACCACCACCCGGTAGCCAGCCTGGGCAAGCTCCAAAATGACATAAGGATCCTGCCCGAATGGGTCCAAAATGAGGCTGCCCGGTGGGGCAAAATGCTGCAGCCAGCCAGACATGGAGCCTGGATAATAAGGTGGCAGGAAGCGATCCAGCGGCAGACCGGTCTGAGCATGGTCAGCCGCGGATGACCCGTTTACGTACGGGACAGCCAGGTCAAATAGGGTGGGGCTGCCGAACATTTTTTCCTCCTCAGACTGCTTGTGAGAGCAGGATGGCTATTCCATAAGGTGGCAGATCCAGGGTTGAATCCGTCATATGGCTGGTGAGCGGTTCGTTGCCGGTAAAGATCAGATCCCAATGGTTAAATTCCGCCACAGGGAGGGTGAAACTCTGTATGCTCTTTGAGAAATTGAGCACAACCAACATGGTTTGTTTGGGGGTGAAGCGCTTGTAGACCAGAAGGGCATCTTCTGCGGTGTCGATCAGGTTGAGATTGCCCGCATACAGCGCGGGATGCTTCCTTCTCAGGGCAATCAGGCTCTTGTAAAAGTTGAGCAGCGAGGCTGATGTGTCTGCCTGGTTGGCGACGTTGCGCACCTTGAAGTTGGGATGAACGGGCAACCAGGGTTCAACCGTGCTAAAGCCGGCAAAGGGGTGTGCATCCCATTGCATTGGTGATCGGTAACCGTCGCGACCTTTGTAGAAAGGCCAGTAGCGCTTGGCGGGAGGGTCCTGCGTTTGGGAGTATGGGATTGAAATATCGCGCATGCCGATTTCCTCGCCATAATAAAGGTAAGGGGTGCCGCGAAGGGTCAGGTGCATGGCCGCCAGTAGTTTAAGCCTGGCATCATCATTGGGTCCGGTATAGCGGCTGGAGGAGCGGGAGGAGTCGTGGTTATTGAGGAAGTAGTTAGGCCAGGCTTGTTCTCCGTGCAGACTGTCCCAAAATTGGATTGCTTTGCCGAAGGCTTTCGCGCTGAAGGGTGAATTCGCGTAGCCGTAATCGAAAGCCGCATGCAAGCGATCCTCAGCTACGTAAGTACGGGCATGGGCAGCATCTGCCAGGAAGGTTTCGCCGACCACGTAACGGTCCGGGTAATTATCCAGGATCTTGCGAATGTCTTGCAGGGCAGGGATCATTTCGGGTTGTGAGACGTCGTAGATATGCTCAGTTTTCTCAAAGTTGCGGAGATGGAAACCAGACCGCCTGGGATTATCGCGCAGGTCGGCGTCTTTGTACCAGCAGTTGAAAACGTCCAGTCTGAAGCCATCCACGCCCTTATCCAGCCAATAACGGAAGATATCCAGCATGGCAGCACGCACATCGGGGTTGCGCCAGTTCAGGTCAGGCTGTTGTTTGGCAAACATGTGAAAATAATATTGACCGAGTTTCTCGTCGAACTCCCAGCCCGGTCCGCCAAACCATGATCGCCAGTTGTTAGGCGTGCCACCGTCGGGGGCAGGATCCCGCCATATGTACCAGTCGTGGTAAGGATTACTGCGGGACATGCGCGATTCCTGGAACCAGCGATGCTGGTCAGAAGTATGGTTGAGCACCAGGTCCATGATGATGTGGATGTCACGCTTGTGGGCCTCGCTGAGCAGGCGGTCGAAGTCCTGCAGGTTACCAAACTTTGGGTCGATCGTGTGGTAGTCGGAAACGTCGTAGCCGAAGTCAACATCAGGAGAGGGGTTAATGGGTGAGAGCCAGATGCCGTCGATACCGAGATCCTGCAAGTAATCGAGGCGTTGGATGATGCCGGTCAGATCACCGATTCCGTCCGCGTTGGTGTCTTGAAAGGAACGCGGGTAGATCTGGTAGATGATGCCATCCTTCCACCATAATTTTTTCTCTGTCATTGCAGTTTCCTCCTTAGGCTTGTGTGGAGCTGATCAGGGTTGATTGACTTTTGCTTGCAAATTGTGCAGCGCTTCGATAATTAGATCGTGGTCCTCCTGGGCTGCCAGTCCGCTGACAGCGATTGTGCCGAACCAATTTTAATAAGGACTTTTCACTCACTATGAATTGTACATCGGGATTCGACAGAAAAACCTAACAATATTGAAATTCGAAGAAAAATCCATGTATTTGATGGCACTTTGAAAAACTTAGTGTCTTGCGTTACCCAAAATTTACTGCAAGTATTCTTGGGCGTGTGCGCAACCTTGCAGCTGAATAGGATCAAGGACATTTGGGGGCTGAATTTATCGTAAAATAGATGGGAGGGCAGACATTTGCCCCGACTTTTATCAGGAGGTTGATATGTTCTTCTTCAAGAAAAGATCAAAAATCGTTGCTGTTGTTGACGGCACTATTCATGAAATCAGCGCTTATCCGGATGAGGCGATTGGCAATAAAAAGCTCGGAGATGGTTTTTTCATCGAACCGACTGGAGATTTGATCTGTTCACCAATTGATGGGGAAGTGACAATGATGTTTCCGACCGCCCATGCAGCAGCAGTGCAAAACCAGGATTATGAAATTCTGATTCACATTGGGGTGGGGACTGTGAAGCTCAAGGGCGAGGGCCTTACGGCTTTGATCAAACAAGGAAATAAGGTGAAAGCTGGTGATCCCCTGGTCAAATTGGATCTGGAGGTCCTCAATGCGTCTCCAGCAGTCAAAGCGCTCAGCATTGCGGTTATCTTTACCTCTGGCGACAAAAGTGTTAGTGTAAAAAGCCCTGGAACTGCCGTTAAGGCTGGCCAGTCTGATATTGTGACGATTGAATAACCAGGAATTCTTAAGTAAGTTGTAAAACTTGCATTTATCCACAAATCTGGTAAAATATAGACGTTCGTAAGTGAATACTTTTCTCGATGAAAAGTGGGCAGGTGTCCACTTTTTTGTTTAGTGAAATTTTGGAGTAGAAAGAAACATGAAAAGCGAATTTGCCTTAGCTTTCAACGAAATCCTGGAAGACAAGGGTTTGCCCCGTGAGGTTATCATGGCAGCAATTAACTCTGCCATGGTGTCTGCCTACCGGAAATCGGTTGGCGCCTCTACAGCCCAGGAGATTCGGGTCGATTTCGATCTTGACAAAGGATCCATGTTGGTCTTTGCCGAGAAAGAAGTCACTGACGAAATTTATGACCACCGAACCGAAGTCTTGTTGGATGAGGCTCGGGAGATTGATCCGGATTGCCAGCTTGGCGATCTGGTGATGGTTGAGTCTACTCCCGAAAACTTCGGACGCATCGCTGCCCAAACAGCCCGCCAGGCAATCCAGCAGAAGATTCGCGACGCTGAACGCGCCGCACAATACGAATTCTTCAAGAAGCAGGAAGGCGAGATCGTCAGCGGTATCGTGCAGGCAGTCAACTCACGCCAGGCAACCATTGGGTTGGATCTGAAGGCGGAAGGCACCATGCAACGCAAGGACATGATTCCTTCAGAACGCTTCCGCATTCATGATCGCATCCGCTCTTACGTGGCTGAGGTTAAGGACCTGCCCAAGGGATTGCAGATCGTGCTCTCACGCGCCCATCGCAACTTCCTGCGCAGACTTCTTGAGAATGAAGTTCCCGAGATCTACCACGGTATCGTCGAGATCCGTTCCATTGCCCGCGAGCCAGGTCAGCGTGCCAAGGTTGCCGTTTATGGCACTCAGCAAGGCATTGACCCGGTTGGAGCTTGTGTGGGGCAGAGGGGTGTCCGCATCCAGGCAATCGTGCGCGAACTGCACGATGAAAAGATTGACGTGATCGAGTGGAATCCTGACGCGGCTATCTACATCAGCAAAGCCATCAGTCCAGCCCGGGTTACAGGTGTCTATCTGAACCACGGCCAGGGTGATGATAAAACCGCCATGGTGGTGGTGCCCGAGGATCAACTGAGCCTGGCAATTGGGCGGGAAGGGCAAAACGCCCGCCTGGCAGCCAAACTGACTGGTTGGCGCATTGACATCATGAGTGTCTCTGAAGCCGCCGTCAAGGTTCTGGATCTACTGCGTAAGGAAGCAAGCCTTGCAAAACTGGCAGCTGAAGAGGCTGACACGATGGCAAAAGTTGAAGCCTTATTGCAGCAAAAAGCAGAAGGTCGGGTGCTCAACCTGGATGATAGCAATCTGATTGCGCGCTTTGTGGATCGTGTTGAGAAACGCGGCGAAGCTAAACGTAAGGTTGAAGAAGATGCTCGCCAGAAAGAAATCCGCGAACTGCGAGAGTCCATCGATCCTCGTACCTTCGAGCTCAACATCTTTGATGTGGCAGAGCTCAAGGAGCACCTGCAGGTCCTGGTGCAGTCAGCTGGTTTGGAGACCTTTGGTGATCTCATGCTCCAGGTGAAACTGGACCCGGATGCCATCCTTGCTATCAACGGCATTGGACCAAAATCGCAGGAAGAAATTCTCGCGGTTGTTGAGAGCTATAAATTCCCGGTCATCGAACCCGAGTTGGTTGAAGAAGAGACAGCTGAAGTAACATCTGAGGTCGAGCCTGAAACAATCGTTGAGGAACCTGAGGCGGTTGAAGAGCCTGAAGTGATTGAAGAAATCGTTCGAGAGGATGAAGTTATAGCCGCTCAGCCGGAAGAAGTTGAAGAGACCGCCGAGACAGAAGAGGTTGAAGAACCTGGCGCGGAAGACCAATCCTTTGAAGAACTCTTCCAACTGGATGCGATGCGCCGCACGAGTGAGACCACTGAAGAAGAGGACGAACTTGGTTTGTTTGGCGATAAGAAGAAGAAAAGCAAGAAGCGCAAAGGTTATACTGTGGAATATGATCCCGATCGCGATGCGACCTACGTGAAACGCACACATCGCAACGAAGATGATTGGGGTGAATGGTAAAAGCTGGTGTAATGAAGCAGAGTGAAGGTGGCCGCTAAAACCGCACGAAAAGTAAAGCACGTCCCTCAGAGGACATGCGTTGGATGCAGGCAAGTTTTGTCAAAAAGACAACTTATCCGCATCGTCCGCAGCTCTGAGGGCGTGATGATTGACCTGAGCGGAAAGCTCCCTGGTCGAGGAGCGTATCTCCATGACCAGAAGAGCTGTTGGGTCAAAGCTTTGAAGGGTTCACTGGCACATGCCCTGCGGACAACCATCCAGGAGCAAGACCTGGCAACATTGAGAGTTTTCATGGAGACTCTGCCTGAGGGCGAGATTTCAGATGAGGAACCAATGGCTGCCTGAAAGATCTTGTTTTGCTCGTGTATGGCATCTGGAGGGGTTGTGAGCGAGTGACCGAAGAAGAGAGACGGAGTAAATATGAGCAAAACTGAAGAAAAAACGATCCAACTTCCCTATAGTTTAACGGTAAGAGAATTGGCTGGGATGCTGAATACCAGCGCTGTTGCTGTGATTAAAATCTTGATGTCCAATGGCGTTATGGCCAGCATCAACCAGCAGATCGATTTTGATACTGCTGCGGTTGTTGCAACCGAACTGGGCTTTGAGCCTGAACTTGAACAGGAAGAAGTTGTAGTCGAAGACGAGGGCGAAATCCCTCTTTGGAGACGAGTGATTCTGGAAGAAGACCCTAAAAACCTTGAAGCACGTCCACCTGTTGTGACGATTTTGGGGCATGTTGATCACGGCAAGACCACCCTGCTGGACGCTATCCGGCATACTGACGTTGCTGGCGGCGAAGCGGGTGGGATCACCCAGCATATCGGTGCTTACCAGATTCAGCACAAAGACCGTACCATCACCTTCCTCGACACCCCTGGCCATGCGGCGTTTTCGTCCATGCGTGCCCGTGGTGCACAGGGCGCAGATATCGTGGTGCTGGTGGTGGCAGCAGATGACGGTGTGCAACCGCAAACTCGCGAAGCCGCCAACCATGCCAAGGCTGCCCAGGTGCCGATTGTGGTGGCACTAAACAAAATTGACAAAAGCGATGCCAACCCGGATCGGGTAAAAACCCAACTGGCTGACATCGGTTTGCAGCCTGATGAATGGGAAGGCGACACGTTTGTGATGCCCGTTTCAGCCAAGGCAAAAGAGGGCCTGGAAGACCTGCTTGAAACGATCCTTTTGGTTGCTGACAACCTGACCATCAAAGCCAATCCCAAAGGTGCTTGCATCGGAACGGTCGTGGAAGCACAGCTGGAAAAATCCACTGGCAATATGGCAACCCTGCTCGTGCAGAACGGCACTTTAAAGGTTGGCGATGTGGTTGTGGCAGGTGAAGGCACGGGTAAGATCAAGGCGATGTTCGATCAACGAAACAAACGTGTCAGCAAGGCTGGTCCCTCAACACCGGTTGTTGTGATGGGGCTGAATGCCCTGCCTGAAGCTGGCGACCTCTTCCAGGTGGTTGTTAATGAACGTGAAGGGCGCGCAATTGTTGCCCAGCGCAAGGCTGCTCGCGAGGCCAAACGGAATACCAAACGCGCTACGCTTGAGGAACTTTTCAGCCAGTACAAGTCCGGCCGTGCAAAAGACCTGCGACTGATCCTGAAGGCTGATGTTCAGGGTTCCCTTGAGCCTATCATCAACGAACTCGAGGATTTGGGTTCGAAGCAGAAGAGCCTGACTGTTAAAATCCTGCATGCTGAGACTGGCAACGTGACTGAAAGTGACGTGATGCTGGCAGCAGCTTCCAACGCCATTGTGCTTGGATTTGCTGTGGATGTCGACCTGGGCGCGCGCCGCCTGGCGGACGTTGAAGGCGTGTCCATCCGCATCTACAATATCATCTATCGCCTGATTGAAGACGTCGAAAAAGCGCTCAGCGGCATGCTTGAACCTGAAATGGTCGAACGTGTGATCGGCAAGGCAGCTGTTCTGGCGACCTTTAAGGTCTCAAAGGGCGGTACCGCCGCAGGATGTCGTATTCTGACGGGCGAACTGCGCCGAAACGCTTCTGTGCGTGTGTTGCGCGCGGGTGAGGAAGTTCATAAGACAGAAATATCCAGCATTCGCCGTGAAAAAGATGATGTACGCGAGGTGCGTGAGGGTATGGAGTGCGGAATTACGCTCAAGAACTTTGAGGGTTTCGAAGTGGGCGACTTATTTGAATGCTTCGTCATGGAAAAGTTTGGCGGCTGATAAGCTGCACAGTTAAGGAGAAAAGGTATGCCAACCCCTTTGAGAATGAAACGCATTAACGACCGGATAAAGGAAGTCCTTTCGGTCCTTCTGATTACCAAGATTGACGACCCGCGCCTGGCTGGTGTTTCTGTCACGGATGTGAAAGTCGATCGCGAGCTGGATTTTGCGAACATCTATGTTTCTTCATTGGATGGCGCAAAATCATCGCGCGAGGTGATTGCCGCGCTTAACCACGCCCGTGGCTATTTGAAGTACGAAATTGCCCAGGAAGTTGAATTGCGTGTGATGCCCCGCCTGCGGTTTTTCTGGGACCCAACCCCAGAGAGAGCGGATCGCATCGATAGTCTTTTGGCGAAATTGCACGAGGAAAGCGAAAAAATGGACGATACTGATGAATTAATTCCAAATGGGGATGAAGACTTATATGACGAGATCTCCGAGCGGGATTGGGAACTGGATGATGATTTCCTGGAGTTGGATGAAGCCGGGAACGATGAGTTTTTAGATGATGATGACGAGTAGTAGCAAAATTGATGAAACTATCCGGAAACAGTTAGCTGCCGCACAAAATTTTGTCATAGTGGGGCACATTCGCCCGGATGGTGACGCCATCGGTTCGATGCTCGGTTTGGCGCATGCCCTGCGTGCCAGTGGAAAACATGTTGACTGTGTTTTGCAGGATGGCGTGCTGGAGAAGTATGATTTTCTTCCTGGTACGGAAGAAGTTCTTACTTCTGTTCCCACAAATTATGATTACCTGATTGTTGTTGACAGTTCGGATATCATGCGCACGGGTCAGGTTTTTGATGGACTCGCCGCACCGGATCTGGTGATCGATCACCATAATACACACGACAACTTTGGTAAGTTGGAGTACGTCCTGCCGGAAGTTGAGGCAACAGCCTTGATTTTGGTGGACAGCATACCGAAATGGGGCCTGTCCATCACACAGGATGTGGCTACCTGTTTGCTGACAGGCTTGCTTTCCGATACGATTGGTTTTCGCACTGGTAACACCCAGCCTGCAGCGCTGCGCGCTGCAGCAGACCTGATGGAGATGGGTGCTGATTTTCACGATATCTACCTGAAAACACTGAGCGATAAAAGCCTGGCAGAAGCACGTTATTGGGGGCAGGGCTTGTCCAAGATTCAACAAAATGGTGCAATTTTGTGGTCGACCCTTACGCTTCATGATAGAATCATTTCAAGTTATCAGGGCAACGATGATGCTGATTTAGTCAACATCCTTTCTGCCATAAAAGGTCCGCTGATTACAATACTTTTTGTTGAACAAGAAGGTGGAGGAGTAAAAATTAGTTTCAGATCTGTGGAAGGCGTGGATGTGTCAACACTCGCAAGAGAATTTGGGGGGGGAGGTCATAAAGCTGCCGCGGGGGCTGATGTTAAAGGGAATTTACAGAATATTCAAGAAAGTGTAATCATTAACGCGGAGCGATACCTGAAAGAAATCGGGTCGAACTGGGTTGAAAGAGATACAAATGACTGATAAGCAATATAACGATCGAAGTAATTTAGCCAATGCTGTTTCAGGGGTTTTAGTAGTCGATAAGCCTGTGGGGATGACTTCTCATGATGTGGTGCAGCAAGTTCGCGCTGGCACGCGCATCCGCAGGGCTGGTCACACCGGCACTCTCGACCCCCGGGCTTCAGGTGTGCTGGTAGTTCTGATTGGACCCGCCGTGCGGCTGAGTGAGTATGTTTCCACTTCCGACAAGCGCTACCAGGCAGTGCTTCGATTTGGCATGACCACCAGCACTTACGACACGGAAGGTGAGATCACCAGCCGTGCACCAGTGGATATAAGCTACGAAGAATTGGAAGAAACCCTCGGTACTTTCGTAGGGGAATTCGAACAGACGCCACCTATTTATTCCGCCATCAAAGTTGGCGGGCGTAAAGCTTACGACATCGCCCGCGATGGCGAAACGGTCGAACTTGAACCCCGTTTGATCACTGTCCATTCAATTGAGCTTCTCGATTGGGACCCGCCGGAAGCTGTGATCGATGTTCACTGTTCCTCGGGCACTTACATCCGCTCCCTGGCATCCGACCTGGGTGAGAAGCTTGGCTGTGGGGCAACCCTGGTTGGCTTGCGGCGAACCCGCAACGGTCAATTTGCCCTGCGAGACGCGGTTTCTCTGAGCAAACTCCAGGATGCCTTCAATAACGGTGATTGGTACAAATATCTGATCCCAGCAGCTGAAGCCCTGAACGACTGGTACACCGTTGTGCTCACTTATGAGCAGGTGGACGCGGTACGCCACGGTCATCGTGTGGAAGCCCCGGAAGTGGTAAAGGAAGGGTTGTGGGGCCGGGCGGTCAGCGAAGAAGGCGAATTGGTTGCACTGATTGAATATGATGCTGAAACCAACGAATGGCAGCCTCGAAAAGTATTCTTCAATTAGGAAATTAATGGAAAAAGTAATAGCCCCGATTGGTAAGACCAGGAAGGGCTATTTGTTTGCCTCTCAACGGAAATCATGACGGAATTTATCACTGGCTGGCCTGATCACCCCCCAAGGAACGCCTGGTTGACCATCGGCAATTTCGATGGCGTGCATCTGGGTCACCGGGCGCTGATTCAGGGTGTGAAGGCCAGGGCAGTGGAGCAGCAAGGTCAAGCCGTGGTGCTCACCTTTTGGCCGCATCCACGGGTGTTGCTTGGGCAAGTCAGCGAGCCTTTCCTGCTCACCACCCAGGAAGAGAAACAACACCAGCTGCAGAAAGCTGGAGCGGACCTGGTTCTGACCCTGCCTTTTGACCAAAACCTGGCGGACATGAGTGCTGAAGGTTTCCTGGAGCAAATGATTACCAGTTTGAAGCCAGCCGGTTTATTGGTGGGAACCAATTTTCGCCTTGGCAAGCAGCGCCAGGCGGACTTTGGCTTCATTCAGAATTTCTGCCAGTCCAGAGGTATTTCATGTGAAAGCTTTCCACCTTTCGAACTCAACGGTGAGGTTGTTTCTTCCAATCGCATTCGTGCCTGCCTGATGGAAGGGCAGGTTGCAGAGGCCGCCAGGCTTTTAGGGCGCCCATTCAGCCTTCAAGGTGAAATAAAGCCTGGCAAGCAGGTTGGCAGAAAATTGGGCTTTCCTACCGCAAACTTCTTCCCTGATGAGCTGCAACTGCTGCCGCGTTTTGGCGTCTATGCCGCACGCGTTTTTCTCGAGGACCGGGTTCTGATGGGAGTAACAAACATTGGCGTCAGACCGACTTTTGAGTCAGGCGCGATGCCGAATATGGAAACCCTCATTTTGGATTTTGACGATAAAATTTATTATGAAACCATGCGGATCGAATTGCTCAGTTTCCTGCGCCCGGAACGGCGCTTTGAACAGGTGGAAGATTTGATCGCGCAAATTGCAGATGACGAAGCCCAAACCAGGAGGATTTTTCAGAATGGACCTTAACCGCCGTGTGTACCGTCTTAGTCCCAGCCAGTTTAGTGCTGAAACGATTGCTGTTACCTTTGCCAAAACCTCCCGATCCCCAGAACCTTTCGATGTAATTGCCGCGGAACTCAACGACGAAAAAAGCGCTCAGTTCAGTGAGAAATGGATCGTTGGCTACGGTCATTCAAGCGTGGCTGAGCACGCTGTGCTGCATTTGGCACTCGAGAATGTGTCGCGCCTGGCAATTGAGACAATCGAAGCCAATCGCCTGGCATCCTACACTGAAAAATCAACCCGCTATCAAGAGTGGGACCCCAAGGCTTATGTCACGCCTCCAGAAATTTTGGGCAGCCCTTACGAGGGCGAATACCAGGCTTTGATGAGCCAGCTTTTTGGCATCTACTCTGAAGCTTTGCAGGCTTTGCGTCCCTGGGGCGAAGCCAACACACCGCGCCGTGAAAATGAATCAGACAGAGCCTGGTCCAACCGTGCGCGCGTCAAATCTGTGGATGTGGCGCGTTTCCTTCTGCCCGCTGCAGCCATGGCAAACGTGGGCCTGACCATCAACGCCCGCGCGCTCGAATATGCCATCAAAAAGATGCTCTCCTCCGAACTGGAAGAGGTTCGCCTGATTGGTGCTGAAATGAAAACTGTTGCCACCCAGGAGCTGCCTACACTGGTGAAGTATGCTGATCCAATCGCGTTTCTGCCGAAGCTACGTGAGAAAGCCCGCGAATTTGCGGATCAAATCGATACAATCTCTGGCGCACCATGGTGTGACCTGAAGGACGTTGACGAAAGCGCTGAGGATAAGGTTCTTGCGGCGGTCCTCTACCGCTTTGGCGATGACTCTTACCAGGTCTGCCTTGACCAGGTTCTGAACATGTCCCTGAAAGAAAAACAAGCCCTGGTGGACGTTATGTTTGCGGAAATGGGAGATTTCGACATCCCGATCCGGGAGTTGGAATACGCTGACACGACCTTCAGCCTGATCATGGATCAGGGCGCATATTTTGAATTCAAGCGGCATCGCATGATGACCCAGACGGTTCAAGACCTGAGAACCAGGCTGGGGTACGCCCTGCCGAAAGCTATCACCGAAGCAGGTTTTGAAGCGCGCTACCGCGAAGCGATGCAGGCGGCTGCGGTTCTCTATGAGAAATTGGCTGCCTGGAATCCGCAGGTGGCGGCTTATGTGGTCCCAAACGCCTACAACCGCCGCGTCCTCTGCCGTGCAAATTTACGGGAACTCTTTCACTTCATCAAGCTCCGCTGCGCTAAGAACGCTCATTTTTCCATCCAGCGGGTCGGCAGGGGCATGCTGGAGCAGTTGTGCCCTTATTTCCCGCTTTTGAGCCGGAAAATCCAGGTAAAGGGTGACACCAGCGTCCAGGACCTGACAGGTGAATACTTCAGCAAAACCGCAATTATTCCTGAAGTTTGAAGCAGGCTCTGCAAGCACGGAAAAATATCAAGATTGGTTATGCTTGGTATAATCACTCCAGCGTCCTCCCAGAAAAGTGGACGGAAAGGAAACAAATGAAAGCAAAAACAATTTTGTTGACCAGTTTGCTTGTGCTGAGCCTCATGCTGGCAGCCTGCGGTTCGAAAGAAGAACCTACCGAAACAACGGTCAACCTGCCGGTCGTTGGCGGTGAGGTCCAAGAAACAGAAGAGCCGCAAGAAGCAGCCGAAGTAGAAGTGCCCCAGGATACCTATCCTGTTGATCAGCCATCTGAGCCGGTTTTGATGGATGTCGCGATCGCGTATCCGGTAGACGACTCAAGCCCTACCTACGACGCGGAGATGCGTGCCTACATTGAGCAAATCCTGGGTGGAACGGTTGCGATTGAAGACCTCTTTGGTCTGGAAGATGATCAACTGCGCGAAACCCTGCTTACTGCCGCAGAAGGGCGCCTGACTTTGACTGACGCTGGCCTTGAAAAGGCTGTGGATTGGCTCAAGAACCAATAAACAGATAAGCACTTGCTCTATTTGAGCAGGTGCTTTTTTTATTCCAGCCGAAGCCAACAAAATAGTGCCGAAAACTGCCAATAATGGGGTAGAATTATCATGGAAATAAATGGACACATATTCAAATAGATCGCGTTCATTATTCCACCACAATTGACACAATAAGAATCGGAATGGGAGAGTTTTATGACTATTCACTTATATTTATCCTTGTTTCCTGAAGCGCTGATTGCTTCGATGCTTTCACCAGAAGATTTCGGTTCTTACTACGCGCTCGGTTCGGCAAAAAAATCCCGCGGTCAAGCGCTTTTTTTTGAGGTTGACCCAACTTATCGCCATCCATATTTCAAAATCGATGAAGCTTTTGAACGCTGTGTCCCCCACGATGACGGCAGCCTAAAGGCCTCAGTCTACGTTTCGGTTTACCGGGTATTGGAACACATCAAATTGACCGCTCTTCAACATCTCTTTCTTACCACCCAGGATGGTCACACCTTGGATCTTCCTTCTTCGGAAGATATCCCTGATGGCACCGGTGAGTTGCATCTCTACCAGGAAATCGCTCCTGTGGCACCCCTGGTGGTAAGCCGCCTGGGACCAATCCAGTTCCTTGATCAATTGGTGCGCAATCCAGTTTCTTTGGTTACTGTACCCGCGCTTGTTTTTGCTGAATTACAGCTGGGAGAGCTGGCTGATGACCCTGAAATGGGCATTATGATCAACATGCAATATGGCAATCAAGACCATCTGCGCCAGTGTCTGACGGATGTCAAAACGAAATTTGCAACGACAAAAATGGTTGACCGGTCGCACAACCCCAATGTGCAGTATCGCTCTATCAAAAACGGGTTTTATGTTGGCAACAAAAAGGAAATGCGTTATTATCCGATGCCTACCGCTGAGGAGTTGCGTGTTTTGAACTATCGCTGGTTCCGTTCAGCCAATATGTAAAGTTTGTATTAAAGATAAAAAAATCCGCGAAATCTCGCGGATTTTTCTTTCTCTCAGGTCAATCGTAAATGACCGCCATATTTCCAAGCACGCCCCAGGAATTCAGAAACACTTCAGTAGGCACGGAGAAAAGCAGCCCATTATTCATGTAGGTGATACTTGTTTCATCGTAGCCGGTGAGAATTACCACGTGTTCGTGTGGGGCAACAATCACGGCATTGCCTTCTTTATCGTAAATCTTGACCGGGCTGCTATAGACCATATTCCCGATTACCCAGGCAATGATGGGGTCGCCTTCCGCCAGCTCCGCCTTGACCTCTTCAAGTGTCATTCCTTTTACTGCTTGAGCCGGCAGACCATATTCCCTCAATAACTCCGCAACTGGCGGGGCATGCACTCCATAAGCATGGGGTGGGATTTGCCCCCAGCCATCGGTGGTCACATTGCCCACGAAGCCCAACTCAGGATTGTCGGAAAGGGGCAGGGCAAACTGAAAAGTCGACTCGTAGATCAAAACGTCATAATAACCCGCCCAATCCACAGCCGCGCTTGCCTCGCAGCCCAACTCATAAATCTGCTCGTGACCGCTGATGTCGGTGATGAGAGCTGAAGGGGGCAAAACGATTTCTGCAATGGTCGGGCTGGGTTGGGGGGTGGGTTGAGCAACAGGGGTGGGTGTGTTGGCTGGTGTGGGCGTGAGGGCGGGAGAAGGGCTTGGCAGGTCAGTGCTTAGGTGAGTCGGTGCATGCGGAGTTGTGTATTCAACGATTCCACATCCAGTAAATGTAAGAAGGGCAATTAACAGGATTGAGACCGGAAGGAATTTTGTGATTGAGGAGATTTTTGTAATAGTCATGGTGGCAGTAACACTGTTGATGGAGGTTTATAATCCCAATTTTGTACGTTTTTGATGCATCCGGACCGAAGCTTGCAGACCTTCGCTCAGTTGTTCGTCAAAATAGGGCAAGTAAGATCTGACGCGTCTTTCAATGCCAGTGCCGTCCGTGTCTGAAAGCACTTCCTTGAGCACATAGGCAGTCTCGGAGGGGGAACGGTGAGCCAGGGCGGCAATCACCCGGCCCAGGTTTAGCTCGATCAAACTCTGATCGCTTTGCAAGAAAGGCCGGATCCAGCGGAAAAATTGCGGAAAAAGATCTGAATGCGCTTGCTCAATCAGCAGCGAAAGCGCGTAAAGCCCGTGGTTTTGCAGTCGCTCCACAGGGCTGTTGAGCATATCCCCAACAAACTTAGTCCAGCCGCTGGGGTCTTCGGAGCGCAAACGCTGACTGCCCTTGACGAAAAGTGCTTTAACGACTGCCCTGTCCAAAGGCACTGAGGACCACTGCCTGATACGCTCGAAAACCTCAATTTTTGCTGTGAGGGGAACCTGACCCAATAAGTGAGCCGCAAGGTCGCGCGCTTCAAAATGCTCATCCTGCCAGAGCTCATCCACAACAGCCAGGGTTTCGTTGGCATCCTGCCTTGCCTTCAGGCTAAGCCCATTGGCAATCTGAGGCAGGATTTGATCGGGCAGATCGTAAACACGCATGAAACTGACCGGCACGGCATCTTTGTGCTGGCGGTGAGCGTAACGGTGGTAAAACTGGAGGATTTCGTGAAATTGATGGCGAAATTCAGCGGGTTGCGAAAAGACCTGCTTCAATGCTTCGATCTGTTTGTTGAGACGGGTCAGGTCAATTGCAGCCATGACGAAATTATAGCCTGAATCATCGGGTGATATGATAAGCGCTGTCTGATCTTGTCTAAATCTTTTTTTACTTCATTGAACGATTTTCGTAGGTCAGGTTGCGTATTTCAACCTGACATCACAAGTGTTGGTAATAATGGTGGGTTGGCTATACGGAATCCTGTGTGGACTGGGGCTCTTCGACGCCAATCCACCCTACAAAAAAGATGATAACGGCGGGTTGGCTATACGGAATCCTGAGTGGGCTGGGGTTTTATGACGCCAATCCACCCTACTCCGTTGGACTTCAACCAACGATTTTCGTAGGTCAGGTCATCGTGCTCGCAGAGTATGCGCATCCTCCCCCGTGTATTTTTGCGGGGTTCAGCCTGACATCAAAGGCGTAGGCAATAATGGTGGGTTGGCTATACAAAATCATGTGTGGGCTGGGGTTTTATGACGCCAATCCACCCTACAAAAAAGATGATCATGGTGGGTTGGCTATCAGGAATCCTTTGTGGGCTGGGGTTCTTTGACGCCAATCCACCCTACAAAAAATGTCGGGCTAAGCATGCGCCAGCCCGACAGGTGTATTTTCAACCAAAAAATGTAGCGATCTCAATAACCCTTTGCGAAGTAAACCTGTGTGTTGGTTTTCTTTCCGCTATAGAAGCATACGCCTTCGCCCTCCGCCTTGGCATAATTGCGCAGCGAAGCTTTGGTTTCCTCTTTGACTTTTGCCTCGTTTTCAGCGTCATCAAACCACCAGACTTTCGCCCAGCCTTTATTTTCGACCACATCCTTGAACTCTTCGTAATCGCTGACCTCGAAAATGTGTTCATCGCGGAATTGGGTTGCCTTGGCGAGCATATTTGCCTGGATTTCAGCCAGGGCAGCCGGCACGACCTTTTCGAAGCCTGCCATCGGGATGAAACGCTTACCTTCCCTGCCGGGGATGTCCCGCCGGGCAAGCGCAAGCGTTCCGTTCTGTACATCCTTGGGACCAATTTCAATGCGCAGCGGCACACCCTTCAGCTCCCAATCGTTGAACTTGAAGCCAGGTGTGACACCTTCGCGCCGGTCGACAAACACGCGCAGGTCGCCTAAACCGCTCACGACTTTGTCGACGGTTTCCATCACCAGCGCTTTTTCCTCTTCCTTGCGGAAGATCGGCACAATCACCACCTGGTAAGGTGCCAGGTTGGGCGGCAGCACCAAGCCCTGGTCGTCGCCGTGGGTCATGATGATGGCACCAATGAAACGTGTTGAGAGACCCCAGGATGTGGTCCAGCAGTATTGAAGCTGGTTATTTTCGTCAAGGAATTTGATGTCAAACGCCTTGGCAAAGTTCTGCCCGAGGAAATGCGAAGTACCTGCCTGGAGCGCTTTGGTGTCGCCCATCATAGCTTCGATCGAATAGGTCGCTTTTGCGCCAGCGAACTTTTCGGATTCGGACTTTTGCCCGGCCAGAACTGGCACCGCGGCTTCTTTGATGGCGAAATCGGCATATACATCAAGCATACGCTGGGTGTGTTCGGCAGCTTCCTGCTCAGTGGCGTGGGCGGTGTGCCCCTCTTGCCAATAGAATTCAAGCGTGCGCAAAAAGAGCTTGGTGCGCATTTCCCAGCGAACCACGTTCGCCCACTGGTTGATCAGCAGCGGCAGGTCACGATAACTCTGGATCCACTTGGCATACATGGTGCCAATAATGGTCTCGGAGGTGGGGCGAACCACGAGCGGTTCCTCCAAAAGCTGTCCACCGCCGTGGGTGACGACTGCCAGCTCGGGGGAGAAGCCTTCGACGTGTTCTTTTTCCTTGGTCATAAAGGATTGCGGTATCAGCAGTGGGAAAGCCGCGTTGACGTGACCGGTCGCTTTGAAACGCTTGTTGAGGGCAGCCTGGATGTTTTCCCAGAGCGCCCA
>DIWN01000055.1 GCA_002423495.1 Anaerolineaceae bacterium UBA6105 | reverse complement strand
CGAGGGAGTGGTTTCCATCGCCCATGGCGAAGAGCAGGGGGGCTTCTGCATCTGGCAGGTCATATTTTTGCGCGTAGGTGGCGGGTTCGATCAAAGAATCCAACCCCTCGAGGACGCTATCGATCAGAGCAGGATCGTCGATCAGCCGTCCGGCAAGATGACCACTGCCAGCCATCAGTTCAAAGTCGTAGGCAAGCGGGAGTTCCTGCTTTCGCGCGAGAATTTCAGAAAGCACGACCCCTTCCAGATCATCATAAAGCACAAGGATGTGGGGGGATTCGAGCAAAGCATCCCGGCGGACTTCCATGCGTGGAGGAAGACGGTCTAAGATGGTGCCTTCGGTGGCACGGATGAGCGTTTGGGAGCCCTTATTATAGTCATAACATTCCAGGTCGAGCGCGACGACAAGCCCTGATTGAACTTTGTCCGCCACTTGACGTTCAACAAAGACAAACCCTTTGTGGGATTCCAGAATTCCATCATCGAGATAATCCTGCATTGCTTGCTGGCTCTTGACGATGCGCTCTTTCACATCCGGGCTGTGAAGCCAGGCTTCCGGCAGGATAAGATGGAAGGTTGAAGGAGCATCGCCGACGGTTTCCGCGACCTGCTCCCAATATTCCGGCTGCGAAGTGAATTGATCGCAGGCAATCACAGCCCACTTATGAAGATCGATTCCCTTAACCGGCAGGAGAACTTCAGGCACTCGAACACCAATTTTCTCTGCAGTTGACATTAATAGCGTCCTTTTCTTTAGGTGAGTTGACCCTATTGTATCAAAACAAAAAAGAAATGGCTGGAAAACAATCAGAGCCTGGTTTTCCAGGCTCTGAAGATCGTGAAAGAATGAGAAATCAGGCTTTTTTGGCGGGTATATAGACCAGGCCAACAGTACCAGGACCGACATACGTGCCAATAACCGGACTGATCATACCAACAAACTCGTTGCGAACATTGAATCGTTGGTGTGCCATGGTTAAGAATTCCTGCTCGCGCTGAGGGACATTGGCAGTCGCAATGCCGAGATATTCGATGGTGCCTTGTTTGCCAAGTTCGGATTCAGCGATCTCGAACACACGCTCCGTCGCTTTTTTGAAGGTGCGAACGTTTTCGTATGAGTCAATCAATCCGTCTTTGAGCTCGAGGATGGGCTTCATCTTGAGCGCTGAGCCAATCAGGCGGGCAGCTCCACCAATACGACCGCCTTTATAGAGAAACTCGAGCGTATCCACAATGAACAAGATGCGAACCCGCTGGCATAGATCCTTCGCCAGATTTGCGCATTCAAGGAGCGTTGCACCACGTTGGGCGGCTTGAGTAGCCATGAGGACGACAAGAGTAAGGGGCATGGAAGCCTGGAGACTGTCTACGACTGATATGCGGTTTTTGGGAAAATCCTCCGCAGCTAAGATCGCAGACTGGTAGGTGCCGGAGAGTTTGGAAGACATGACAATTGTGAGAATGTCATAGCCCTGATCGATCAGTTTTTTGAAAACTTCGGCAAACATACCAGCAGAGGGCTGCGAGGTGGTGGGCAAAGTATCGGATTTGGCCAGGCGCTCGTAAAATTCCTCGGGTGTGATGTCGATCCCATCAAGGTAGGATTTATCATCCCATAAAACAGAAAGCGGGACGACAGTTATATTGTATTCGCGGGCAATGGAATCAGGGATTCCAGCGGTACTATCGGTTACGATTGCTACTTTATTCATGTTAAACCTCTGACAAATGTTTCTCAGGATTAGAAACACCCACCAGTAAATTTAGTTTCGAAATGGCATTATTTTGACTAAAAAACTCAGATTTTTTTATTGCTCAGACTGTTTTGAAAGCAGCGCAGTTTGGGGTATGATATGGACTTGATATCACAAAATCACATGGACAGGAATTAGCTATGTTTGAGAATTTGACCGACAAATTGACAGCCATATTCGACAACCTCCGTCGACGTGGAAAGCTGTCTGAGGAGGATGTTGAAAAGGCGATGCGCGAGGTGCGGCTGGCACTGCTTGAGGCGGATGTTAATTATGCCGTGGTGAAGGCCTTTACCAACCGTGTGAAAGAGCGATCAATCGGGGCGGAAGTCTCAAAAGCGCTCAACCCTGCCCAAATGGTGATCAAAATCGTTAATGAAGAGCTCATCAAGACGCTCGGGCAGCCCGCTCCGCTCAATCTGAGGGGGGAGAAGCCGCATGTGATCATGCTGGCAGGCTTGCAAGGCTCTGGTAAAACGACAGCAGCAGCGAAACTGGCAAAGCAATTGCGCCAAAGAGGCGAGAGGGTGATGCTGGTAGCGGCTGATATCTACCGTCCGGCAGCTATAAAGCAGCTTCAGACTTTAGGGGAGCGGATTGATGTGCCAGTGCACAGTGTTGAAGGCGCAAAGCCGGTGCAAATTGCAAAAAGTGCCTTCGAGATGGCAAGAAAAGGCGGTTATTCCGTCGTAATTTTGGATACCGCCGGGCGTTCGCAGTTGGACGATGCCCTGATGGATGAATTAAAAGCCCTCAATGAAGCCGTGCCGGTGAAGGAGATCCTGCTGGTAGTGGACTCAATGATCGGGCAGGAAGCGCTGAATGTCGCGAAAGGCTTTTATGGCGTAATCCCACTGAGCGGCCTGATCTTCACCAAGATTGATGGTGACGCCCGCGGCGGTGCTGCAATTTCCATTCGGGAGGTGACTGGTATCCCGATCAAATTCCTTGGAACAGGTGAGGGATTGGATGCACTGGAAGTCTTTGATCCCACCCGGATTTCGTCCCGGATTTTGGGGATGGGCGATATGCTCGGCCTGATCGAGAAGGCAGAAGCGGCCTATGACGGAGAGGTGGACGTCAAGGAAGCCGAGCGGATGCTTACCGGGCAGTTTACTCTGCAGGATTTCGCTAATCAATTACGTCAGCTCAAGAAAATGGGGCCGATCTCGCAGGTGTTGGGCATGCTGCCAGGTCAGTTCAGCACTGTGGCAAAATCAGTGGACCCGCATGAGGCTGAGGATCAGCTCAAAACAGTGGAGGCGATCATCAACTCGATGACGCCAAAAGAACGGCAGGATCCTCGCATTCTGAACGCGAGCCGCCGGCGGAGAATTGCGGCTGGCTGTGGCAAAGATGTGCAGGACGTGAACAAACTGATGAAACAATTCCGGGATATACAGAACTTAATGAAAAGGTTCCAAAAATCCGGCGGACGTGGTAATATTAATAGGTTATTTGGTTAATCCTGAGCATAGGAGAAGGAAATGCCCCTTCAGCATTCTCTCAGCCTTTGACGGAGCCAGGAAGAAAAAGATTATAGGTCAAGGAGTATTAGTAAAAAATGGTACGTATTCGTTTACGTCGGGTGGGTTCAACTCACCAACCTCAATATCGTGTGGTTGTAGCAGACAAAGAAAGCCCTCGTGATGGGCGTTTTATTGAAAATGTTGGTCATTACAATCCCCGTACACAACCCGGGACAATCGTTTTTGATGAAGATCGCATTTATCACTGGTTGAGCGTTGGCGCCCAGCCCTCTGAATCTGTGCAGAAACTCTTCAAAATCGTCAAATTGGATGATCGCTTTACGCGGTTTAAGGCTGGGGAAGACAAAGAAACTTTGTTAGCTGAGGCTAAGGAAGTTTACACCGCTCTGACTCAGAATCCTAAAACCACCCACGCGCCAAAGGCATAACGGGGCATGTCATGAAAGAATCCAAACTGCACGAGCTGCTGGAGTTCCTGGCGCAATCAATCGTGGATGACCCAAAACAGGTTTTTGTCGACGAATATCGCCAGGGGAACACCATCCAGCTGGACCTGCAAGTCGGAAAAGCTGACATTGGCAGGGTGATTGGCAAGCACGGACGCGTGGCAAACTCATTGAGGGCAATCCTCAAGGTTGTTGCTGCACGCTCGGGTAAGCACGTCACCATGGATGTGGTAGATTTGGGTTAATGCCTGAGATGGCAGATCAATATCAAGACACAGCAGGCTCGATCGATCCGGTTGAGCCTGCTTATGTATTAATCGGCAGGCTCCAAAAGTCCCACGGAGTACGAGGGGAAATCAGCATGCGCGTGTTTTCAGATTTTCCGGAAAGAATCCGGAGAGGGAAAACCGTCTACATGGGCCCTGAATTTCAGGCAAACAAAATCACAGGCACCCGCTGGAAGAATGATTTGCTGTTGGTCAAGCTGGAAGGCTTTGACAACCCTGAAAGCATGCGTGAGCTGGTGGGCAAAGAAGTTTTCACCGCTGTGAAGGATCTGCCGCCCTTGTCTGAAGGCAAGTATTACCATCACCAGTTGATCGGATTACGCGTTTGGGAAGGCGATGAAGACCTTGGCGTGCTGGCTGCCATTATGGAAACCGGCGCGAACGAGGTGTACATCATTGACCAGGCAGATGGCAGTGAACTGCTGCTGCCGGCGATTCCGGAAGTGATCCTGAAGATCGACCTTGAGCAAAAACGTATGGACGTGCATTTGCTGGAAGGACTGAGGGGGTAATGCAGGAGGCCGGGTATTGGCTGGCATTCAGTTACGTTCGGGGCATTGGGGCAGTCAGGTTTCGAAAACTGCTGTCTTTTTTTGGCGATTTGAGCCGGGCATGGCAGGCAGGGTCAGCTGAGCTGCTCGCGGCAGGCTTGTCCGAAAAGAACGTCGCGGAGATCATCGAGAAACGTAAAACTCTCGATCCTCTTGGACTGCCTGAGCAGTTGGAAGCCAAGGGGATTGCTTTTTTAACCTGGCAGGATGATGCATATCCACGCTACCTGAAGGAAATCGCCCAACCTCCACCCGTTTTGTTCTACAAAGGCAGCATCACCCCCGCAGATGACCTGGCAGTTGCGATCGTGGGAACACGGAAAGTGACCACCTATGGCAAACAGATCACGCGCGATACCGCCGAATACCTGACGCACAACGGGGTGACCGTGGTCAGCGGGCTGGCACGGGGTGTGGACGGATTGGCACATCATGCAGCTTTAGAGGCAGGGGGCAGGACGATCGCCGTTTTGGGGAGTGGTGTGGACGTCATCTATCCACCTGAGCATCGCAGGCTGGCGGAACAGATCCAGGAACATGGGGCAATTGTGAGCGATTACGCCCCAGGAACGAAACCCGACGGCATTAACTTCCCGCCGCGCAACCGCATCATTTCCGGTTTGAGCCGCGCCACGATTGTGATTGAGGCGGGCGAGAAAAGTGGGGCATTGATCACGGCAAAATTCGCGGTGGAACAGGACCGCGAGGTTTTTGCCGTGCCTGGCTCTGTTCTTTCGCCTATGAGCCGGGGGACAAACGATCTGATCGGGGAGGGGGCGATGCCGATGACGAATCCGAAATCGGTTTTGGAAGCGCTCCGGATTGAAGAAGGCAGCAAAGCACCTAAAGCACAGGAACAGGCCTTAAGCGATATGGAACGCACGGTTCTGCGGATTTTGGGTCAGGATTCTCTACACATTGACGAAATTTGCGTCAGGATGGACATGAGTGTTGAAAAGTTGACCGTGACCTTGACCATGATGGAGTTGAAGGGGTTAGTGGTGCGCGAGCAGGGGATGACCTACCGCCAAAACGGCCGGTGGATGTAGCGAAATATAGATTCGATTTTCGTTGGATTAGTTTTCGTTGGGGAAAACGCGATAATGCAATCAGGAGACCGCAAGAACGTAGTGGCAGGCCCCGTGCCTGCCAGTCAAATATAGGTCAACCACAGGGGGTTGACCCTACCGAAGCACGGCGGTCTTTTGTAGTGTCAAGCACGGAGGCTTGCCAGTCGAAAAAACCCCCATGCCAACGTAGTGGCAGGCCCCCGTGCCTGCCATATGGATTTAAAAAAACCGGTCAACCACAGCGGGTTGACTCTACCGAAAAAAGGCCACCTTTTACGGTGGTCAGGACTTAGCTACCCATTTCAACTGATGAGTATTTTTTTTCTTCTCCCTTATTTGAAGTTGTCATTATTACCGGCAAGTTTGATACTTCACCTGATATTTCACCTTCATCAACCCGAGTTAAATTGCTTTTATTTTTAATATTTTTCGAAAAAATCATTAATCCCAAAAGCACTCCTACTAAAACAACTAGCCCATACCACCATTTCATCATCTAAATTATGAAGTTTTTTATCTAAAAATCAAGGTTCAAAAAAGTTTATTACCCCTATTCCCAAATAATGTTCTTTTCCATTATAATAAAAAAAACCTTCTTTAAGCATTCTGTGTACATCTTCAGATACAGGCATTGCTTTATTATCTTTTGTACTGATATAAATATTCGAAAAATTTTTCTGTCCATCTTTTACATCTTTTATCGCTCCCAAACCTTGCGATCCAATTCCTTCCACCAGCACTACCCCAATATTATAACCAATTCTCCCGTCTTTAATCCCCGCAATTTCTAAAACCGGATAAACAACCTCTCCATGTTCAAAATACCAAAATTCCATTTGTCCCTTAAATAAACTATCCAAATCACAATTACTCACATTCATCAACTCTTCACCCACGGCTACTTTATTATAATATACATTTCCGTCTCTCTCCGTATAATCCCCCAAAGATGGGATTAATTTTTCGCTATACCATTTAAAAAATTCTTCAATCCCTACCTCAAGTGGATCTGGTCCTTTTACGAATTCATCTTTATGATCTAGTAAATACTCGTAGCTTTCCGGAGTCGTGCTTAATTTTTCCAAATCAATTGGGTATTTTTCCGGAATTTCGGTCGCTGGTGGCGTCGGCTCGGGAGTTGGGGTGATAGTTGGCAATTCTGTGGCGGTCACGGTTGGCTCGATGGTCAGGGTAATAGTTGGCATCTCTGTCGCCGTTGCCGTCGGCAGAGAGGTCTGGAGCACCGAACCGCATGAGCTTAAAAGGCTGGCAAGCAGGATGAAAATAAGGAATTTTGCGTTAAAAGAAATGGTGGAATTCTGTTTGGATTGGGTGCGTTTTTTCATGATCCCTCTCGCTGGTGAATATGTTCATTTTACACCTCCCCGACTAATCTGTTTGCATCAATTAGCAAGATAGTGGGAATCAAAGAATTGGTATCAATGGGTATTTCATTATTGGTGTCCTTTGTAGTGGCAGGCCCCCGTGCCTGCCAGTCTAATCGATCGCGGTCAACCACGGGGGGTTGACCCTACGAAGGAACAATTGTCTTCACAAGTGTGAGAATTCCGTGCCAGTGTCATGCCAGCGTAGTGGTAGACCCCTGTGTCTGCCACTCAGACCAGAAACAAGACGGTCAACCACGGGGGGTTGACCCTACGAAGGAACAATTATCATTTCACCGAAGAACGGCTACCGTTTGCGGTTCCTGGCCCCCTGTGCCTAAATCGTCACAAAAAGGTAAAATGACGTGGTGAATCCGGATCCTTTATTGCCCCACCGAAAAAACCTTCGTCTACCTGAGTTCGATTATTCTCAACCGGGTGCCTATTATGTAACCATCGTTACCCAGGATCGCAAGACATTATTTGGGCAGGTTGTTGATGGAGAAATGGTTTTGAATGATATTGGGAAGATGGTGAAAGAAGTTATTGACCAAATTCCTGAGCATTATCCAGGGATCAATGTCGAATTGTTTGTTGTGATGCCCAATCACATTCACATCTTATTCCATCTTTCCGATGTATTGGCAGACCCCCGTGTCTGCCATAGGGATCAAGCGAAAAGCGGTCAACCACAGGGGGTTGACCCTACGAAGGAACAACTATCTTTGTTAGAAATTGTCCATTGAATCAAATCCTTAACGACTCATCGATACATGATAGGAGTAAGGGATATGGGTTGGCCTCGATTTGAGCATCGCCTCTGGCAGAGGAATTATTAAGAACATGTTATTCGTAATGAGAGGGATTACAGAGCAATATGCGAATATATTATTGCGAATCCGATGAATTGGGAAAAGGACGAAGAGTTCTTTGTTCCGTATAAATAATCCAGGCGCTTATTGAAATATTATGCAGACGGTAACGGCATGCCGTGACCCTACCAAGGGCTTCTTTGAAATTTGAAATAGATGAGATAACAAACTTCTACTCACTGAAAACAAAGTTTGTCTCCACCCTTGACAAAAATTTGGTTATGGTATGATAGGCGTGCTATTTTTGAGCCATAATTTTCAAGGGAGTCATTTTGGAAGCATATTGTTTTAAATGTAAAGAAAAAAGAGAAATCACTCAGGCACAGCCTGGGTTTACCAGCCGTGGGGCTGCAATGACCACCGGCGTTTGTGATGTCTGCGGTACAAAGCTGTTTCGCATGGGCGCAACCCCTGCGCATGAAGGTCTGGAAAAACCCGTTGTTGTTCTAACCAAATCAGCCGCAAAAAAGCCTGCAAGCACTAAAAAGGCGAAAACCGCGACCAAGCAAGTCACGACCAAGAGCTCCAATGGCAAAAAGGTACGCTCCGGGAACGGAAAACCGTTGGTTATCGTTGAATCGCCGGCAAAGGCACGCACTATCGGCAAATTCCTTGGGGATGGCTACCAGGTGCTGGCATCGGTGGGGCATGTGCGCGATCTGCTTAAATCGCAACTAAGTGTGGACGTTGAAAACGATTTTACGCCCAAATACCGCGTTCCCAACGAGAAAAAAGAACTGGTTGCGGAAATTACCGCCACCGCAGAGAAAACCAAAAAGGTCTACCTGGCAACTGACCCTGATCGGGAAGGCGAGTCAATCGCCTGGCATGTGATGGATTCGGCAGAGATTGAACCCAAAAAGGTGGAGCGGGTTGTCTTCCATGANNTGGTGGATGCCCAGCAAGCGCGCCGTATTCTTGACCGCTTGGTGGGATATGGGGTGAGTCCGATTCTCTGGGCAAAAGTGAAGGGGCGCCTTTCTGCCGGCAGGGTGCAATCCGTGGCTTTGCGGCTGATTGTGGAACGTGAACGCGAAATTGATGCCTTTGTGCCGGTAGAATACTGGAAAATCTCGGCTCTGTTCGAACCCGATGACACCAAAAAACAGTACAAGGCAAGGCTTTTCAAGGTCAATGGTTCAGATCCTGACCTGCCAGACGAAGAAACAACCATGGCGCTTGTTGAGAAGTTGAACCAGGCTGCTTATAAGCTCGACAGCA
>DIWN01000058.1 GCA_002423495.1 Anaerolineaceae bacterium UBA6105 | reverse complement strand
CACAAATGTTGGCAAATAATGGCCTAAAAAATCTAGGTTTCTGACGTCAGGTTGAACCCTGCCAAAAAAACACGGGGCATGCTGCGCAACCTGACCTACGGCTACGACAAGGACGTTTTTGGAGACCTGACGGTCAAAATCCNNATCCTCGCACGGTCTGGAGACCGGCGAGAACAGAGAGCAATGGCGACGCATCCCGCAAGGGGAGGCTTTGCACTGCGTCGCCTCTACGCTACTTTCTTTGGGGCGCCGTGATCGCCCGAAACATAAATTTTCGAAATTGTGCGGAGGGAGTAAACCCCCTCCGTACGGATGACCTCTCGTAGGGCTGGGGCTTGCTCCAGCCACCGGTTTGGATGAATGAGAATCTGGGAGACCTGACGGTCAAAATCCTCGCACGGTCCGGAGACCGGCGAGAACAAGTGTTTATTGGGTAGAGGCGACGCATCCCGCAAGGGGAGGCTTTGCACTGCGTCGCCTCTACATTCGTTACATGCGGTGACATCGCGTAGGTCAGGTTCTTCTTCTGAACCTGACATCACGTATATTGGCAAATAACATCCTCGACAAAGGTAGGTTTCCGACGTCAGGTTGAACCCCGCCAAAAAAAACGGGGCAGGCTGCGCAACCTGACCTACGGCTGCGATAAGGACATTTTTGGAGACCTGGCGGTCAAATACCTCGCACGGTGCTGACACCGGCGAGAACAGAATCGCTCATGTCTTGATCCATATGGGTCCAAAAAATTTTCTTAAACCTCATTTTCAATGACCGGCTATAATTAACCTGATTTAGGAAAAGGAAATCTCATGAAAATAAATAAGATCCTGGTTGTTATTCTGGCATTGTTCATCCTGTTCATCATTCTGATGGGTGGGGTGAGGCTGATCATGAGCCCGGCCTTCGCCGAGTTCGAATATACCCGCGCCGGCTTCCCGCTTGACCCCTACGGCATGGAAACCCACGAGCGCAAGCAGTGGGCCGACTATTCCATCCGCTATCTGACCAACAACGAGCCGATTGATTACCTTGGCAACCTGCAGAATTTCCAAGGGCAAAAGATTTTTACCGAATCTGAACTTTCGCACATGGTGGACGTCAAGGAGGTAGTGCAGGGAGCCTTGCTCGCCTGGTACATTATCATCGGACTAAGTATTGCAATTCTCGGCTGGTTCCTGATCATGGCGCAGTGGAGCTCGCTGCGGCAGGCATTTCAGGCTGCAGCCTGGGTGACTTTAGGCTTTATTGGAGCGTTGCTGATCTTTTTGCTGGTAAGTTTCGATACTCTTTTCGACCGCTTCCACCGCCTCTTTTTTGCGGATGGCACCTGGCTGTTTGATGAATCCAGTACGCTCATCCGCCTCTTTCCCTTCGTGTTCTGGCGGGATGCTTTCGCGCTTGTGCTGATTTTCGCACTGGTTATTGGGATTATGCTGGTGTTATTGACACGCAAGCGTAAGTCAAAGACTGTTGCTTAAGCAAAAAGACCCCCGAAACCGGGGGTCTTTTGTTGTGATATCTACAAGACGACGGGCGGATTTTCCGGGTCGAGGCTGGGATCGAAGATGTGGAAGTTGTCCATGTTGAAGACAACCTGCATCTTGTCACCAAACTCAACATGAGTTCGGGGGTCAACCCGGGCGATGAAAGTGTGGTCGCCTTGGACCAGGTAAAGGAAGATTTCGTTACCCATCAGTTCGGTCACATCCACGGTTACGTCCACAGGCTCAGCAATGATGCTGGGAGGGGCAAACTCGGGATTGTGAATGTCTTCAGGGCGAATGCCGAAGATGATTTCCTTACCGATAACACTCTCGTAGCGAGGGATGTCATGGTCCGGGACACGAACGCGGAAGGAGCCCATATCCACGAACATCACGCCCTCTTCGATGTAGACCTTGCCATTGAAGAAATTCATGGCAGGGGAGCCAATAAAGCCGGCAACGAAGAGATTCGCGGGATGATCATAGAGCACCTGCGGTGTATCGAGCTGCTGCAGCTTGCCTTTGTTCATGACGGCAATCCGGGTTGCCATGGTCATGGCTTCAGTCTGGTCATGGGTGACATAGATGAAGGTGGTCTCAAGGCGCTTGTGGAGCTTGGAAAGCTCGGCGCGGGTCTGGACACGAAGTTTTGCGTCGAGGTTTGACAAGGGCTCATCAAAGAGGAAAACCTTTGGCTCACGCACGATAGCACGCCCAACAGCCACACGCTGACGCTGACCGCCAGAGAGTTCCTTGGGCTTGCGCTTGAGCAGGCCTTCGATACCGAGAATCTGAGCTGCTTCTTTGACACGCCGATCGATGTCAGCTTTGTCAAATTTGCGCAGTTTCAAGCCAAATGCCATGTTGTCGTAGACAGACATGTGGGGGTAGAGGGCATAGCTTTGGAAAACCATTGCGATGTCACGATCTTTGGGGGCAATGTCGTTGACGACCTGGTCGCCAATGAGCACTTCACCCTCTGAGATTTCTTCCAAGCCAGCAAGACAGCGCAGAGCTGTCGTCTTGCCGCAGCCGGAAGGGCCAACAAGGACTAAGAACTCTTTATCTTCGATTGCAAGACTTAAGTCTTGCACGGCGACTACGTCACCAAAACGCTTCCAAACATGATCGTACGTAACACTTGCCATAAGAATTTCCTCCAATCTTGAACGAGTATAGTGACATCATTATACGTCAATAATTTGAAAAATAGTAGGTTTTTCAAGACGAATTTCCATGGAATTATCAATAATTGATCGAAATTAAAAAAGCACCTGCCAAGAGGCAGGTGCTTTCACAGCTATTGGATATGTTAGCAATCCAGGTAACGCTCGATTTCGATTGGGATCGGACGGGTCAGAATGTCGATCGCTTCTTTGCGCAGCGTTTTCACCCAGAAATTAATAAACTCTTCAGAGAATACGCCGGAGTTCGTCAGGAAGTCGTGATCCTGCTCGAGGGCATCCAGGGCTTCGTTAAGCGAGAAGGGGACTTTCTTGATGCGTTTTTGTTCCGATTCCGGCCAGGCCAGGACGTCGTCATCAAAAGGTCCATAGCCTGCTTCGCGAGGGTCCACTTTTCGGGCAATGCCATCCAGCCCAGCCAGGAGCATGGCGGGGATTGCCAGGTAGGGATTGCAGGTGCCATCCGGTGTGCGGTATTCCACCCGGACTTCACTTGGGTCGGTGGCATACTTGGGGGCACGGACAGCGGCGTTGCGATCGCCCTTACCAAAGAAACAGCTGGTGGGGGCCTCAAAGCCTGGAGCAAGGCGCTTGAAGGAATTGGTTGAGGGATTGGTGAGTGCGCAAAGTGCCCTGGCGTGGTCGAGAATGCCGCCCACGTAATACAAAGCCGTTTCGCTCAGATTAGCATAACCTTTGCCGTCATAAAAAACATTTACACCACCTTTTGTCAGGAATTGGTGGAAGTGCATTCCGCTGCCTGCAGCGCCAAAAAACGGTTTTGGCATGAAGGTGATAGTTTTTCCCTCGCCGTAAGCCAGATTTTTCGCCAGGTACTTGACCATCATGGATCCATCGGTGGATTTGAAAATGTCCTGCAGAGGGGGTTCAATTTCGCCATGTCCGGGACCACCCGCTTCGTGGTGGTGGTACTTGACTTTGTAGCCGAAATCTTCCATCATCAACGAAATCTCGTTGCGCAGATCCTGGTTTTGGTCACCCGGCGCAATTTGATGGTATCCCTTGTGGTTGGAAACCAGGTAGCCGTTGGTGGTTGGATTCTCCATCCAATCGGATTCGTATGAGACGATTGAATAAGAGCTGGCGTTCAAGCGGTTATCATAGCTGACTTCATCCAGGATAAAGAATTCGTATTCCGGACCCCAGACAGAACGATCGGCAACGCCGGTCTGTTTCAGATAAGCTTCAGCCTTGGCCACAATCTGGCGTGGATCAAAATCAAATCGCGCCTTGCTGTCTGCTTCGTAGATATCTGCCAGGAAGGAGAGAGTCGGACGCTTGAAAAACGGATCCATGAAGCCAGTTGAAAGATCAGGAATGAGGATCATATCCCCACCTGTGACATGTTTAAATCCAACGGCAGAGCCATCAAAGCCAATACCGTCCCGCATCATCTGGGGCGTAAAAGATTCAGTCGATAGCGAAACATGATGCCAACGACCAAACAGGTCGCCCCATTTGAGGTCGATTATTCGCACCTCGTTTTCCTGAATGAATTTCAATGCCTCTCCAAAATCTTGAAACATTAACAAGCTCCTTTTTTGTGATATTTTCTTTTTTACCTCTCAGGTCGAGCATTAAGTGAGTAGTCTGAGGGCAGGTATATTTTACCAGTATCTTGCCTGGAACCACAGGCTAAAGGGGATCTGCTTAGCCTCGAATCGCCCGCTCATCCGGAAAGTAAAAACGACCTGAAGGTTGTGGTTCAGGCCGTTTTATTTGAATGATTGATTGTTGTTAGCTAATTTTCTCGAATTGATCCTTGCCAACGCCGCAATCGGGGCAGACCCAATCTTCGGGCAAGTCTTCAAATGATGTGCCAGGTTCGATCCCGGCGGTGGGGTCACCAATAGCTGGATCGTAGATATAACCACAGGCGATGCATTCGTATTTGTCCATTTTTCTCCTTAAAAAGCTTATACTAAATTTACAGGAGTCACTTCTCCTGCTTTGACTGATAGTATTATACAACAGCTTAAGTGCGCGCGGTTAAAAAAAACGATTAACTTTATATAGTTCTAATAAAAAAGGAGTTGAAATGACCGATTTCCATGCGTTGATGAATTCTTTACCAGCCATGGTGGATGCTGAGGAAATAAAAGATTTGAGCGGACGGATACAATTTAACCTGACTGGTCAAGGTGGCGGCAAGTGGGGTTTGGTGTTGGGCGATCTCAAGGTGAGCGTTAGCCAGGGAACGATGGCAGCACCTGAGTTGACAGTGAACACCAGTACGGAAGTTGCTGAGAAATTGCTAAGGGGTAGTCTGAACCCCATGATGGCGTTCATGACCGGCAAGATAAAGATATCCGGCGATATGGCATTGGGAATGAAGCTGTTTAGCCTGCTGAAGCAGTAATCTAAGGCAACAAACCCCATTCCGGGTCGAACAGGTCATCTTCCATCATGTCGGGTGTCCAGGGCTCCACGCCAAACTCCATGCTGGTTGGAACGCCAAGGGTCTTTTCAACTTTATTGCGGGTTTCTTCGAGCATCGCTGGACCGTAGGGGCAATAGGGTGTGGTCAGGATCATGCGAACATAAGCTCCCTGATCGGTCAGCTTGATTTCCCGTACCAAACCAAGCTCAATAACAGAGTAGCCCAACTCAGGATCAGTGATTCCTGATAATCCTTCAATCAAATCATTGTATTTTTCCGGATCAGTGTTTTGGATTTCCCAGGTAAACTTCGCTTTATTTTCCATCAAGGACCTCGTAAGTGTATGTGCAGGCGGCGTCACCATGCAAAATGCAGGTGTCGTGGTTGAGCGGGTGTTGGATGAGGGATTCTAACAGAGCGTGGTTGATAGTACAAACTTCGGGGTGTTTTTGTCCAAGGTGATGGACAGGGCAGTGATGCGTGGTAAGTACAAATCTTTCTCCTGATGTGGTCCACGAAAACACAAAGCCATCCCGGGTCAGACTGCTGGCTACTTCTTCAAGAATTTGTTCAGGGTTCTGCGAACTGATGGAGCGCGTATAAGCTTCCGCAAGATCTGAGCCGAATTGTATCAGCAGCTCCAGGAAGGTTTCAGGTCCAAGGAAATTTTTCATGGAGATCAGGGCTTGATCGGTTAACCTGAAGTAATCGGTAGGGGCAACTTGGTAGCCCTTTTCAGTCAGGCTATAGATAAAGCGCGGTCTGCCAACGCCATGGCGTTCTTCCGAGGAGGAAACGAGGCCCTCTGCTTCCAACTTAATCAGGTGGTGGCGAACGGAAATCTCACTGATCGCAAGCTTTTCCGAAAGCTGCGTGACGGTAGCTTTTCGGAGCAGGAGGACCTGATTTAGAATATTGTCTTTTGTATTATTCATATTACCGATATTATATGGCAACTAAGCGTGTTGTGTTTATCTACATTGAATAAGTGTCGAAGCAAGACTTTCATCACTAAGGAGCTATGCTATAATATTCAAAATTCTAATTAGTAAACTAAGGAGATAAACATGCCAAAAATCGAGGATATTGAGGGAATTGGACCTGTATATGCTAAGAAGTTGACCGAAGCTGGAGTTACAACTGTAGCTCAATTGCTGAAAGTCGGTGCTGGTGCCAAGGGTCGCGAAGAACTGGCTGAAAAAGCTGGTGTTGATCGCAAACTGATCCTGGAATGGGTTAACCATGCCGATCTTTATCGGATCAAGGGCGTTGGTCAGGAATATTCTGACCTGCTCGAGGAAGCCGGCGTTGACACCGTGGTGGAACTTGCCACCCGCAATCCTGAGAACTTGTATGCCAAGATCCAGGAAGTGAACAAAGCCAAAAAGCTGGTTCGCCGTCCACCAAGCGCCAAGATGGTTGCAGACTGGGTGATGCAGGCAAAAGAATTACCAAGGGTTGTCACTCACTAAGCCCTGGTTATAGTTTACTGCAAACCTTATTAAGGTTTATTAAGAATGCCTCTCCTGCCAAGCACGAGAGGCTTTTTTGAACAAAATTGCAAAAAGGCAATAACGGCTCGATTGTATTGAGCGTGGTGATAAGATTATCAAAAGTGAATGAAGGGCAAAAAGGAGACCATCTATATGTCATTACTGCATGATTTTGTGGAAAAGAAACACTGCATTTTCATCGAAGAAGCACCAGATTGGCGCGAAGCTATTAGAATCGGATGCAAGCCATTATTGGCAGATGGCACGATCGATGAGCGATATCAGGAAAGAGTTATTCAGAATGTAGAAGAATTTGGTTTTTACATCGTTTTGATTCCTGGTGTAGCGATGCCGCATGCTCAGCAGGGTGCGGTGGGCGTCTTTAAGACGGAAATTGGATTTATGAAGGTCGAAAAATCTGTTGTTTTTGATGAAAATGACCCTGATAAATATGCCACTCTCTTTTTTACCCTGGCGTCCGTCAACCCCACTGAACATCTTGCCAACATGAGTCAGCTGGCAGAGATGCTGGGAGACGACGATCTGCTCCAGGATTTAATGGACAACGTCCACAATGAAGAGGACCTTCTCCGAATTGCGGATAAGTACCCGCTTGGTTAGCAGCTAAGAGGTGTCAACAAAAAGCCCCTCAAAAGGGGCTTTTTGCTTATCCGGATTGATCCAACGCCGAGGCTAATTGGACCCGATCATATCAAGAATGGTGTTGACCACTACCGCGCCAGATTGAGCACGGTCCGCGCTGCCACCAAAACGACTTGCAGCCGAAATGGCCTGCATAATTGATTGCATGTTAGACTGACCGCTTTGTTTGGCCGAGAAATATGCCAATGCGGCGCTCAGAAGATCTTTGGCATCCAAACCACTGGAGCCACTTTGACTGGAACTTTGACCGCCAAGAAGGGTGGAGAGCAAATCTCCCATACCCCCGCCAGAGCCCTGCGAGGAAGAAGTGCCGCCACCGAGCCCACCGAGAAGTGTGCTTAGCAGATCACCGCCACCTGACTGGCTTGGTTGAGGTTGTTGTTGGGTTTGAGAGCCGCCCAATCCACCAAGCAAGGTGCTCAGCAGGTCGCCATCAGCTTCCTGAGGGGGTTGCTGCTGTTGCTGGGCTTGAGATCCACCCAATCCACCAAGCAATGTGCTCAGCAGATCGCCACCGGCTTGGGATTGCGGCTGATTGCTGGTTTGCTGCGGGATGTTCCCAAGCAGAGAACCTACCAAATCATCCGGTTGCTGAGGAGCAGGTTGCTGCGCCTGGGGTTGGGGTGTGCTTTGTGAGCCTCCGGTGAGACCGCCGAGCAAGGTCGAAAGAAAATCACCAGAACCACCTTCCGCTGAAGGCTTGCTGCCCATAAGGGCATTAATCAGCGTGCCGGCAGATTTTTGGGTAAATTCCTTCCCCTTAAATTGCTCAGCAGCTTCTTGGAGCCCTTCGGCATAAAGTTTGGCTGAACCGCTTGTGGTGGATGCACGCAACTGTTTGCTGGCAAATGCCAGTTGGTCGGAAGCAGGTCTGTCAGATTTGGATGCAACAGCTTGTTGGATCAAATTGAAAGTTTCCACCATGTGAGTGCCATGATCGCCGTTGTATTCATCCGCGGCATCAAGGGCGGACTGATTCTCTTTCAAGGCTTCAGTAACCGCCTTAAAAACAGTGCTTAGATCAAAATTTTCTGCCATGTGACCGGTCTGTTTTTTACTTCAGGTCTTCGGGCAGTGCAGGGATTCTAAGAACCTGACCAGGCACGATTATGTTCATGTTGTCGCCAATGATGTCTTTGTTGGCTTCGTAGATGAGTTTGTAATAGGGGGGTAAGGCTTTTCCGTAGAATTTCAGCGCAATATGGCTGAGAGTGTCATCAGCAGTAACGGTGTGTTCACCAATGAATGCGGCTGCGCGGGCGGCTTCTTCAGCGGCGCGGCGAGCTTCGTGCTCGGCTTTGCGAGCTTCAGCTTCAGCCTTGTAACGCTCGGCTTGTTCAACACGTTTTTTATTGGCTTCAGCGATTTCTTTAGCCTTGACTTCGGCTTCACTTTTTGCTTTTTCAGCAGCCAGTTTGGCTTCACTTTTTGCTTTTTCAGCAACCTTTTCAGCTTCGCGCTTTGCTGCTTCAGCAGCTTTGCGAGCCGCTTCTTCTAATTCTTCCTTGGACTCTTTTTTACCAAAGAGCTTGTCAAATAAACTTTTTTCTGCCATTTCTTGTCTCCTTAAATTATTGTTAATTAACCCAGAATGGGCTTTGATTGGATAGCCACATGTAAAAAATAAATAACTCTGCTACTAAGAATTAGTATATCTCATGCAGCACGGCCCGGCTGCGGTCTGTCGAAGGTATAAGTAGAAATGTTAATAAGTTAAGGTATATTATAAAAAATTGACTTTCAAGAGCCTGCGTGCTACAATTGACCGATAAATTCTAACGAAAATCAGGACATAATGGCGAGCATACAAATCAAAAACCTGCATGTTGAAGTTAATGGGAATGAGATCCTCAAAGGCTTCAATTTGACTATGAGACAAGGCGAAATTCACGCTCTGATGGGGCCAAACGGAACGGGTAAATCAACGCTATCCTATGCCATCATGGGTCACCCCCGCTATAAAATCACGAGCGGAGATATCCTGCTGGATGGTGAGAGCATTCTTGGTCTTTCGACTGACCAAAGAGCGAACAGGGGTCTCTTTTTAGCTTTTCAATATCCAGTTTCCATCAGCGGAGTCACATTGGCTAATTTTTTGCGTGTAGCCGTTAATTCCAAGCTGAAAGCAGCCGATCCAGATTCAAAAGGCATGTCACTGGTGGCTTTTCGTAAAGCGATGAAAGCAAAGATGGATTTTTTGGGGATGGATTATTCCTTTGCTGCGCGTTATTTGAATGAGGGCTTTTCTGGAGGGGAGAAAAAGCGCGCTGAGATCCTACAGCTGGCAATGCTTGAGCCAAAATTCGGAATCCTTGATGAGACGGATAGCGGTTTGGACATCGACGCTGTGCGTATCGTTTCTGAAGGCGTCAACTCACTCGTGGGTGATAAGCTTGGCGTATTGGTGATAACCCATTATCAGCGCATGTTGAATTTCTTGAAGCCAGACTTCGTTCACATTATGTATCAAGGCAGAATCGTCGAAACAGGTCAGGCAGCACTTGCGCTGAAACTTGAAGAGAGCGGTTATGACTGGATTCGTGAGGTCTACGGGGAGTCGGAAAACGGCAATGGCTGATGTACCTCGTAGCGAATTCCTGAACGAACTGGGCAGCGATTATCACTACGGCTTTCATGACCCGGAAACATCCTCTTTCAAAAGCCAAAGAGGCTTATCAGAAGATGTAGTCCGTCAGATCTCAGCCTACAAAGAAGAGCCTGAGTGGATGCTGAAATTTCGCTTGAAGGCCTATAAGCACTACATCCAACGACCAATGCCCACCTGGGGTCCGGATCTGAGTGGTTTGAATCTTGACAATATTTACTATTACGTTCGTCCAGAACAGATTGATCAAAAATCCTGGGAAGACGTGCCCGAAACGATCAAGACCACTTTTGATAAGCTGGGTATTCCCGAAGCTGAACAGAAATTCCTTGCGGGTGTTGGCGCGCAGTACGACTCGGAAATGGTCTACCATCACATACAGGAAGCGCTGGAGAAACAAGGGGTGATCTTCCTCAGCATCGAGAACGGACTCAAGCAATATCCGGAATTGTTCCGCGAATATTTCTCAACGGTGGTACCGATCCAGGATAACAAGTTCGCGGCACTCAACAGCGCGGTTTGGTCGGGTGGTTCCTTCGTTTATGTGCCTAAAGGGGTAAAAGTGGATTTACCACTGCAGGCCTATTTCCGGTTGAATAATGCCAGCATGGGGCAGTTTGAGCGCTCGCTGATCATTGCGGATGAAGGCGCGCAGGTCCATTACGTTGAGGGCTGCACGGCGCCTTTGTATACGACAGAATCTTTCCATAGCGGTGTTATCGAGATCGTGGTCAAACGCGATGCCAGGGTGCGTTATACCACCATTCAAAACTGGTCTTCCAATGTCTATAACCTGGTAACGCAGCGTGCTTCGGTTTGGGAGAACGGGACGATGGAGTGGGTGGATGCCAACCTGGGCTCAAAAGTGACCATGAAATATCCAGCCTGTTTCCTGCGTGGTGAAGGCGCCCATGGGGAAATGCTCTCAGTGGCATTTGCTGGACCGGGGCAGGTTCAGGATGCGGGAGCAAAGATGGTCCACTTTGCGGATAACACCAGCAGCAAGATCACTTCCAAGTCCATTTCGAGAGGCGATGGACAATCCTCGTATCGGGGACTGGTGAAGGTAGCCAGGGGGCTCAAGAATATTAAATCAAACGTGGTTTGCGACGCGCTTCTGCTTGACCCGACTTCACGCTCGGATACCTATCCGACGATTGAAAGCGGTTCGAAAGATGTGACAATTGGTCACGAAGCGACGGTCAGCAAAATCGGTGAGGAGCAGCTTTTCTACCTCAACAGCCGTGGACTCAGCGATGAAGAAGCCACGACCATGGTAGTTTCGGGTTTTATTGAACCATTGGTGAAAGAATTGCCCATGGAATACGCTGTCGAGATGAACCGCTTGGTTCAATTGCAGATGGTCGGATCGGTAGGATAAGCAAATGCATGATCCTAAAGTAACTTACCGTTCCGTTTTTGGCATTGAGCAAAACCCGCCTCAGTGGGAAACTGCATTCGAACAAGGAAACGTCGGTCTTCAAAGCGAGCTGTTGGAAGCCCTGGAACCCGCCTGGCAGATGGCATCAGAGCTGCCAATGCCTCATATCAAGCTCGAAAAATGGCGCTGGCTGGACTTCTCGCAATTAGGACTCGCGGATGCTCAAGTCTGGACAGAGCCAGAATTTGACCTGGAAGTCAAATTTATTTCGGATGGAAAAGAAGAATCCGAGCAGGAATTTGTTTTGCCACAAGGGCTGGTGATCACCACTTTCAAAGATGGACTGCAGCGCTATCCTGAGCTGATTGCCCGCCTGCTGCAGCGCTTAAATCGCCCTTCAACAGACAAGTTTCAAGCCCTTGCGGAAGCATTGGCAAGGGAAGGTCTGTTTGTGTTTGTTCCACGGGGAGTAAAGCTGGAGAGGCTTGCCGTGGCAAACTTGCAAGGCGAGATCAAACCGGGGATGAACGTATTACGTTCACTCATCTGGCTTGAACCCGGCGCGGAGCTTAAACTTGTTTTGAATGTGCAGAGTAACTCAAAATCAATGACGGAGAGCTTGTTCCACCTGGCAAAGACAGACCTGGTGCTCGAGGAAGACGCGCTTTTGCACCTTACGGATGTTTCCATCTTCGAGCAGGAAGTTACCAACCTGTGCTACAACCAGGCAAGGCTTGAACGTGGAGCGAAGTTGGATTGGATTTACGATGCCTGCGCGACTACCCTTGTTAAGCAAAGTTTGGAAGTGAACCTTGAAGGCGAAGGCGCGGAAGCTGAGGTTAGGGGTGTTTATTTTCCTGCTGAAGGGCAAAAGGTCAACGTGGACACCGTCCAGAATCACCTCGCACCGCATACTAAGAGTAACCTGCTTTTCAGAGGGGCTGCAATTGGCAATGGCGAAGCAATCTGGCGCGGGATGATCTACGTGGATCCTGTTGCACAAAAGTCGGACGGTTATCAATCCAATCAGAACCTTCTTTTAGGGGAGCAATCCGAGATCAAGTCTATTCCCGGGCTTGAGATTTGTGCTGATGATGTCAGCTGCTCGCATGGCGCTACGGTTGGCAGCATCGACGCGACAGAACTGTTTTACCTGCAAGCCCGGGGAATACCGCTCGTTGAAGCTGAAAGGCTGATTGTGGAAGGGTTTTTTGCCGAGATAATCGAGCAAATTCCTGACGAAAAGACAAGAAATAAATTAGGCGAACGCCTGATAAAGAAGTTTGAGGCAAGCTAACAATTGAAGGAGCTAATTATGATGAAGAGCGGGAACTACATGCGACCTCCAGAAGAGGAAAGGGTGTATGAAGTTGGTGATCGTGTGGAAGTGAATTGCGATCATATTGATAAAGCTGGCCAGCGTATCCGGGGTTGGTTGAGGGGCACTGTGGTGCAAGTCGAAAACAAACTCCTGGCTGTGCAGTTTAAAGAAAGCATCTATCTGACGGATGGTTGGATGGTGCCCGATAAGATTCTCTGGTTTCCGTATGACTCGGCCAATGTACGCCCATACAAATCACCGCGTTCGAGAAAATCGGACATCAATGCCAAAGTGGCGAACCTGTAGTGATTTTGTAAAGCAGCAGTGTAATCGGATTTACAATTAAGAAAAAAGAGGTTGATTTGAGAAAATCAACCTCTTTTTGTATTTTTTCTTTTGTTACATTTTTCCAAATGCGCCAACAATACGAATGATATCGAAACCTTCGGCAAAGGGCCGCTCAGCGAGGGCGCCATGGCGGATGGCGGTGGCGCGCATAATGTCGGGAGAAAAATAGTAGCGGTCGGAATAGGTCTTGTATTTGTTCAGTGCCGCAATTTTGTTCTCAACGGCTTGCTCTGAGACTTCTGCCAGAAAGTGCGGGAAGAAGCCATAACTGCTGCGAAGAACGTCAAAACCCAAAACGGTTGTGCCGCGGAAAGCGCGCGTGGCTTCCTGGGTGATGGTTTGGTGATCCTGGTGGATGTCCTGCGAGGTGTGGACAAAAACGATCTCCGGCTGGTATTGGCGTCGAAGTTCCAGCATCTTCTCGAGGATTTCCTGCCTTAAATCTGGAAAACGGCGGGTTTCAAACTGCCCAAGCTCGATTTGATCATCTGTAAGACCAAGCTGGTGCATGCTGTCGTAATGTTCACTGACAAGATGTTTTAGATCAGGGTTCTTCTGGTTATCTGAAAATGTCATGCAATGGATGTCAGCCTTGCCAACCATGTCAGAAATGAAAGCACCACAGCCAAGCTCAATGTCGTCCGGGTGAGCTCCCAGAAACAGCAGCGACGCACCATAAAAGGTCATGTTTTTCATATTGCCTACTTTGTGGCGATGAAGCCGCCAACGACTTTAGTCATCACAAGACTGCCATCAGCCTCAAGACGTTTTTGAGCGACCTCTTCAATCTGGTTCATGACAATTTCGAACTCGTCGTGGGTCTGAAAGAGAGAATTCCATAAACGGCGATCTTCAGACATTGAGGCACGGGTGTAAACCATGAAAGGCTCCACTGATTCGAAGGTCAGCGGGTTTTCGAAAATATGCTGTTCAGTTTTATTGAAGAGATCCTGCATGGTAGCGTAGATACCAGATTCGTAGCGCGAACTACCGGGCATGGGGGGGATGGGTTTGCCGGTGGCTTCGCGGATGATATCGTAGAAAACCTGTTTGTTGGTGGGCATGGGACCGGTTGTGAAGAGGCGTCCGCCTGGTTTTAGTACGCGGTGCATTTCACCCAGGGTGAAGGGAATGTCTTGCGCGTAGTAAATAGCAAAGCAGGCAGAGATCAGATCAAAGTGATCTGAGGGCAGGTCGAACTCCTGGTTGAAGTCAAGATGCCTGAAATCCACGGCGTTATCAATAGCCTTGTTCTTTTCGCGGGCGTCAGCAAGCAGAGATTCGGATACGTCTGTGCCGGTGATCTCTGCGTTTCCATTCAAATGGTGGAAAAAAGAGAAACACTGCTTGCCAGAGCCGCAGCCAACATCCAGGATTTTGATTCCGGGCTGCAGGTTGAGCACATCCAGCATCCATGCGTCAATATCTTTTGAGCCGAAACGACTGTGAATGTCAATGCGTTTGGCAAGGTCGTCGGTGGTTTCCTGAAAATCAATTTTCATAGTTTCCTCATTGTTGTGTCAAATGTTCATCTAAGTATACATTGCGGATGGGCAAGTTTCAAGCTGGAGGTAAGGGTGGCGCCGGAGTGAAATTTCATCTCAAGCCAGACTGCTACTTCACCAGGCTGGCGAAGGCAACGGCGAAGGCTTCAATGGAGGCCTGGATGTCCTCAAAGGTAGCCTGGGAATCAACTGCGGGCGTGCCGGCAACTACCAAATACCAGCCGCGCTCGCCGCACATCAGGATGCCCATGTCCGAAACGATGGTTGGACCAAGCATCGTTCCCCGTTTATTGAGAAAAGCACAATCCGGCAATTGATCTAGTAGCTTTCCCAGCAGGATTTGATCGTTCTCGGTATAGGAACCCATCAAATTCAGCAAGTACTGGCTGTTTTCCTCGTTAAGTGCCGCTCCTGTGTTTAACAACTCCAGGGAGGCCAGGAGTTCGCTGGAGGTGCTGGTGCGGGGGTCATACTTGGTGTTGGTCAATCCCCAGGCGTCTAGTTTTTTCCGCAGTTGGTTATCTCCCCGGGCAAAGTATTCCAGCGCTTCGGCAGCGGATTCCTCGCTGTAAACGACCATGGCTTCGAGCAGACTATCAAAGTTGCGATCTGAAATGCCGTAGGTTTTCAATTCTTCAAGCGTACGACCCTGGTCTTCAAGGATGCTCAGCACTGCCATGGCGGTCGGGATTTTGATCAACGAAGCAGGGGGAAAAGAGGTGTCGGGGTTGCGTTCAAAAAGGATTTCGTCGCTGTTGGCATCCTGGACTAGAATGAACCAATCCACGCCTTCAATCAGCTCACTCTCAAGGTTGGAGAAATCTGCCAAAGCAGTCATGACAGCTGTCGGTGAGGGGGTCGCTGAAGGAGTCTGGCTGGCAAGGATCTTAGTGGGAAGGATCAGGGTTGGCGTGGCTGGAATGACGGTTGTGGGCTCAGAAGTGGGGGCTACGGGTGATGTGTTTGTCTGGCATGCCGACAGGAAGAGAATGAGAAGCCAGAAAATGATCGCGAACTTGGGACGAAGGGGCAACATGTGTGCTTCCAAATTCAACAAATGCGCGGCAGCATCTCGCCGGCGAGCATCTCGAGAACCCGGGTGGTCCCAAAGGGTGTTTTGAGCCAAATCTGTCCTTTCGAGGGTTCAAGTACCTGCCCAATCAACCTGGCTTGCTCGCCATAAAGCGTGCTGCGCATGATGCGCAGAGCGTCTTCAGCCTGGTTTGTAGGCAAGATCAGGATCAGCTTGCCTTCATTGGCCATGTATAGTGGATCGAGCCCCAATAGTTCGCAGGTTTTGAGCACCGGCTTGTCGACAGGGATTTTTTCCTCATCCAATTCGATATTAACCCCGCTCTGACGGGCGATTTCCACCAGGGTGGTTGCCAGCCCTCCGCGGGTCGGGTCACGCAGCACGTGCACATCCAAACCGGCGTCCAAAAGTGCCTTAACCATGTGGTTGAGCGGGGCGATATCCGAGCGCACCTGGCTGGAAAAGCCCAGGTTGCCGCGTGCCTCAGCCACCGCGACGCCGTGGTTGCCAACCGGCCCTGAAATGATGACCGCGTCGCCCGGTTTGGCCTGTTCTCCTCCAATCCGGAGATTGCTATCTGCCCAACCAAAGCCGGTGGTGCTGATGAAGAGCTTGTCGGACTTCCCTTTTTCGGTGACCTTGGTATCAGCTGCGATCAACTCCACGCCGGCTTCCTGGCAGGCTTCGGCAAAGGAATCGATAACCATTTCAAGTTCATTGATCGCGAAACCTTCTTCGAGGATGAAGGTGGCTGTCAGGAAACGCGGTTCCGCGCCGAGCATCGCGACATCATTCACCGTACCGCAAACTGCCAGGCGACCGATATCTCCTCCCGCAAAAAAGAGGGGGAAAATGATGTGCGCATCGGTTGAGATTACCAGGTGTTTTCCAGGAGGCGCTTCTGTGATCTTTGCTGCGTCATTAGCACTGTTGAGGATAAGGTTGGAAAGACGGCTCTGGAAGACATCGCGAATGAGATCGTGAGTCATCAACCCACCGCTTCCATGACCGAGTACGATCTGACCCCGATCAGCGATGGGGAGCGGACAGTTGGGGCTTTCGAGAATGGGCATCTCTGGTTGAGTCATTCGCGCGTCCTGTGATAGCGGTAGTAAGCGGCGCAGGCCCCCTCGGAAGAAACCATGGGTGCGCCAAGCGGGTGGGTGGGGGTGCAATCTTTGCCAAAAGCCGGGCAATCAAGCGGTTTGGCAACCCCACTTAACACTTTGCCAGCGATGCAGAGCGGCGATTCGTTCAGGGGTGTCTCGGACAGCTCAAAGCGGGAGAGTGCGTTGAAGTTGGCGTATTCCGGTCGCAGACCAAGCCCTGAAAGCGGGATGGTGCCGATGCCGCGCCATTGGCGGTCTACCGGTTCAAAAACCTGTGAGATTATTTGTTGGGCAACCTGGTTGCCTTCACGGGTAACAAAACGCGGATAGGCGTTGGCCACCTGGTGCTGCCCAGATTCGAGCTGTTGGACGGTCATCAAGATGCCCGCAGCCAAATCAACCGGCTCAAAGCCAGTTACAACGATCGGGATTTGGTACTGCTCAGCGATTGGCAGGTATTCATGGTAACCCATCACCGCGCAGACGTGACCCGCTGCCAGGAAGCCCTGCACACGGTTGGCCGGGTTTGAAAGGATAGTGTGCATCGCCGGCGGCACCAAGACATTTGCCGGGAGGATCGAAAAATTATCGATTCCAGACTTACTGGCGGTTAGAATCGTGCTGGCGATGGTGGGAGCGGTGGTTTCAAAACCAATCGCGAAGAAAACCACCTGTTTGTCGGGGTTTGCGTTGGCAATTTTGAGGGAATCCAAGGGCGAGTAAACCACGCGTACGTCTGCTCCCTGGGAACGGGCGCTGAAAAGATCCGCCTGGTTGCCAGGCACGCGTAGCATGTCGCCAAAAGTGGTGAAAATTACTTCATTTTGGCAGGCAATCTGAAGACCTTGTTCGATTGCCTGGAGTGAGGTAACGCAAACCGGACAGCCTGGTCCGTGGATCAGGGTGATTTCAGGGGGCAGCAGTTGGTCGAGCCCGTATTGCATGATGGCATGCGTCTGCCCTCCGCAAATTTCCATAATGTTCCAGGCTTGGGTCGTGATGCGGCGAATTTCAGCCATGATGGCTTTGGTCAGCGAGGCGTCCCGCAGGTTTGTGGGTGATTCGGTCATTTGGTTTGGTCTTCTTCAGTCAGGCGGTTATTGAATTCCTGCAAATCGCGCAGTATCTTGAGGGTCTCCTCAGCTTCTGTGTCGCTCAGAACGTTCAAAGCGAAGCCAGCGTGCACCAAAACGTATTGCCCGAGCACGACTTCAGGCGTGGTGGCAATGCAAATCGCCTGTTCCACCCCGTCAAAATCGACGGACGCCATAGAAGTGCTATCCTGTTCATAAATTTTTGTGACTTTACCAGGAATACCCAGACACATATTTACTCCTTCAAATTTCCGCTGACTGCCAGCGCCACCAGCGCCTGACCTAATGATACTCCACCGTCATTGGTGGGCAGCTTGTGAGGCCAGAAGATCTCAAAGCCTGACGCGTTGAGCGCGGTGATGGTTCGCTTGATCAGGATCTTATTTTGCCACACTCCACCGGATAATACCACTTGCCGCAAACCGGTCTGAGTTCTGATCTGTTCAGAAACATGCACGGCACAATCCGCCAGACCGTTGTGAAAGCGGGCAGAAATGACCGCTGGAGCGGTTTTTTGTTCGATATCCCGAACAATGGTCCGGATCGCAGGTGAAACCAGGATTTGACCGTTTTCGATTGGGAAATCGTAGCGGGATTGCTCTTCGGGGTCGGCAATAGTTTCAAGCGCGATGGCGTTTTGGGCTTCGTAACTGATCTGTTGGTGGAGACCGATCAAAGCCGCCACGCCATCAAAAAGGCGCCCAAGACTGCTCGTTTTTGGCGTATTAAAACCGGTGCGAACCTGGTTTGCGACTGCTGCGCGCTCATCCTGATCCAGAGACTGGTGGAAGGGGAAAGCGTAACTCTCAGGATTAATGCCGGCATGGAGGATCAGGCTGAGGGCCATGCGGGCGGGCTTTCGCACTGCCGCGTCACCGCCTGGTAATGAAACATATTCGAGGTGATATGGACGTTCGAATTTTTCCCAATTCGATATAAGAACTTCTCCACCCCAGATAGCGCCATCAGTACCATAACCCGTGCCGTCGAATGCCAGGCCAATCACTGCTTCCTTCTGATTCAAACCGTTGTCTGCCATGCAGGAAACGATGTGGGCATGGTGATGCTGCACCTCAACCAAGGGCAGGTTTTCATCTGCTGAGCGTTGATGGGCGTAGCGGCTGGCGAGGTAATTGGGGTGCATGTCGGCAGCCAGGAGCTGCGGTTTGATGCGGAAAATATTCTCGTAATGCCTGACGGCATCTTCAAACGCGGTCAGGGTTTCCTGGTTTTCGAGGTCTCCAATATGGTGGCTGACGAAAGCGTAGCGGTCGCGCACAAGGCAAAAGGTGTTCTTGAGTTCCGTGCCGCAAGCCAATGTTGGAATCGTGCTGGTGGTGATTTGCAGCGGTAAAGGCGCATAACCGCGGGCTCGCCGCTGAATGTGAGGAAGGCCTTCAATGACTGAGACTACCGAGTCATCGATGCGGGTGTGGATCGGGCGGTCATGCAGAAGAAAGCCATCTGCCAGATCTGAAAGGCGTCTTTGGGCCTCAGCGTTGGAATATGCGATGGGTTCTTCGCTCAGATTCCCGCTGGTCATCACGAGCACTTTTAGAAAACCTTCAGCAGGTTCCAGCAGCAGAAGATGTAGTGGCGTGTAGGGCAGCATGAAGCCCAGTCGGTTTTGATCAGGCGCGACCAGGCGTGCCAATACTTTACCGGCTTCAGTCGTTTCGAGCAAAACGGCAGGCGCCATGGGTGAGGTGAGCAGTTTTTCCTCCTCCGGGTTGACGCTGGCAAACTCCTTTATCTTTTCAAGGTCAAAAGCCATCAAAGCAAAGGGTTTGCCACTGCGGCGTTTGCGCAAACGCAATTTTTCAAGGGTTTGCGGGTTTTGGGCATCGCAAGCCAGGTGAAAGCCACCCAAGCCTTTTACAGCCAGAATTTTGCCCTCAGCAAGGGCTTGTCGGGCTGCCTGGATAGCATCTTGACGTTCCGCCAGCTTCTGACCATGCTCTTCGTACCAGACCTGCGGACCGCAAACCGGGCAGGCAATCGGCTGGGCATGGAAGCGCCGGTTGCTTGGATCCTGGTATTCTTTCGAGCAATCCGGGCAGAGCGCGAAACCCGCCATGCTGGTATTGGGGCGGTCGTATGGGATGCCAGTAACAATCGAGAAACGGGGGCCACAATTGGTGCAGTTGATGAAGGGATAGCGATAACGGCGGTTGGATGGGTCAAAAAGCTCGCGGTGGCAATCCGGGCAAATGTTCAAGTCGGGTGAAACGGGCAGAAAGTCGGCTGGATCATCCTCACTGTGACGGATTTGAAAGCCCACAAAAACCTGGTTTTCAGAGTCGTCAACAGTGAAGCTGTCAATCACCGCAAGCGGCGGCGGGTTTTGCTGCAGGTCCTTGATGAAAGCCTGCACATTTACCTCAGACCCATGCAGCTCAATCTCCACGCCATGCGCGTTGTTGAGAACCCAGCCGGCAAGAGAATACCTTTTAGCCAGGTTGTAAACTGTTGGTCTGAAGCCCACACCCTGCACGATGCCGGTGATGTGGATCCGCTTGTTGATGACTGGCATAGGTCCTTACTTTGTGGTGACTTTATCGGTTAGCCACGTGATCCAGGCGTCAAAACCTTCACCCGTTTTGGCGCTCAGAGCAAAAGTTTTCAGACCTGGATTGAGCATCTCGACACCCTGCTGGAAGTAGTCCATGCGAAAGTCGATATAGGGGGTTAGATCGATCTTGTTGAGGATCAACACGTCCAGCCCGCGGTAGATGTTGGGGTACTTGTAGGGCTTGTCATCCCCTTCGGGAATGGAAGCGATCAGGATGTTGGCGTGCGTGCCGAGCTGGAAAGCGGCGGGGCAAATGAGGTTGCCAACATTTTCAACCATGATTAGATTCAGGTCTTCTAAGGGGAGCTCATCCAATGCCATTTCGATCATATTTGCATCGAGATGACACTCACCGCCTGTGTTGATCTGAACTGCTGGGATGCCGGCGGCTGCAATTTTATCCGAGTCAATCGTGACCGGGGCGGTGTCACCTTCGATCACACCAAGCTTAATTTCAGCAGGCAATCGCTTAATGGTCTCCAAAATGAAACTGGTTTTTCCAGCTCCAGGAGAAGCCATAAGGTTAATTCCAAAGATGTGATTTTGGTCCAGGATAGCCTGGTTATTTTGTGCCAGGCGATCGTTGGAATCCATGATCCTTTTTACAATTTCAACACGTTGTGACATTAAGGTTCCTCTCGTAGTATGTCGATATGGTGCACCAGCATTTCTTCGCCAGCTTCAATGAAGACGTCAGGACTCTGGCAGTTTGGGCAAGTCTGAAGGATTTCACCCAATGGATACTGGTGATTACAGCTTTTACAGCGCAACATAGCAGGGCGGCGTTCAAAGTGAAGTACAGCGCCTTCACAAACGGTTCCGAGGCTGATATGGTCCCAATAAAATTGGACTGAATCATCGACGATCGAGGATAGTTGTCCAAGTATCAGGTAAATGTCCGTGACTTTTGTGCCGTTGTTTTCCTTTGCAGCCTGATCGGCAATAGACAGGATGCTTTCGGTAATTGCCAATTCGTGCATGTAGGTATTATACCGCCCGGAAAAGATGCGATTGGAGGTGTGAGAAGGCCTGGTCGACCAACTCAGTCATCTTGGAGGAAAGGGATGGTTCAAAACGGAATGAAAAACCACGTACACTCAGCATCCAGGCTTCAGGTAATCTTTTTTCAAGTACTTGCGCAATGGCAAGCAGCTCACCCGGGTTCATATGGTGAGTGAAAGCGGAATGTGTTCGGTCAGGGGATACTTCCTCAAAGATCAGATTTGGTAAACTGGGGGAATTGTGAGCGTCGATAAAAACAAGCTCATCAAAATCAGCAATATCCTCCGCCATTTCAGGTAAAAGCTGGAAAAGGTAGAGCAAGGTCAGCTCGCCATCGGGGGTTGTAATCTTGTCTCCCGGAAATTGCGGTGTTTCAAGCCCAAGCCTTTGCGCAAGTTTATCGAGGATGTGCCAACCAGCGCCATCATCTTCACGGTCGCGGTTTCCGTAGGCAATTATGAGCGTTTTTTGTCGCATATACCCTTCTGCAAAAAAAACACCTCCCCGTTCAGCGGGGAGGTATAACTTGGTTTGGTTCGATCTACCGCCGCAGGGTCTGGGTCAGGTTGCCCTGGTGGTCGAAGATCGTGATCTCCAGGGGCATTTGCCCAACTGCATGGGTGGAGCAGGAGAGGCAGGGGTCGTGGGCGCGAATGGCGTGTTCGACCCGGTTGAGCATGCCTTCTTTAACATCAGGACCGTGGACGTATTCCTTGGCAACCATATCAACAGCCTTGCTCATGGCATAGTTGTTATGCCCGGTTGAGACGATCAGGTTCACCTTGGTAAGCTGGCCGTTTTCGTTGGCAGTGTAGTCGTGGATCAGGGTGCCGCGTGGGGCTTCGATGACGCCAACGCCGTGCCCAACTGGATTCTGGCGTGTGTTCAGGATGTCATTGCTCAGAATATCCGGATCGTCAAGCAGCACACGTACCCGTTCAGCTGCAAATAGAGCTTCGATCATGCGGGCGTAGTGATAATAAAGCGTGTTCTCAACCGGCGCGCCATTGTTGATGGCTTTGAAGATCTTCATTTCTTCATTCGCCATCGGGGTTTCGATCTGTTCAATCATGTTGAGCCGACCGAGCGGACCCACGCGATAGACACCACCCGGGTAGCCAAGTTTCTTGTAATAGGGGAATTTCAGATAAGACCAGGGCTCAACGTGCTCGGCTATGTAATCGAGATAATTTTGAGCACTGAAGATCTCCAACTCTTCACCAGTGCGGCTCTTAAGGCGGATATTGCCATCATAAAGCTCGAGGCCTTTGCGAGGGGTGATCAGACCGAGATAACCGGTGGGGAAGACAGCAAACTTATCAACTGTTTCTTGGTTGGCTTCTGCCCAGTCTTTGACGATCTTGATACCAATTTTGGTGGTCTCAATTTGGGCATCGAGATCAGCCAGGATGCGGTCGCGACCTTCAGCGGTCAAAGTGCGGTTTACACCGCCAGGAATTGCGAAGGTAGGGTGGATCGAGCGTTCACCCAACTCAGAAATAATCGCTTGACCGAACTTGCGCAGGCGAACTGCCTTGACGGTAAGGTCAGGGTCAGCCTGGATCAGCCCAACCACATTGCGGATGGCGGGATCGGCGTCGAAACCAAGAATCAGATCAGGTCCGGCGAGCTCAAAGAAGTGCATACCGTGACTCTGAATGATCTGACCCATGTGCATGAGTTCGCGAAGTAAACTTGCAGGGCGGGGTGGCGGGCAGCCCAGGACGACATCACCGGCTTTAGCTGCAGCAAGGTGGTGACTGACAGGGCAAATGCCGCAGATACGGGGAGTGATCTGCTGCATCTCGGTGACGAGGCGACCTTCACAGAATTTTTCGAAGCCCCGGAATTCGTTTACATGGAAGTAAGCGTGCTCAACTGAGCCATCTTCATTCATGTGGACGGTCACTTTGGCGTGACCTTCGATGCGGGTGACTGGTTCGATAGTAATTTTTTGTGTACCCATTCAATTCTCCTAATGCCAGTTATTGAATTCGCCGTCGACTTTAGGCATTCTGCCCTGGGCTAATTCAGATAAAACATAAAAAATCGCGTCTGCGCTTGGCGCACAGCCGGGCAGGAATACATCAACTTTGACGACATCGCTGACCGGTCGAACATGCACAGGTGTGGAAAGTTCCGGATCGTTGGGGATCATGCCGCTTTCATCGGTGCTTTCGGTTTCGATGTAAGCGCGTTTGAGGGCTTCCTCGGCACCGGGGAAATTGCGCATGGCAGGTACACCACCAAACACAGCGCAGTCACCAAGTGCAACCAGTATCTTGCAGCGTTCGCGCATCTTGATCGCGACTTCTTCATTGTAGGTGTTTGTAATACCGCCTTCAAGAATGCCGACATCCACACCTTCCTCATCCGGTTCTTTGAGATCGGTGATCGGCGTAGAGCGTAAATCGACCAGTTTGAGCAGTTCAATGATACGTTCGTCCATATCAAGGAAAGACATGTGGCAACCGGCACAGCCAGCGAGCCAATCTGATGCAACTTTTGGTTTTGTCATACGTTTCCTTTCAACCTGCATTTATTCGTTTAATCGGTCAGGACAAAACGATTGCAGCAACTTTTTCTTCAACAGCGGTGCGCCATGTTTCGGAGAGAGTTAGTCCCGATTTATTAGCGAGGCTTTTCATGACATCCAAGACAGGTAGATTGCCATCGGTAGCTTGTATGGCTTGCTGATTGAGCCCAAGCTTGCCTTCTGAAGTCAGGTAATGTCCGATCTGCTCAGCCCAGATTGTGCAGGGCAGAACGATATCTCCCATTTCGGTGAATTCCGAGACGTAGCTTGACTGCACGATCTTGAATTCACTGCCAGCGAGGGCATCACGGGTGTGATCACACGCATGACCATCGCCGAGCGCCAGGTAGAAGACAGGTGTGGATTTCGGCTGGGCATCCAGTTCGTAACCAAGCAGAGCTCCGGCAAAATTGTTGGCTTTGCCCTTGAGGGAAACAACTTTCGCGCCGATTTCACGCGCAAGTTCCACAAGCTTGCGAAAAGCAGGCAGATTCTCTGCTTTGGCAAATTCCTTACCAACCACAAAGACTGGTTTTTGGCTTTGATTTAGCTTTCCAAGCACTTGTTCGGCACGCGCGGGTTTGAGCCCGAGGTTTTCAAGCTGTGGGGTCAGATCAGTGGTCTCAACCATTGCGAAACTCTTCAGCAGGTCCACTACTGCCGCGTAATCGGAGCCAACGTATTCCAATTTGTTGGAAGACCAGTCGCCGATATGGGTGCGGGTGCTGTTGGCAATGAAAATATTGAGGTCTTGCATTGCCTGGCGCTTGAGGAAGAATCCGGCAACCTGGTGGTCCTTGACCATATCAGTGCCGAGGACGATTACTGTGTCGCAGTCCTTCAAAATAGAAAGATCGGATTCAAAGGCGCCGATTTCCGCAGCAAGTTTCGCACTGGTGAGGGCGGTTTGATCATGCCCAAGAAGCGTGACCTGCCCGGCTTTAAAGTGCTCCGTAAAAAACTCATGGAAAGCGCTCAAAGCTTCAACAGGCTGCCTCGGAGAAATGTGGGCACTGATTTCGCTACTGGCATGGGCTTTCAGCTGCACGGAGATAGCGGTGAGCGCTTCATCCCAGCTGATTGGTTCCAGCTGACCGTTCCGTCGCACCATGGGGCTGGTGACGCGTTCACGATCTTCTTTCAGCGGCTTGTAGCGACCGTCGTAGCATAGCAAACTGTCATTGAAACCAATCTCTTCATTCCCATCGATGCGCACCAGGCGGTTATCGCGGGTCTTGATCACACGCTCACAACCGAGGCTGCAGTCCAGGCAAACAGAATTGGTATGGGTCAGGTCTGTTTCACGACCCTGGTAGGCACTCCGCCGATCAATGAGGGCACCAGTCGGGCAGAATTGCACACAGTTGCCGCAGGAGATGCAGGTGCTTTCGCCAAGGGGCACGTTGTTGTCGGCAATCAGGATGCTGCCGGAGCCGCGTTCTTCAAAACCAAGGGTAGCGTTGCCAACTAGTTCTGTGCACGCGCGCACGCAACGGCGGCAAAGGATACATCGGTTGTTGTCCAGGAAGAAATCCGGATGAGAAGCATCCACTACGAAGGATTTGTAGGCTGGAGTGATCGGCCAGTGAGTCATATTCTCATCATAGGCAGCTTGCTGGAGGTCGCAATCTCCGTCGGTATCCTGGCAATACATGCAGAAGTGATTGCGTTCGCTGAAAATCATTGAAAGAATGAATTTCCGAGAGGATTTGGTCTTTTCTGTGTCAGTATGAACAATCATGCCATTTGCTGCCGGCACAACACAAGATGGCTGGAGGGTGCGGGCGCCTTCGACTTCCACCAGGCAGAGGCGGCAGGACCCATAGGAAACCAGCTTGGGGTGATAACACAGGGTAGGAACGTTAAAACCAGCTTTGCGGACTGCATCCAGAATCGTGGAACCAGCTTCGACTTCAACGGCTTGACCGTTTACTGTTAGTTGAATCATAAATATTCTCCTCGCTTCTCTTAATTGATGACAACCGCATCAAAGTTACAAACTTGCTTGCAGATACCGCAGCGTATACAAAGCTCTGTATCAATTACGTGGGTTTGTTTTCTCTCACCACTAATTGCGTTGACCGGGCAGTTGCGCGCGCAAACGGTGCAGCCGGTGCAATTATCTGCCAGAATTTCGAAGGTGATCAGGCTTCGGCAGACCTTTGCGGGGCAGCGCTTCTCGTAGATGTGCGCCTCGTACTCATCCATGAAGTGTTTCATCGTGGATATGACTGGATTTGGCGCGCCTTGCCCCAGACCGCAAAGGCTATCCTGGATGATCTCGTCGCAAAGCTGCCTGAGCAGAGGGATGTCTTCGGGGACGCCCTTGCCAGCGCAAATGCGCTCAAGGATCTCGAGTAGACGGCGCGTGCCAACACGGCAGGGAACGCACTTGCCGCAGGATTCATCCTGAGTGAATTCCATGAAGAAACGGGCAATGTCCACCATGCAAGTTTCTTCGTCCATCACGATCATCCCGCCCGAGCCCATGATGGAGCCAGCAGCACCGAGCGTTTCGTAATCCACAGGAAGATCAAGGAACTCTTCGGGCAAACATCCACCCATTGGACCACCAGTTTGGACGGCCTTGAAGGCTTTTCCATCTTTGATGCCGCCGCCGATGTCGTTGATAATCTCGCGCAGCGTCGTGCCGAAAGGTACTTCAATCAGACCAGTGTGGACGAGATCGCCGGCGAGGGCAAATGTTTTTGTGCCCTTGCTTTTCTCGGAACCCATGCTGGTGTACCACTCAAGACCGCGATGGATGATCTTTGGAACGTTAGCATAAGTTTCTACATTGTTGATATTGGTGGGTTTGCCCCACAGGCCTTTTGAGGCAGGGAAGGGAGGGCGAACGCGAGGTTCACCGCGAGCGCCTTCAATGGAAGCCAGCAATGCGGTTTCTTCACCGCAAACAAACGCGCCTGCACCCATGCGGACTTCAATATCAAAATCAAAACCGGATCCGAGGATATCTTTGCCGAGCAGGCCGTATTCCCTGGCTTGTTCGATGGCTGTGTTGAGCGTGCTGACGGCGATGGGATATTCAGCACGGCAGTAAACATAGCCCTGGTTGGCGCCTACGGCGTACGCGCCGATAGTCATGCCTTCGAGTACTGAGTGAGGATCGCCTTCCAGAACCTTACGGTTCATGAACGCGCCGGGGTCGCCTTCGTCAGCGTTGCAAACCATGTATTTTGGAGTATCCGGTGATTGCCGGGCAAATTTCCACTTTAAACCGGTTGGAAAACCAGCGCCACCGCGACCACGCAATTTGGAATCGAGAATAGTCTGGATAACTTCTTCCGGACTCATCTCACCAAGGACCTTTGCCAGAGCTTGGTAGCCATCGACCGCAATGTAATCCTCAATATTTCGAGGATCAATCTTTCCAATGTTTTCAAGGATGACACGAATTTCCTTGTCTTTGGGTTCACGGAGCTCCTCATCGGTGACATCGCGCATTTGAGCTTTATATTGTTGAAGCTCGCGACCTTTGATGAAGTGTTCAATCACAATGGGACCAACGGTTGCTGTGGTCAATTGGATGTAGTGGCTACCTTCAGGGTAGACCAGAATATCAGGACCTTCAGTTTCGGGGTCTCCAATTCTGGGGATATCCATAACCTGGACTTCTTCCGACAGGTTAAGGTTTGCCAACTCGTTGATCAGTTGTTCCTTGACAGCTAACGCCCCTTTGTCAATACAAGCAGGATCCATAGAGACAAGCACGGTTGAACGATAGTACGCCATATCTATACTTACCTTCCTAATTGATTAAGCCCAAACTCAGGCTTCTATTCGGAATTCCTGGACGATGTTTCCCTTGACGACATGTTCATCCATAATCCTGGCAGCGATAGCAGGAGTAACTTTGCCATAAGTTACAGTTTCAGCACCAGGAAGGATCACTTGCACAACCGGGTCCTGACCTCCGAGACCAATGTTGCCGGTCTGGCGCAAAATGATATCGGGAAGGTGATGATCCTCGATATAGTTGAGGATTGCCTTCAAAGTTTCACGGGCACCAGCGGCGATACCGATAGTTCCCATTCCGACTACAATTTGAGTTTTGCCTGTCTGGTCCCGTAGTTCCTTGACTTTCTGGGCTTCCTCACGCAGTCTTTTGAGGTCATCGAGAGATTTAATGGTTGGCATACACGACTCCTTTTTCGGTGGTGATGTTTTTTGCGTTTGTAATACCATGGATGATGGTGTTGGATAAAAATTCAATTACACGGAAATCACTCAAGGGCAGATCGCCCAGAGCTTCCTTAAATTCAGTATCGTCAAATTCAAAGCTTTGGTCATTATATTGATAATCGAAAACCCAGTTTACCGAAGGGGTGCCTAAAAGCAGGGTGATGATCGTGTCTTCGAGGTTTCCCAAAGGCATGCGGTCGATGTGGCTGTGTTGGAACTTAGTAGTGAGTTTTGTACCTTTACCCAACTCTGATTCCACGGTTAGGAATCCATTACATGCTTCAGCTGCTTGTTTAAGCAGAGGAATGCCCAGGCCGACTTTACGAGTAGTTCGGGTGGTGAAAAAGGGGTCCAGTACGTTGGCGACCATCTCAGGGGACATACCCTTGCCGTTGTCGGTGACCGCAAGCCACAGCTCGTCAGCCACCAGATCTTCATGCACGGAAATCACGATTCTTGTTGCCCCAGCAGAGATGCTGTTTTCGGCAATGTCAAGAAGGTGAAGCGAGAGTTCTCTCAAACTGCCGCCTCGCTTTTTTGGATATCCGTCAAAACCTTACCGAATTGAGAAGGCTTCACTCGCCCATGATTGGCTTCGTCCACCACCACAACAGGTGCCTGGCTGCAAGCTCCCACACAACGGCAGACTTCGAGGGTGATCAGCCCGTCTGGAGTAGTTTGACCGGGTTCGATGGCCAGCACTTGCTTGGCTTTATCAATCAATTGGGAAGCTCCGCCAACGTAGCAGGCAGTACCTATGCAGAATTTTACAACATGTTTACCGCGGGGTTCTGTGGTGAAGAAAGAATAAAAAGATACCACACCATGGACCTTGCTCACTGGAACACCCAGTTTTTCGGCAACGTAAGCTTGCATTGGTTTGGTGATAAAGCCCACTCTCTCCTGGAGGTGGTTGAGAACTACCATCAAAGCGCCATTTTGATCTCCGAATTCTGAGATGGTATTATCGATAACTTCTCTCATTTTGGGATTCTCGAGGGGATCCAGCTGCATGGGTGTTGATGTCATTTTGTTACATGCTCCTATATCTCAAAGGCTTGTTACCTTTGTGAAAAATATTACACGTAGTGTACTCAATTCAAGTAGTTTGGTCAACCTTCTAAGTTACTTTATAAAATGAAGCAGGTCAGTTTGCCTCTTGCAGACCAACCCGCAGAGTCTTTCTAATCAGAGCTTTTCAATTTCAGCTCATGGGGCAAACGCCAGTGGGGCAGACACCAAGTTTGATATGGGCTTCAACTTCCGCACGGAAGTGGTCGAGCATATTTTTGATCGGTGTTCCTGCTGTCTGACCCAAGCCGCAGTTGGAAAACTCTTCCATGCCTTTGCAGAGCCATTCCAATTGGGCGATATCTTCAATTTTTCCGCGCCCTTCTGAGATGTCGGTCAGGACCTTCCAGGCTTGATCCGTGCCAACGCGACATGGAACGCATTTTCCGCAGCATTCCTCCTGGAAGAAGCGGGTTAGAACACGTACTGAGTCAACAATGCAGTTGGAATCATTGCAGATCAATAGCGCGCCAGAGCCCAAAGCTACGCCAACTTTTCTGAAAGAGTCAAAGTCCATTGGGGTATCTTGCAGCGCAGCAGGAATGATCGATCCACTGGAACCACCAGTCTGGGCAAATTTAAACTGCCCGCCCTTGGTTCCTTTGCCGTAAATGTTGATGACTTCACGTAGAGTGATCCCCATCGGAACTTCAATCAATCCTGTATTGTTGACATTGCCCAAGATGGTGTAGACCTTGGTGCCAGGGCTTGAAGGTGTGCCAAAGGATTTAAACCAATCTGCGCCGTTGAGGATGATCGGTGGGATATTGGCAAAAGTTTCTACGTTGTTGATCAGTGTTGGCATAGCCCAAAGACCAGAAGTGGTGGGATATGGGGGCTTGACACGCGGCTCACCGCGGCCGCCTTCGATAGACTCGAGCAAGGCAGTTTCTTCGCCACAGATGTAAGCACCTGCACCAGCATGAATGTGAAGATCGAAGTCAAAACCTGAGCCAAAAATGTCTTTTCCCAGCACGCCGTATTCACGGGCTTGTTGGATAGCTTTTTGCACACGTTCGAGCGCAAGTTGGTACTCTCCGCGGATATAGATGTACCCTTCATCTGCGCCGACTGCATAGCCTGCAATCAACATTGCCTCTATGATGGTGAATGGATCGCCTTCCATGATGATGCGGTCCTTGAAGGTGCCCGGTTCGCTTTCATCGGCGTTACAAATCACATACTTCTTTTTGCCGGGCGTTCTGCGAACAGAATCCCATTTGATGCCGGCAGGGAAGCCAGCCCCTCCGCGACCACGCAAACCAGAGGCTTTGATAACCTCAACAACTAGCTCTGGGGTCATCTGGAGGGCTGTGGCAAAAGCCTGTCCACCTTCGTACGCAAAGAACTCATCAATGCTTTCAGGATCTATTAGGCCAACATTTTTTAGAACGATTTTATTCTCAGCAGGCAGGGTTCCTTTCCGCTGGGTGAGCCAGGCAACTTTTCGTAAAGTGTCAGCGTCTTTCACCTTCAGATCCGGAACTTCACGGCCTTTATAGAGATGTTCTTCAACCAGGTGAGGAACATCCTCGGGTTTCACTGGAGCATACACCGTGGCTTCCGGGAAAATCACCACCAAAGGTAAGCTTCGGACCGTACCAACCTCAGGAATGGTGGAAACTGCCACTTCATCGGCGAGATCCAGCTTTTTGATTGCCAGGTTGAAAGCATCAATGACTTCTTGCGAGGCGTTGGCTTTGCTTTTGATATCGTTCGATACTAAAACCATTGAACGTACTGTTTTCATTGCGGCTCCTACTCGTATTTTTTCAGGATTTCTGGAAGGGATTCCGGTGTTAGATTCCCGTGGATGTTGCCATCGATTGAGATGACCGGACCAAAATTGCACACACCCAGGCAGCTGGTGGTCAGAAGTGTCCACTTCTTATCCGGGTTGGTTTGGCCTGGTTCAAGCTGGAGTTCTGCCTTTAGGGCTTGCAATACTTCCCGCCCTCCAACAACGTGGCAAGGCAGGCTCTCGCAGAAGAGAATCACATGCCTGCCGCGCTCCTCGGTGGGGAGCATGCGGTAGAAGGTGGCGACAGAGAACACTTCAGAAAGTGGAATGGCTGTTTGTTCGCTAACTTCGTATAATGCCTGGCTGGAGATGTAACCAAATCGTAGGGTAATTTTGTGGAGAATTGGGATCAGATTCTCCCGGTCCTTGTTTATTCCTTGCAGGATTAATGAAATTTCCTGCTTGAGGTCATCAGTTGTGGGCTTGGTTAGGGTTGGGTTCTCTTCCATGATCTTCCTTTGTGGATTTTTTACGCTAGGTGCGTTGACATTATCTGCTATAAGCAGTTGATAAAAACCTTACCGGATTGTTAAAGGTTGCTCGCAGGGTTTGAATTATATTAATCAATCTTTTTCCCTTCTACAGAGGATCATCCAGGCAGTAAAAAACAAATCTCTGGCAAGATTGTCTCTGTAGTAATCTAAATGCAAAAATTTTCACAATGATTTTACTTCAATACAATGAGGATAGCAATTCATTTCTTATCAATATTGGGTTTGAAAGGCCTGAAGTAATGCCGCAACGGAAATTTCCTCCAATTCCAACCGCAGGACGCCCGAGATTGCGTCAAGATCATGGGCATCGGAACTGGGGATGAGATGGTAATCTTTAAGGCAGGGATAGCGTTGGATAGCTTCAGCTTTGGAAATGCCGTAAATCTCGAGGACCGATAAATTCAGTTCAGGAGGAATGCCGCCGAGGCGGGGCAAGAGACCATTCTCCTCCCGATTAACGTGGGCAGGGATGAAGATACCTCCCAGGCGCTGCACATGCCGTTGAGCTTCGTTGATCGAGAGAAAGGTGGCGTTGCTGAGAAGGCGTTCTTCTGTATCGACATAATTCCCCTCTGAGTCCACGATCAACTGCATGCCAAAGAAGTCAGGATTATTGGGAATATTCGGCAAATTTTGATCGACAATTTTTTGGAACTCTGCCAGTTGTGAGTACGTATCAAAAAGGCATACAACGTGAATTTCCTCTGCAGTGGTAAGCTCTATCCCGGGCAGGACGGTCAGCTCGCTGCCTTCTGCAGCTTTGATAACGGCGGGTACGTTGGCACTGGCGTTATGATCAGTTATCGCAATCAGGTGTGTGTGGGTTTCGAGGGCGCGTTCGACAATAAAAGGTGGCAGCATTTCCAACGTGGCACAGGGAGAGAGCACGGTGTGGATATGGAGTTCTGCCTTGAGGCTTTTCATTGGTTTGGATCAGTATCTTTAATCCCCAGTTCCCAGAGTCTTCCAACGATCTGGTAACTTCCAACGGGCGTGGAGAGCAGCACGATGCCTTCCTGGTTTGCGCGGGCAATGGCGGCTGCATCCGGTTGAGCATTTTCTGTGATGATGATGGCGGGAATTTCCAACAAGGAAGCAACCGCCACAATGTTGATGTTGGCAATCAAAGTGACCCAAATACCATCAGCCAGGGCGCCAGTCATTACGCAACTGAGAAGGTCCGAAGTGTAGCCGGATGTGATTTCAATTTGCGAGTACTCGAGTGGTTCTGTCAGAACTTGAAGTTCGATGGTGTCTAAAATAGTCTGGAGTGAGCACATGGATCGTCGGACCTCAATTTCCGGGTTTGTCCAAATACATGGTCATAAATAGATTTGTGCCGCTTTCCTTTGAGGACTTGAGGCTCATTTCATCGACACAGGAGCGAATGTTGACCAAACCCATACCTGCCCCAAAGCCTTTGTCGCGGATCTCTTCGGTGGCGGTGGAATATCCAGGGGTTAAGGCTTTTTCGACGTCATCAATGCCGGGTCCATCATCATAAGCTTCTATCGTAATTTTGTGTGGCTCTATTTCGACCCTAAGGAAGCCGCCGTTGTTGGTGTGGATGATCAGGTTCATCTCAGATTCATATACAGCAATTCCACATTTTCTGGCGATCTGTCGGTTCGCGCCCAGGCGCAGGAGGGCTCTTTTGATGTTGTTGGAAGCTGCACCACCGTGGACAAAGTCATCTTTGATGATGCGATACCGCAGGATGAGGCTGGTGCGGTCGGATTCGATGTCCTCAAACAGGTGTGAAGCGCGATAACGGATAATTTCCTCAGCCTGATAGTCCCGTTGAAGGGCGGTTAACAAGCCGTTGGTAATATCTCCTTTGGTAATCAGCCCAATCAATTTGTTGTTCTCATTCACAACTGGCAAGCGTCCGACTTTTGTTTTTGCAAATACCTTCAGGGCTTCCACAATGTAGTCTGTGGCTTTGACAGTGATCAAATCTTTAGTCATGTAGGTTGAGACGCTGCGATCGATTCTCCCGTCCCTTAGAGCACGGATCAGGTCTTCGGTGGAAATGATGCCAACAAGTTCGCCTTCAACCGTAACTGGAGTGCCCGAGATGCGATGTTGTTTGAACACATCAAGCGCTTCAAGAATGGTTGTCTCAGGGGAGAGTGTGACAACCTTTGTGGTCATCACCTGGCCGATTTTTAGTTCATAGCCAAGTTCCTCAACCCTGGTGATCATGCCAGCATTTTTATCGGAGACAGTAGCCTGGTCGCTCATTAAAGCCTAGTCGTTTGGAAAGAGATTCAATTCCACTTCACAGCTGGGTAATCCGGCTTGGGAGAGCCGGCCTGAAATCTCGTAGAGACCCAGGTGCGAAGTAGCAACAGGTAGGTTTTCCTCTTTTGCAAGATGGAGGATATCATTGCCAGGTTTCTTTCCCCGCGCAAAAATGATCAAGCGGACATCTGCAATTAAAGCTGTGCGAACAACCTGGGGATTGCAGAGACCAGTTATAAGCACCGCTTCAGACTGGATCGAAGCAAGCACATCACTCATCAGATCGCCAGCAAAGCCGCCTTTGATTTCTGGAACTTGGTCTACATCTGGTGTGACGAGCGTGCCTTCACAAATAGCAATTACATCCAAAAATTTCATTTCGCATCCTCTTAAAAGTTACTTGGTTTATTTTACTCGAAACCCGACATGTTATACTAATGAGTTAAGTACAAAGAGGTTGTTATGAAGAATGTGATCAAAAGTGTCAAGGGTACACGCGATTTTTACCCCGATGAGATGGCAAAACGCCAGTGGTTGATTCAGAAGCTAACTGAAGCTTCGGAAGCATTTGGCTACCAGATGTATGATGGACCATGCCTGGAGACGATTGATCTCTACGCAGCGAAATCGGGGGAAGAGCTTGTAAAGGAACAGGCCTTTGTCTTTAATGACCGCGGCGGTGACCCGATCACCTTGCGCCCTGAACTCACACCCACGCTGACACGCATGGTTGCATCCAAACAAAACCAGTTGACTTACCCCTTGAGATGGTGGGCATTTGGTCCGTTTTGGCGCTATGAACGACCGCAAAAAGGGCGCACGCGTGAGTTCTTTCAGTGGAATGTTGACCAGATTGGCAGCGATTCCATCCAGGCAGACGCGGAATTACTGGCTGTGGCAGCAACTTTTCTGGAAAATGTCGGGTTGAACCCCAACCAGGTCAAGCTCTATGTAAACGATCGTCAGTTAATGGATGGGCAACTAAGCAAGATTGGAATCAATGCAGAACAAAAGCCTGCGATGCTGCATCTGATTGACCGGATTGACAAATTGCCGGCAGATGTTTGGGATGAGAAGGTGTTGGCAGAAGGTCTGAACGCTGAGCAGCTTGAGGCCATCCGTAAATTACTCGAAAACCAGGAGCTCTGGCGGGATTCTGAGCAGATGAGAACTCTGTTTGCTTTGCTTGAAGATCTGGGCGTTCAGGAATACGTAACGTTTGATCCGAAGATCATCCGTGGATTGGATTATTACACTGGCACTGTTTTTGAAGCACATGCCGTCAATGGTGAGTTCCGGGCGATCTTGGGAGGCGGGCATTACGCCAACCTGGTGGGAGATGTCGGCGGAAATCCTTTGCCCGGGGTGGGCTTTGCGATGGGGGATGTGGTGATCATGCTGGTTTTGGAAGCCTATGGCTTGATCCCGGCAGACCTCGTGGATCCCGAAACCCTGTTTGTGACCGTGTTTAATGAAGAAACTCTGGCTGAATCAATTCGCCTGGCAAGTCAACTGCGTGCTGCAGGTTTCAAAGTGATCCAGGCAGAGCCCGAAAAACTGGGAAAACAGTTCAAGTATGCTGACCGCCTTGGATTGAGCAGGGCATTGGTGCTCGGACCTGAGGAGATTGAGGCAAACACGGTGGTGGTCAAAGATCTGCACAGCTATGAGCAGGTGAGCGTTGAACGCGCAAAGTTGATCGATCACTTACGTCAGAGACCCTAAGGCTGATACGAAATATCATCAAAAATTATGCTTGCGAGACTGCAAGGGGTATGTTAGAATTGCCGCCTACATGGTGCCTGTAGCTCAATGGCAGAGTACTTCACTGTGGATGAAGATGTTGAGGGTTCGACCCCCTCCAGGCACCCAGGACCTTCGCAAGAAGGTCTTTTTTTTATCGCAAGGTTTGACAAGCTTTTAGTGCTATGAGATAATTATTTTTTGATCGGCATAGACGGAAACGAGTACTGCAGGCAGACTGATAGCGAACCGGGATGGTGGAAGCCGGGCAGAACCTCCTGTGCGAAAATCCTTCCAGAGCCGCAAGCTGAACCCGTTCAACGATAGTAAGCGCGCCGGACAGCCCTTCCGTTACAGAGGGTGCATGATTAAAAAACATGCAACAAGCGCTCAGCATGGCTGGGAAGCGGGGTGGTACCGCGAGTTTCGGCTCGTCCCTGTAGTGGGACGAGCCTTTTTATTTTCAGGCTGGTAAACATCAGCCGCAAGAGGAGCTATTATGTTCAAACCAGTGTCATCGCGATTGAATATCCAGCAGGAGGAAGAGGCGCGCCTGCGTTTTTGGCAGGCGAACGAGATTTTCAAGAAATCCTCAGACGAGCGCAAGGATCGCAAACCTTATGTGATGTTTGAAGGCCCACCGACTGCCAATGGAAAACCCGGCGTGCATCACGTTTTGGCACGCGCTTTCAAAGACATGTTCCCACGCTTCCGCACGATGCAAGGCTACTTTGTCGACCGGCGCGGTGGTTGGGACACGCACGGACTGCCAGTTGAAATCGAGGTTGAAAAGAAGCTGGGTTTTACTGAGAAAAGCCAGATCGAAGAATACGGCATCGAAAAATTCAATGCTCTGTGCCGCGAATCAGCTTTCTCGCGCATCCAGGAATGGGAGCAATTGACCGAAAGGATCGCCTATTGGGTGGACCTGAGCCGGGCATACGTGACGTACACCAACCCCTACATCGAGTCTGTTTGGTGGTTGCTGCGCCAGATTTGGGATAAGGACTTGCTCTACCAGGGCTACAAAGTGGTTCCATATTGCCCGCGCTGCGGCACGCCGCTCTCAAACCATGAAGTTGCGCAAGGCTATGCCGACGCGGTTGACCCGAGCATCACGGTGCGTTTACCTCTGGTGGATGAACCGAACACCTATTTGCTGGTCTGGACTACCACACCCTGGACTCTGCCGGGCAATGTCGCCGTTGCAGCACATCCTGACCTGGACTACGTCATGGTCAGAGTGGAAGGTGAGGCGAATGAGCGCTTGATTCTGGCAAAGGAATTGGTCCCGCTGGTCTTCGGAGACAAAAAGGTGGAAGTGCTCAAGAGCATGAAAGGCAAAGCGCTTGAGGGTAAGAAATACGCTCCGCTCTATTCCTTCCTGCCGCCTGACAAACCAGCTCACTACGTTGTCAACGCCGATTACGTCACCACCAGCGACGGTACCGGGCTGGTGCATATCGCGCCGGCGTTTGGCATGGACGACATGGCAGTATCTAAAGTGTACGATCTGCCGGTTTTGCTGACGATCGATGATGAGGGCAAGTTCAAACCGGCGGTTTCGCCTTGGGCTGGCATGTTCGTAAAAGATGCCGATCCCTTGATTATGGAGGACTTGAAACAAAGAGGTCTGCTTTTCAATCGGGGAACAGTAACCCATACTTACCCCTTCTGCTGGCGCTGCGACACCCCGCTTTTATACATGGCAAGATCCACCTGGTTCATCCGCACCAGCAAGATCAAGGAACGTATGGTGGAACTTAACCGGGAGATCAACTGGGTGCCCGAGCACATCAAGGAAGGACGCTTTGGCAACTGGCTTGAAAACAACGTGGACTGGGCTTTGGGGCGCGACCGCTACTGGGGCACGCCGCTGCCGGTTTGGGTTTGTGAAAGCTGTGGGCATCAGCACTGTGTCGGTTCCGTCGCGGAATTGAGCGAGCTGACCGGGCAGGACCAAAGCGAACTCGAACTGCACCGACCCTATGTGGACAATGTGCACTTTAACTGCCCCAAGTGTAAAGAAGGCAGGATGACCCGCGTGAGTGAGCTGATTGACGTCTGGTTTGACTCGGGCGCGATGCCAGTTGCCCAGTGGCATTATCCTTTTGAAAATCTGGATGAATTTAAGCAACAGTTTCCAGCTGATTTTATCTGTGAGGCGGTTGACCAGACCCGCGGCTGGTTCTACTCCCTGCATGCGATCAGCACGCTGGTGTTTGACAATCTTTGTTTCGAGAATGTCATCTGCTTGGGCTTGATCCTGGATGGGGAAAGCCAGAAGATGTCTAAACACAAGGGCAATGTGGTTGACCCCTGGGAAGTGATCGACGGCTATGGTGCCGACGCGATGCGCTGGTATCTCTACACCTCCAGCCCTCCGGGCAACGAACGCCGTTTCAGCAGGGAATTGGTGGGGGAGGTGGTGCGCAGCTTCATGTTGACGTTGTGGAATACCTACTCCTTCTTTGTGACCTATGCCAACCTGGATGACTGGACGCCTGACTCTTCGGTGATCCCCCAATTCTCAGATTTGGACCGGTGGCTGCTCTCTTCTTTAGAGACGTTGGTAAGGGATGTGACCAAAGCCTACGAGACTTATGACGTGATTGGGGCGACCCGCCCGATTGAGGCTTTTGTGGACAATCTCTCCAACTGGTACTTGCGCCGCTCGCGAAGGCGTTTTTGGAAAAGCGAATCGGACGCTGATAAAGCAGCTGCCTACGAGACGCTTTATCGGGCTTTGGTGACCGTGAGCAAGCTGCTGGCGCCTTCGATGCCCTTCATGGCAGAGACGCTCTACCAGAACCTGGTGCGCTCTGCTAATGACCAGGCGCCAATTTCCGTGCATCTGGCTGAGTGGCCAAAGGCTGACCTAAGCATGATCGATGAAACCCTCAACCACCAGATGGGGGTTGTGATGAAACTCGCTTCGCTCGGGCATGCCGCACGCAACAAGTCTAACGTCAAGGTGCGCCAGCCGCTCTCGGAAGTTGCCTTTGCTGTTGGCAGTGCAGATGAAATGGAAGTGGTGGATCAGTTCAGGGAAATCCTCGAGGATGAACTGAATGTGAAGCAGGTGAGGACCTTGGGAGGCAGCGAAGAAGCTGTTGAATACAGCTTGAATCCACTGCCAAAACAATTGGGTCAGAAGTATAAGGGGCTCTTGCCAAAAGTACGGCAGGCTATCCTTGATTTGCCCGCAAAGGAAAGCGCTGAAAGATTGCTGGCCGGCTTGAACCTGGTGATCAAGGTGGATGACAAGCACTACGAGATACTGCCGGACGAAGTGGAAGTGCATGCCGCTGCAAAAGAAGGTTTTGCCGTCGCGACGGATGGTCCATACCTGGCGGCCTTGGTTACCACCATCAGCCAGGAGCTGTTCTATGAAGGCCTGGCTCGGGAATTTGTACGCCGGGTGCAGGATCAGCGCAAGAGTCTCGGCCTGGACATCGCCGACCGGATCAAGATTTACTTCCAGGCCAGCGAGGCCTTAAGTGAAGCCGTGAAGCAGAATGAAAGCTACATTGCCGCGGAAACTTTGGCGCTGGCAGTTCTGGATGAAGACTTGCCGCATGGACTGACCCAGGCGCATGATGCTTTTGATGGAGAAGAATTACACTTTGCCCTGCAAACCGTGCAAGGAGTGAGCGCGTGAAGAAATTCCTAAAGCATAATGGGCTTTTATTCCTGATTGCTGCGGCTGTGATCGTTGCGGATCAGCTCACAAAAGCCCTGGTTAGGCAGAACCTCGCCTTAGGCGAAGCCTGGTCACCCATCCCGGCAATCGGGGATTTTTTCCGGTTTTTGTACTGGCAAAATCGTGGGGCGGCATTTGGTACTTTGCAGAATGCCGGTCCGATCCTAACGATTGTTAGGATCGCAATTGTACTCTTCATCATCGTTTTTTATCAAAAAGCTGAAATAAAGGACGTGTTGGTTAAAGTGTCCTTGAGCCTGATGTTGGGTGGGGCGCTTGGAAACCTGGTAGACCAGTTTACGCTGGGATTCGTGACCGATTTTATTGCGGTGGGCAGATTCCCGATTTTCAACGTGGCTGATTCTTGCGTCACGATCGGCGTCGGACTGATGCTCCTGGACATGATCATCAAAGAGAAAAATGGATCGGAAATAGATCCGGAAGTGAAATCAGGCCAAGATGCATAAGGAAATTCGCTACGAAGGGGGTTCTGGCTTGCGGCTCGATAAATTCCTTGCCCAGTCTGAGCCTGAGGTTTCGCGAGGGCAATTCCAACAACTGATTGCGGAAGGTGAGGTCCTTGTAAACGGGGAGGTTCAGCAAAAAGCCTCCTTCAAGCTCGAACCGGGAAGTGTGATCTCCTACTCCATTCCAGTCCAGGAGGAGACCCAGCTGCTGCATCAAGCCATTGCGGTGGATGTGATCTATGTTGACGAAAATGTGATTGTCGTCAATAAACCTGCCGGCATGGTGGTACATCCCGGTGCCGGCAATACCCAGGATACCCTGGTGAACGCAATTCTGCACCGTTGGCCAGAGATCGCGCAGGTTGGTGATGCTGAACGCCCTGGTATCGTGCATCGCCTGGACAAAGACACATCCGGAGTCCTGATTTTAGCTCGCAACGAAGCGGCTTACAGCTGGTTGGTACGGCAATTCAAATCGCGAAAGACGAAAAAGACCTACATGGCTTTGGTGGATGGTGAACCGCCTTCTCCCACAGGAAGGATTGAGGCATCAATCGGTCGGGATGAGAAAATTCGCCAGCGCATGGCTGTGGTTTACGGTGATAAAGGCAAATCCGCCATCACAGAGTATTACACACTTGAAAGTTATCGGGATCACACCCTCTTGGAAGTGCAGCCCCTGACGGGCAGAACTCACCAAATTCGCGTGCATTTGGCCTTTCTTGGCTGCCCGGTTGCGGGGGATAAGATCTACGGACGGCGGAAAAAGTCTCTGGAACTTCCAAGATTCTTTTTACACGCGCACAAACTGACTGTCAAACTGCCAGGCGATGAAGAGCCAACTGAATTTACGGCCCCATTGGCAGCAGACCTCAAAAAAATTTTAACTACACTACAAAAGGAGTAGACCATGCAATATTTTGATTTTCGCTCTGACACTACCACCCATCCAACCGAGAAAATGCGGCAGGCAATGGCAAGCGCACAGGTGGGGGATGACGTTTACGGAGAAGATCCAACCGTCAATGCGCTCGAACAGAAAGCCGCGGATATGCTCGGCAAGGAGCAGGGCTTGTTTGTGACCTCGGGCACGATGGGCAACCTGGTGGCGGTTTTGGCGCACTGCGCGCGGGGTGAAGAGGCGATCATGGGCACGCAAGGGCACACCTTTTTGCATGAAGCTGGTGGTGTCTCGGCGGTGGGCGGCGTTGTTATTCATACGGTTCCAAACCAAGCGGATGGAACGCTTGCTTTGCAGGATTTACAGAACGCATTGCGTAATACGGATGACATACACGAACCTGTTTCAAAACTGGTGATTATCGAAAACACCCAAAATTTTTGTGGCGGAGTACCGATCAGCCTGGAATATACCGAACAAGTAGCTGCCTTCGCGAGTGAACATAATTTGCTTTTACACCTGGACGGAGCGAGAATTTTTAATGCCGTGGTGGCTTTGGGACTGCCCGCCAGTAAATTGGTGGCGCCCGTTGATTCGATTACCTTCTGCCTGAGCAAAGGCTTATGCGCCCCGGTGGGGTCGGTTCTGTGCGGCGATGCGGCGTTTATCAGCAAAGCACGGCGCTTGCGGAAAATGCTCGGCGGCGGCATGCGCCAGGCAGGTATCATCGCGGCGGCTGGAATTGTAGCGCTGGATGAGATGGTGGACAGGCTCGCGGAGGACCATCGACGCGCGGCTATGTTGGCGGAGGGGCTGAGGACTAATAATAAAGTCCACCTGACCAAGAATTCACCCCAAACTAATATGATCTTTTTCACCTTGGACGAGAGTGTTCCACTTTCCGTAGGTGAATTCCTCGGAGCGATGAAGCAGGAAGGCATTTTGTTGATGGATTCTGGCCCCGGGGAGTATCGGATGGTGACCCATAACGATATTTCTGACAGGGCTGTGGAAGCCAGCCTGGAAGCATTCAGGAAGGTGTTGAGCTAAAACAGCCAGGGTCTCCCGGGCACGGGAGTTGCAGTGTAAACTGCGAGGAAATATGCGAAATCATCTGCAGGGCTCTCATTCTCTGCGATTCAGTGTATCTGGGCTGATTTTTTTTGCGTTTCTGATCAGTCTGATCGCAATCACGCTAAGCACCAGTGCTGTTTTTAGCCAATCAATCCCAACGGGTAGTTACACTTATTACTTTCCACTCGTAAGTACAGCAGCGCCGGTGCCGGTTGGGCCGGTGGGAGGAACCTTTACCTCCTTTGCGATCGATCCGGGTCAGAACGACAACGTCTATGCCGGGCATTTTGGCAGTGGTGTTTACAAGAGTTTTGACCAGGGCACAACCTGGTACCGGAAAAGCGTGGGATTGGGGAACCTGGTCATTCAATCGCTGGCGACGCATCCAAGCAGCTCAGAGATTGTTTTTGCGGGGACCTACAAGGGAGGGATTTACAGGTCAACCAATGGCGGAGAAAGCTGGCAGGCATCCAGTGGGGGTGTGCTCAACAACCACATCATCTACGATATTGAAATTGATGCAAATAATCCGCAGCGGATCTTTGTGGCCTCAAGGATTTATGGCAGTCTGGTTGGTTATCTTGCCAGGAGTATGGACGGAGGGGTTAATTGGACAATCCTGCTGACTGGCAACAGCTTTTCAAAGCCAGACTATTTTTATGATGTGGATATCGACCCAAACAACTCCAATATCATCTATCTGACGGCGCACGAACACGGTTTTTACAAGAGCGTGGACGGTGGCGTGACTTTCAGCCCGATCAACGCCGGCGTGGCTGACCTCTCGGCGCGATCTTTTGCGATCGATTCTGCCTACGCAGGGCTGGTTTATGGCGGCGTTTGGCATGGGGATGGGGTTTATCGCACCTGGAATGGCGGAGTCTCATGGACTTGGAGCGGTACAGGGCTGCCGATGGACGTGGAGGTATACAGAGTCTATCTTGACCCCTTTGGCGGGCAGCAAAAACGGGTCTTCAGCTGCACTTACGGCAATGGCTTGTACAGTTCGGATGATTTTGCGGCAAGTTGGGTTTCGCGTGGTCTGTCCGGGCAGCGGTTGTATGACTTCGTGATCGCTGATGGTAACCCACAGCGGTGGTACGCTGCCACTGAGAGCAATGGCATTTTCCGCTCGAGCAGTTATGGCTCCAACTGGAACAGTATCATGGCAGATTTGCGATTGACGGCTATCACTGGTCTTACAGAAATGCCTGGTGAAGCTGAGGTGCTGGCAGGGGCGGTTTATGGGCAGGGAGTTTTCAGGATTTCAGATTCAGGTGAAACCTGGGAGACCATGAACGAGGGTTTGACCAGCCTGGATGTGGTGGCGCTGGCAGGCACTGGTAAGCAGCTTTTTGCCATCGGGCGCGGTTGGATGGACCTTTGGGATGGCCAGAACTGGCAATCTGTGGAGCTACCTGAAGCCAACCCGGAGGACCTGGAGGCGGGGTTAAACTGGGTGAAAGAGCGGGTTTTGCTGCTTGATGAGGCTTTTATATCTGAGGCAGGAAGTGTGATCCAACCGACTGGCGTAGCATGGCACGAGGACGAACTTCTGCTGGGCACTGCCGGCTCAGGCTTGTGGGCAATGCGGGGAGATCAGTGGGAGCAAGTAGCGCCTGAGAGCCAGGTGACGGACAGCACATTGCAAACTGCTGCAGATAAAGCAATTATCGCGTCCTTGAATTTAACGCGATTACCTGAGAGGTTGGAAAATTTGTCACTGAATCATCTCACAATGGCAATTGCGAAAGCAGAAAGCTGTACCTGGGCAGTAGGGGAGGATTCGAAGGTTTGGGTAACAAGGGACTGTGGGGTGAATTGGACTGCGCATAGCATTGGATGGACTGTCCATGCTTTGGCATTTGATCCCGTGGATACGAATGTTTTAATCATAGGCACAAGAGAATCTGGCGCATTCAGGCTTCAAGTTCCGTAGTTGGATGCTACTATGAACAAAATCAGGCGGGTCTTGTAATACAATACTCCCAGGAGAAAAACTTTGATCATCGTAATGTCGGATTTGCACTTTGCGGACAATAATTCCCTGACGATTGGGGAGCACCAATTCAATCACAATCTTCCGCCTGAGGTCTACCGCGCGTTCTTTAATGAAATTCTCGAGTTTATCCGCTATGACAATATCCAGGATATCGACCTGGTTTTAGCGGGAGATATCTTTGAGATTACGCGTTCAGCACTTTGGCTTAAAGATCGTCTGCGACCTTACGCGCACAACGATGAGGTCACCGAGGGCAGTGAGCTTGAAGGGCGGATTAACGAGATTATGGATGCCATTGCAGCTGAGCCCCGGGTGGCTGCCACCCTGGAAATTTTTCGCAACCTGACCGTCCAAATGCGTCGTCCGGTGCAAATCCATTTCATCCCCGGAAATCACGATCGGCTATTAAATGCCAGCCGACGGGTGCGCAATCGCACCCGCAGCTTCCTGGGGATGGAGCCATCCGACCTGCCGTTTGAAAATCAGTACCTGCATCGTACAAATGGTGAGACCAAGATACTTATCCGCCACGGCCATGAGTATGATGCAGCCAACTTTGGGGCGGATGTGCGCTTGTGGCCCGAAATTCCAACCCTAATCGACAAGAAGTACTACGACAGCCCTTGTTTCGGGGATATCATTACCACGGAAATTGCTGCAAAATTGCCAATTCTCTTTAAAGAATACTACACCGAGGAAGGTATCCTGGAGGACCAGAATCTTTCTGTCATGTTCCAGCGATTGATTGATTTTGATAACGTCAGACCCTCGAACGCCTTGATCAACTTTTTGTTTTCTACGCCAGGTTTTTCCATGAAGGAAGTTTGGCGGACGATAGAGCCGGTCTTCGTTAGAATGCTTGACGATCTCGCCTTTTCCCCGCAAATTGGCAAGCAGATGATTGCACTTGCGGGCATGACCAATTTATCTGGCGCAACCTTGAAGGCAGTATTGAAGACACGACTCTGGCGAAAAGGGCTGCCTTTTTGGATGGTCAAGGCTATGTTGGCTCCGGTTTCACGCCGTTCAAAAATAGGTGATCAATCCGAATTGATCTCGAAAGAAGAATGTTTGCAGAAGCCAAACTCGCCTATACGGTGTATCGTCTCGGGTCACACGCACAATCCTTTGGTGCAATTAATGAAAGTGGAAAAAGGAGTTGAGACCTATTACATTAATACTGGCACGTTCAGAAATATCATCACAGCTACACCGAACTTACGCGACTTTGGGCGGTTGCGTTCGAAAGCACGGGTTCTGATTTTCAAACAAGGCGAACGGAATCCTGAATACAACCGTCCGACGGGTTGGTCTTTTGACTTTACCGCAAGGCACGGCTTTGGAGCAATGCCACCAGAGCAGAACGACTTATTCCATTTTGATTGAGCCTGTCAACTGGCGGGCTCTTTCGTAATCTTTGGGACGAACGTAAATCGCATAAGAAGTTGCTGATTGTGAACCCCATTTGTTTTGGCTGACATTGAAGCGCATATAGCTGCTGGATTCCAATCCTGTGCCAATGATTCCGCGCAGGCGGATCGTCTGGATGCGGTACTGAATTCCATTTTGATCCAGGATTTTGCAAGCTTTATGGAAGGCTTCTGCTGATGTTTCAACCATTAGCTTTTTGAGAAAGGGTATTAACATCAATAACTGAGGTATTTTCATCAAATCCTCTCAGATGAGAAGAGACCTATTTTTCTATTTCTTTTTTGAGTTGCGTTTTTGCAGTTAAATTACCACGCAGCGCGTCAATCAGATCAGCCCGGCGCAATGCGCGCTTACGGTCAATCTCAACGGACTTGGCTTTATCATCCGATACCTTGCGCAGTGCCTCGATCCAGGATGCGCTCGAAACTTCGGTGTGGTTCACCCGCCAGCGTTCCACTTTGATAGGCAGTTCGTTCTCGTTCGTCAGGCGTTTTAATGTCCGTTGAAGGGTCATGCCCTGCGATTCGAACTCAAAGGGCTCTTCCGCATATTCGGCTTTTATGGGGCAAACTTCCATGCAGGCGCCGCATTTGATGCAGTAATAATCCGCTAAAACCAGCTCGCCGGAATCGTCGATATGGAGGGCACGGGTGGGGCAGATATCGGCGCAGGCCAGGCAGCCTTCCACGCAGCGTTCACGGTGCAGCTCAACTGAGCCGACCCAGGCCTGCCGGACCTCGAATGCACCCTTACTGGCAACTTCACACTGGCGACAGTGGATGCAGTTATCAAAATCAACCCGCATGGTGTCGCGTACTTCATCGTAGCTGATGACGCCGGTGGGGCAGTTGTCGATCAGGAATTCTTTAAGCGAAAAATCGAACTTTTCCTTGCGAAAAATAGTCTTGGTAATGAATTCGGGGTAAGCGCCGTACTCGATGACCGGAATTTCAGGTTTGCCATTGACCGTAAGTGAAATGGCATGGGTGGGGCAGGATACCACGCAAATGCCGCAATTGACGCATTTCGTCTCGTCTACGTCCACCGAGGCGCGTTTGACGATGCGTCCGTCCTGCAGTTCCGCTTCAACATGCGTGAGAGCCTCTTTGGGACAGACAATCGGACCAATTTGGCAGCCAACACAGCGGTCGAGATCCCACCGCATCAGGTAATTACGCGTCACCATTGGGCGCGCGATGGTCATTTCGTGTTCGGTTTTGGTTTTCTTTGGAATACCGCGACTCATTTTTCTCCTAAAGGTCTGCCGGCAGGTCGTTGAGTTCAGCGAGGCTGAAGACCGGACCGTCTTTGCAGATGTATTTTGGACCAAGATTGCAGCGACCACACTTGCCGACGCCGCATTTCATGCGTTTTTCGAGCGAGGTGAAAATGGTTTCGGGGGTGAAACCAAGCTCGACGAGTGCTGGCAGGGTGTATTTGGTCATGATGGGAGGACCACAAACGACTGCCACGCTATTGACTGGAGATGGTTTGACCTCTTTGACCACATCAGGCACATAGCCAACATGGTGAAGCCAATCCTGCTCCGGGACGTCAATGGCTTGATGCACTTCCATGTCATCCCGCTGATGCCAGGCGGCAATATCCTGCTTGTACATGCACAGACCAGAGGTGCGTGTTCCGTAAATGACAGTCATTTTGCCGTAATCCCCGCGATTGGAGGGATGGTGCAGATGTTTTGTGAGGGCGTATAGGGTTGAGAAAGCACAACCGCCGCCAATGATGACCAGGTTCTTGCCCTTCCAGTCTTCCAGCGGGAAACCGTTGCCAAGCGGTCCACGAATACCTATCGGATCGCCGGGTTTGAGTTCATGCAGTGCAGTTGTGACAGAACCCATCTTTTGGATGGTAAAGCGCACGAAGTCCCCTTCCCAGGCAGCACTGGCAATTCCGAGAGCGGATTCTCCCTTGCCAATAACGCTCAACAGGCAGAATTGACCCGGGTTGTAGGCAGCGAAGAATTCGCGGGCATCCTGGGGGTCGTCAAAACTCAGCTCCAGGGTTTTGAGGGAGCGGTCATTAGACTCGTAATAGGCATGCAAAACATGCATGGGAATAGGCAGATAAGGACTGTGAGCCTCATTAGACATGGGCTACCTCACTTGGAAGTTGACTTGCTTTGCGCAGCATAGCGCGAATATCCAGACCGACCGGGCAGTATCGCACGCAGCGACCGCAACCGGTGCAGCCGATCTGGTTGATTTGATCCACCCAATGGGTGTATTTGTGACTCAGGCGCTGCCGTGTCCGCTCCACACGACTGGGGCGCGGATTGTGCCCGGACGCTTCGAGCGAGTAAGTGCGGAACATGCAGGTGTCCCAGTTGCGCACGCGTTCGCCGCGTTGGGCTTCGTCGACGATGTCGAAGCAGAAGCAGGTGGGGCAGAGGAACGTGCACACCCCGCAGCCAAGACAGGAGCGCGAAATTTCTTCCCAATAGGGACTGTCGAAGTTTTGATCGAGTTTTTCTTTCAACCCTTCCGTTTCAAAGGCAATTGGCATGCTTGCTGCGGCAGCTTGCTGCACCTCGCTTGCTTGTTTGCTTTGCTCCTCAGTGGCAGTTTCAAGTTGGGTGAAAAGTTGTTCACCTTTCTCAGTCAGCGTTTCAACCAGGAAAATCTCACCGAGGTCGGTCAGGATCGCGTCCAGACCGGCGTGGTTGAAGGGACCTGAGCCGACTGTGGTGCAGAAACCAGTCTGGCAGGGTTCGTGGCAGCCAAGGCCGACCAAAAGCGTGGCATCGCGGCGGGCTTTCCAGTGAGGGTCTGTGTAGCGTTCCTGCTCAAAGACGGTGTCGAGCATGGTCATAGCATGCGCGTCACAGGGACGGATGCCAAAGATGATACGAGGAGCAGTTTCAAGTGGGACTTGTTCGTATCCGCCAAATTTTGTAAATTTTAGCAGTGCCTCCGATGTCGGTAAAAAGAGGGCTTTTGGCGGAATGCGCGTGTTGTGGGCTTTATCGAAGGCAAGTTCAAAACCATCCTGCAGCGGCAGAAAATGGGTGTAATTTTGCAGAGCTTGCGGGGCGTAAACTTCATAATCCTGGCGCCAGGAATTAAGCAGGTGATTGAGTTGGTCTTTTTTGAGGATAAGGTTCATGTTGGCTCTCCTCAAACCACAAAGCGGGACTTATCGTCCAGGGTGATGGTCGAGAATGGCGGTGGAGTGGTGGTGTCCATCCCGACTTCGAAGTTGTACTTTTGTCGCATATCTTCATTGAGTTTCTCAGTCAGATAAGTCATCTTGATGTCCATCGGGCAAGCGCGTTCGCAAGCGCCGCAACTGGTGCAGCGTCCGGTTTGATGGAAGGCGCGCACAATATGCCAGCCTTGCATGCCAGCAGGGGTTGTGCCGCTTTCGGTCCAACGCGGGGAGATGTGATCCACAAAACACTCTTCGCAATAACACATCGGGCAGGCTTCACGGCAGGCGTAACAACGGATGCAGCGCTCTGCTTCCTGGCGAAACCAGGCATACCTTTCCGGCAGGGAGAGCTCCGCAAAAGCGGCAACCTGCTCGCGCGCCAGGGCGGGATCGCCTTCGGGCAGAAGTTCGCCGATGACGATATCAGCAGAAACAGGGTTCGGATGAATGCAGCGTGCGCAGCTTTCGTGTAGCAGGGTGTTTTTCTCGAGGGTAAAGAAGCCTGACTTCGATTCGACCAAAATGGTGTTATCGCTCTGTTCAGTGACGCTGATCACCTCTTCACCGGCTTGCGCGACAATCTTTCGCCAGTCGATGATGCCTTCGCAAGGAACACCGATCAGATAGAGAGCCTCCCTGGGATGCTGCCCTTCGAAAACGAGGGCATTTACAGAACGGTTCTCACAGCCCCGCACTAACATGCCGATTTTCAGGGTCTTTGGAAAGCGGGTGAGGTAGGTGGCAAGATTGTTCTGGCAAAGCGCGTTGTATACAAGCTGATCCACTTCTTCAGGTGTTTTGAAGAACGCTGGCTGCGGGTGGAGGGGAGTATCGCCGGCTTTGAAGCCAATGATCATTTCCACCACACCTTCCTCAAGAAGACGTTTGGCTTCAGCTTTGAGGGCGTCTAAATCATGCATTGGCACCTCCAGCTGGTTCGGTGACGCGCGTGGCAAGGTTGTGGGCAGGTCCGAGCGCTTTTATTTGCGCCTCAAAGGCAGCCAGTTCCTTCTGGATGATTCCCCTGTCCTGTAGATCCAGCCAGAGGAAACGTATCCTGTTCTGTTCATAGCCGATGTGATCAAGATAATCGGAAAACTCTTCCAACTGCCGGCGGGCTCCAATGTTGCCAGTTTTGAAATGGCACTGTTCGGGCAGACAACCGCTGACCATGACGCCATCCGCGCCACCCTGAACTGCATTCAGAATATAAAGCGGATTGATGCGGCCGGTGCAGGGAACTTTTATAAGATGGATGTTTTCAGGCAGTTGATGGTCGACCCATTGCTGGTCATCTGGCGAAAAAAGGCACCATTGGCATTGAAAAAGAACTAATTTAGGGGTCTCGCTCATGAGGATACCCTTTCTGTTTCTAACCAGGACCAGAGCGAATTGATCAATTCGACATCATTGTATTCCTCAGTCAGGCGAATGGAAGTCGAACGACAGGCAGCAGTGCACAACCCGCAAGCCATGCATTTACCCGAGTCTACAGAGGCAACCGTGATGTTACCGCGGAAGGGAACCCGCTTTTCAACCAGGCTGATCGCTTCGTAGGGGCAGATCTTTTCGCACAAACCGCAGGCGACACAGGTGGATTCATCCACTTTGGCAACCTGGTAGGGCGTCTTTTTTCCACTTTCGACTGCCAGCGCCTTGACTGCGTTGATAACGCCGGAAATGTGGATTTTTTGCGGGCAGGCGGGGTAACAGAGGTCACAGGCGGTGCAAAGCCAGGTGGTTTTGTCTGCAAAGGCGGCATCGTCCATGTTGAAAACTGCTTCACGGATCAGGCGCCGCGGGTTGTAACTGCTCTCAAGTTTGGTCTGGATCATGCATTTGCTGGTGCAGGTGCCACACGAATAGCACATCATCAGCATGTCCCCTCCAGGAATAGCTTTTACGCGTTCGGAAAGGGCGTAGGGGTCAGCAAAACCACTCATGCGACTTTCTCCTTGCCAATCATTTCTTCGACGATGAAGTCGACTTGTACCATTGCTTGAGCTACACCAGGAATATCATCCAGCTTGGCAAGTTTCTTAGCCATTTCAGGGCGCAGGCGTTCGATTTCGGCCTTGAGGACATCCTCGGGAATTTCATCCAATGCGGCTTGCATTTCGTTGATGACACGGGCATATTTATCGCCTTCAGCCGCGCTGATCCACTCTACGCGGAAGCGACCCGGGCTCATTTGCATGCGCTCAAACATTTTTTCAAGCCGCGCTGCACGTTTAGCGCCGACAATCTGACCGGTGATGTAGTGGCAGTCCTGCGGATGACATCCCGAATAGAGGATCCCACCAGCACCGAGGCGGTAAGCCTCGTAGATCAGGTCAGCATCCATACGCGCTGAACACATCACGCGCAATCCACGTTCATTGGCGCTATATTCAAAATGCGAAGTACCGGCAAGGTCTGCGCCGCCATAGGAGCACCACTGGCAGCGGAAAGCAAGAATTTTCTTCTCCGGTTCAGTTGCCAACAGGGTACGGATTTGTGCCAGTACCTGGGCGTCGGTGTAGTGGAGTTGGGTGATTGCGTTATGCGGACATTCGCCAACACAGGCGCCACAACCGTGGCACTTGGCCGTGATCACTTCCGCCGCGAGACCCTTGGTGTAATCGATGGCACCATAGGGGCAGGCGCGGGCACAAATGCCACAAGCTTGACCATCGGCGCTGACGCAGCGATCCGGCCAGACCACAGCTACGGTAGGTTCGATCTGCCAGCTGTCGGAGTGCAGAATGCGCGAAGCGCGCGAGGCAGCTGCGGAACCCTGGGCGACGCTGGCCGGGATATCTTTGGGACCCAGGTTAGCGCCGGCGAAGAATATACCGTCGGTGGGGCTGTCCATTGGGCGCAATTTGGGGTGATATTCCATGAACCAACCGCCGGGGGACTGAGCCACGTTCAGCACGGAGCTCATGTGGTTCTGGTCGGGTTGGGGAATGGCGGCTTGATTGAGCATGACCATGTCATACTCGCGTTCAATTACCTTTCCGAGCGCAATATCTTCCGAGGCAATGAAGAGCTGGTGTGAATCGGGATTTTCCGTGATTTCAGCAGGGCGTCCCTGGATAAAGTGGATGCCGGATTCGCGTGCCCGGTCATAGAATTCTTCGTAACCCTTGGAGGGAGTGCGGATGTCGATGTAGTAGATTGAAATCTCATTATCGGGATGCATTTGCTTGAGCAACAGCGCGTTTTTTATCGCGTACATGCAGCAGAAGTTTGAGCAGCCTGGGTTGAAGCGCTTGTCTCGTGAACCGACGCAATTGATGATAGCAATCCGTTTCGGTTCTTTTCCATCACTTGGGCGGATCAGGGTGCCGTTGGTAGGTCCGGCTGAGTTATTCAACCTTTCCATCTCCATAGCGGTAATTACATTAGGGAAGCGACCATAACCATATTCGGTCATGGGGGTTGGGTCAAAGTGACCGAAGCCGGTGGCAACCACGATCGCGCCTATTTCCTGCTCCACCAGTTTGTCTTCCATGCTGAAGTCAATTGCTTCGAGGGCTCCGCAGGCTTCCACACATTTATAGCAATGGATACAGGCGTCCATGTCGATGTTGTAAATGAGAGGCACTGCCTGGCTCATGGGGATATACGCGGCCTTGCGCGGAGCAAGGTCCATTTCAAAGTAGTTGGGGATTTCAATTGGGCAAGCCTTGGTGCAGGCGCCGCAGCCATTGCAGCGGTCAGCACGCACATACTTGGCTTTTTCCCTAAGGGTCACAACAAAATTGCCGACATATCCTTCGACTTTTTCAACTTCGGTAAAGGTCTTTACTTCGATCAGGGGCTGACGCGCCGCGTCAACCATTTTTGGTGCAAGAATTCATATACTGCAGTCCATCGTTGGAAAGGTCTTGTTAAGTTGCGCCATGACCCCTCCAATCGTTGGTTCTTTTTCTACTAAGGTGACCGGAATGTTCTGTTCAGCTAGGTCGAGAGCTGCGGTGATGCCAGCCACACCTCCGCCGATGACCAAGGCGCGTTTGGTGACGGGCACTTTGATCATATCCAGCGGGGTCAGGAATGTGGCTTTTGCAACTGCCGCTGCGGTGAGGTCTTTGGCTTTTTCAAGCGCGCCTGCACGGTCGTGTCCATGCGCCCAGGTGCACTGCTCGCGGATGTTCGCCATTTCCATCAGGAATGGGTTTATACCAGCTTCAGCCACGCAACCTCGGAAAGTCGGTTCGTGCATGCGCACTGAACAAGCTGCAACAACAACGCGATTCAGGCCGTACTTGGCAATGTCTTCTTTGATGAGACGCTGACCGCTGTCGGCACAGGCATACATGGTATCGATCGAACGAACGACGCCAGGAAGTTTGCCGGCAAAATCCACGACTTCTTCCGGGGGAATGACGCCGGCAATGTTACTGCCGCAATGGCAGACGTAAACACCAATGCGCGGCTCATCCTCAGGGAAGTCCGCGGCATGGCTCTTGGTGATGGGGTCTTCACTCATTTAGGATCCGTTGCTTTCTGGGGCATATTTAAAGATTCGGTAATCAGATTGCGGCGAGTCTTCTGGGCACGCTGGTCGGGTGTGGTCAGGGTGAGCGCTTCTTTGGGGCACCACTTTACACACTGAGGTCCATCTGGTTCGTCCCTGCACTGGTCGCAGATCTCTGCCAGAGTGGTTTGCGGGTTGATGGAGATGGCGCCGAAGTCGCAGGCTTCGATGCACCAGGCGCAGCCATCACACTTGCTGGCGTTGACGTCGATGATGCCGGTGACAGGGTCCTGGGTCAGGGCATCGCGCGGGCAGACAATCACGCAGGGAGCGTTTTCGCAGGTGCGGCAGGCGATGGCGGTGATGAGGACTTCATCAACGCGAACAGTGCGGATGCGGCTGCGATAAGAGTTGTATTCTCCAGTTTTTGTGAACGCACAAATGTATTCACACAGTTGACAGCCCACGCAAAGGTTGGGATCGCAATCGATATATGCATATTTTGATGTACTGGTTGCCATAAGCTCCTCGTTAGACTCCGATTTCTTCAGCCACGTCGGACATGCCGAGTTTGATCAATAGTTCTTTGGGGATCATACCTTCCTCGGTCCAGCCTTTGGCCTTGTAATAAAGGTCTTTCATATATTCAAGTTCTTCATCGGTCACAAATACGCCTGCACTGGGACCTTTAGTGAAGGGGTCGTGCTTCCATCGCCAGGGCAAGTCATCATCTTTCTCAGTCCAGCCTTCGCGAATGTTGAAAGCTTTTTTGATAGTGCAAGCGCGCACACCGATCAAATCAACGGCATCGTAATCAAAGTCCCAGCCAGTAGTGGCATTGATCAGTTTGGCGATGGCAGGCCATGCACCAGCCCGGTCGGCTTTACCGGTGAAACAGCGCCGGATGAACTTGCACAGGGGCAGAGTGTCGTAAACGGCAGCATATTCTTCTGAGTCTGCTGCAACCCGACCGCGGGTTTCATCAACAGTCAGACGGTTGGTTTCGCCTTTCATGTCCGGATCGTATGCAGCAGAGCGATTGTGGCAGCCGCCGCGGGTGCCAGTGGCAAGCCCGACGGCAAACGTCTTGAGCGCGCGTGCGTCGTAACCAGCGGCTTCAAGACCTTTAGTGTTCATAGCCCATTTGAATGTCTCTGTCCCGCGTTCCTCGTCAATAGTTCTGCTGGCGATGCGGGTTCCCTGGGCAAGAATTTTTCCGATCCCTTCCTGATCACGGATCATTTCAGCCAGGGCAACAGCGGCTTCGCCATTGCCGAAGTTTAATTCGAGCCCTTCGGGGTGAGCTTTGCTGGCAAAGTCTTCCTTCTTCAGCACGCCTCGCTCGTAGCATTCCATCGCCCATCCGATTGTGCCGCCCATGGTGATGGCATCCATCCCATCGTGGTCCGCAAGGGTGATGAGCTTGATGGAGGATCGGATATCCGAGATGCCCAGGTTGGAACTGTTGGCAAAGAGACATTCGTATTCAATACCTGTCATCGCGCCAGCAAAGGGTCCGGTCTTGACCAACGACATTTGCTCACAGGCAATGGGGCACTGGGCACAAGCAATCACCTTGACTTTGTGATGCTTATCCAAGTATTCACCGCTGACTAGTTCGGCATCCTCAAAAACGCCTTCCTGGAAATTGCGGGTAGGTAAGACGCCCATTTTGTTAGTGGATAGTAAACCGGTGGAGGTACCGTAAATGCGGTATTTTTCAGTGTCTTTGCCTTGCGCACTCTTGGAAATATCAAAAGAAAGTTGATTGAGCGTTTTGGGATCGTAGACGGTTACGCCGCGAGTACCACGCACAGAAACTGCCTTGAGTTTTTTATGCCCCCAAATCATGCCATGACCGGTACGACCAGCCTGGCGGCCATCATTGGTGACGTTGGCAAAACGCACCAGATTTTCGCCGCAAGGACCGATGGTGCAGGAACGGATCTGTTCATCGCCGAGTTTTGCGCGAATGGCTTCTTCGGTTTCGTAGGTGCCTTTGCCGAGCAGGTAAGTGGCATCGTTGAACTGCACGCGCTCGTCATCAATAAAAAGCTGAGTCCAGCTGTCGCAACTGTTGTGCAACACCAGCCCGTCCCAGCCAGCGCGTTTCAATGCGATAGAGAACCAGCTGCCGGAAAGACTATCGCCGATGAAGCCGGTGAGGGGCGATTTGGAAGCCAGACCAAATTTGCCGCCAACAGGCACCGGTGTGCCGGTGAAGATGCCATTTGCAATGCAAATGGGGTTGCCGTCGTCGAGTGGATCGCAGCCGGGAGTGATATTTTCCCATAAGAGCCGTGAAGCCATTGAGACCCCACCGATGTAAATTTTGTACCATTCCTCTGGTTTGGTTTCGACCCAATTTTTCTTCGTTTTCAGGTCAATATGAAGGATTTTTCCACTATATCCGTGCATGCTTACTCCTGTATGTGGTCAAGTCGGAAGAAATTGATGAACATCTTTGACATGTTTAATTAGATGTGGTTTAGGTAGTTCACGGCGATAAGTATAACTTAAACTGCTGATTGTGTCAGAATTTAATCCATTTTAGTTGGCGAGTAAACTTGCAGGGAGAAATAGATAATTGAAAAGCGGAATGCTCAGTTTTTGAAGTCGTTTATCGTGGAAGCAGACAATTCCGACAAGCTCAACCTTAACGGCGGAATGCGCATAAAAAGCGCATTCCGCCGAACAGAATTCTCTAAGAAATGGTTTAGCGCGACATACTCAATTTCAACATGTCGCCTTTTTGGTTAAAGGTCACGCGAGCGAAGTGGTTGTGGTTGTGCTGGCGGTATTCGTAGCTCTTTTTAAGCGTCACCACATAGCGCTGGCTTTGGCTGACATAATCAAACTTCTGGCGGTGTGCCTGGACCATGGCTGGATCAAGCTTGAAGTTGGTCAGTTGCGGGTTGAGCGAGACAGTGGCGTCATCCAAACCCGGCAGGTAACTGCTGATGACCTTCCTTACCTTTTCCAGGATCTCATCCGGCATTTCATTAGCGGCCACGATCAATTCTTCGCGTGAGTCGCTGATGGTCTTGAGCTCCGGGGTGGTGGTTGGGCGGATGGCTGGTTTTGTGACTTCCTTAATATTCACGCTGGAAGCCAGTGGGTCGCCGTAGAGCACGAAGGAAAGAATGGTTTTCTGGTCTTCGCCGTCCAGGTAGCCCTGATCTTCGGTCATCTTCTTTGCCAGGGCAAGTTTGGCGCGCATCAGGGCGTAGCCAACGGAAACTTCGGCTTTGACGTGGGTCCAGAAGTGATAGGCGAGTAAATCTGCGGCCACCAGACTTTTGCTCACGGAGCCGTAGGCGATGCAAGTTGAGCCGACAAAGGCCCGCGTACCGCTGGCAAGGAAGTTGAGCGAAATGGCTTCGTTAACCTTTTTATCGAGGATGTTGGCGCCGTAACAGGCCTCACTCAGCACAATTTCAGGGGAAGAAGTCTGGGGATTAAAGTTGGTGGGCTCCATCGCGACCGGATATTCCGGATCGGTTGAAGGCCTGGCAAGGTCGCGCTGACCATACCACTCGGGGGAATCCTTGAGTCCGTGCAGATTGAAGTAGGCAAATTTGGGGTCAGATATCTGCCCGTTGAGGAGGTTGTTATTGTTGGTTGGCGGAGAACTCAGCAGGCGGTCTGCATGGTCAATAACAGCGAAGATTTCAGATGAAGCCGGCTTCCAAACTTCAGCTGTGCAACCGATGTTGTCGGGCTTCTGAAACCGAACGTTAAAACTCTGGAAACGGGCTGCCAGGCTGCGGAGCAGATTTGCGAGAATATTGGTTGAAATACTCTTTTTTGACTTGACTTTCAGCTCGTACTCTTTGGTCAGGAAACGCAGTTGCTCGAGCAGATAGCCGGCATCGCTGCCTGCTTCATCCGGGATGCGACCAACAGGCCACTGCTGGATAAAGTAATTTTCATCGAGAGTGGCATAGGGATTGTCGGAAGGCACATTCACATCCGAATCATCGGTTGGGTTGGGTAGCATGTGGAAAGGTACGATGTCATTGCCGCCAATGATCAGCAGCGCGCCAATCATCTCTCCTTGGGAGGCGAGTTTGGCATCCAGATCCGTGAGAGAAAGTTTGATCTTCCAGGCATCACTGGCTTGAATGGGGTCCAGAGCCTGTTCACGGGCGCTGGTTTCGTCATCAGGTACGTAAACGAGACTGTTCCAGCCCGGCAGGTCGACGATGTTAAGACTCAATTTGCGCATCGATTCGATCACGACATCAGCCGTGTTCGCGCCGTACTTTTTCTCAAGATTTCCGCGGGAAGTCAGAATTACGTAACTGGGAAAACGCCCATCGGTATTGATGAGCTCGGATTTGTTCATTTTTCGGGCCACTTTTTCAAACTCAGTTTGAATTTCGGTCATCGCGAGGACAGTAGCCTGTGATTCCTCGGAAATGGGTGCTGACTTTCGCGAATCGGGGGAATGAAGGGCAGGAACCTCATTTGTGTGTCCGTCCGGCAGAGGAGGTGTGGCAATGTCCTGGAGGAAGAAGGAGCTGGTTGGGACTTCGGAATAATCCACATCCCCAGACTCAGCCAATTCGTCAACCAGGTAATCTGGCAAGTGAAGCGCCAGGGTGGGATCGTCGTTGATGATTTCTTCAGCTGTTTGCGGGGTTGCTTCCTTACCAGCGCTATCCGAGGCAACAAAATCCGCGTTTGAAAGCACATTCCATCCCAAATCCGCTGCGACAGTAGCTGGTACGGGCAGATCGAGATAGACCTTGAGATCTTCTGGCCAGAGGGGCTTGTAGGTGTGATTGGGTCCCAGCAGGCGGTTGATGACCTGCCCGCTGACGTCATGCGCAGCACACCAGTGCATTTTTTCGACGCCGGCAGTGTCGTTGCCCTGCTGAATATCGGCAATGGCTGAGAGGACCTTGATCTGGACACAATCCGGCCAGCGGCTGCTGTAAATGCCCGCGAGGGTTTCGAGCAGGGTGGTATTGTTGGTTTTGTGGATGATCTGCATGTGGAAAGCCGCGGGTAAAGGTGAACGGGGGTTGTGCGCCAGGGACTCGAGAATGGCCTTTTCCGCGCCGGTCAGATCACCGCTCTCCCACGCGTTGCGGGCAGCGATTAAGCCATCGAGCCAGGCGGTCGGAGATTTCGCGCTGGAGGTGCCGCGCTGCAAATACAACAGGTTGGCGTGGGTGTCGCGATTGCTTTCCCCGGTGAGACGATCCAGCAGGCTGGCAGCTTCCACGAACTCGGGGTCATATGCCAAGAGTTTGGCCAGGTTTTTACCCGCCATTTCGGTGTCGCCAAGTTCTGCCAACACGGAAGCGTAGATAAAGTTGATCAGAAGATCACCTGGGTAACTCGCCAGCCAGATCAAAGAAGCCTGGCGGGCAAACTGGAATTCGCGGTTGCTCAGCGCGGTCTGAAGCAAAGTCAGGAACTTTCCGCGCCTGACAACCAGCACCTCGTCACTTTTGCGGGCATTGTAAGGTCTCATCTTTTAGGAGCCTCCTGGAGATTATTGACAATATTGAGTGCTACCACCGCGGCAAGCTGCCGGCGGATGTTTTGGTCTGATGGAGAAAGCTGTGAAGCCTGGCGCAGCATAAATTCAGCATTGCGATAGTCTCGGCTTTCCTTGTAGGCAGCTGCAGCCTGCAGGTAAGGGCGGGGATCGTTGCTGACCATGGCAATCGCTTTATGGTAGGTCTGGATGGCATTGTTGACCTCACGGCGATCCTGGTAGGTGAGCCCCATCTCGAGGTAGGCTTCCATTAATCCTGGCTGCAGTTCAATCGCCTGGGCGAGATGCGCGAGTGCCTGGTCCAGATTACCGCGAACGCGGTCCACCTTGCCAAGCGCAACCAGCGTTTCAGGGTTGGACTGGTCCAGAACCAAACTGCGCTGTAAGGTCTGCTCCGCTTTCTCGATCTCGCCAATCTGGATTTGTTTATGCGCGAGATTATTGAGAACAGCCACGTTTTCGGGGTAATTTTCAGCAATTTTTTGTGATGACAACATTGCCTGGTGGGGATTACGGGCATTGTCAAGGTCAATTTTCTGCAGCTCAAAGGGCACAGGGTTTTCGACGACCGCCAGGGCAAAATGGATTGCCTGCCGGGCTTCCTCTGGTTTGCCGCTCTTGAGCAGTGCCTTGACCTTTACTTGCCAGGCGTTTTCGTTCTTTGGATCCGTTTTCAGAATGGCATCAGCCTGCTGAATGGCTTCAGGAAGATCCTGCCTAGCAAGCAGCGACTGGGCAATGCCTTCTTCGTAGACAATGTTACCGGGGTCGAGCTGGCTGGCTTTGCGAAGGCACTGAATAGCGATCTGGTGCTCGCCCAGCTGTTGGTTGATGATGGCCAGTGAGTGCAGTGCTTCCGGGTTGGAAGGGAAGAGATCAGTTGCCTTTCCAAAGTAGTCCTTGGCTGCGTGATAATCTTTTTCGAGCAGTTTCACATCCCCGAGCATTTGCCAGTATTGCGCCTCTTTTGGGGCAATCCGGATGGCTTCTTCGAGGTGTTTGGCTGCTTCGGGATATTGACCGGCATCCTGGTACATCGCCGCTGCCAGTGCGTGCCAATCCGGTTCGTCCGGCCAGATCGCGAGGGCAGTCTCAAGCGATTCGGCTGCCAGGAGGGGGTTTTTGCGGGAGGCAATGGCATGCAGAACGTGCAGCGCAGGGTCTTCAGGCTGGAATTCAAGCAACTTTAAGGCGATTGCTGCTGATTTGCCAGGGTCTGAATGGAGGCTTTGGATTGCCTGCTGAAAGTTGACGTCTGCGTTTTTGCTGAAACCTGCAAGGATGTCCGCAATGGATGCATCGTCCACCAGCACAGAAAGAGCCTGGGCAGCTTGTTTGCCGTTTGTGACGAGTTTGTGCAAATCGTTTTCCTCTGACCAATACCCATTTTTGAGCGCCTGGTTGATCTTCAGGGTTGGCAGAAGTTCTGAAGGGGCGATTGCGCGACCAGCAATCGAGATTTGCTCTTCGATTATGTCGAAATCTGAATGCTGCGGATCGAAAGCCTTTGGGGCATGGCTCAGCAGGCGCAAAAAGTGCGCGTTGTTCGTCTGCCTGGTTTTGTCTGTCAGGTATTCTGCCAGGAGCTTATTGGCGATGGGGTTAATCTTGGCAACAGAAAGCGCTGCTTCAAGCAAGCGGTCAGCAATATCCCAAATGGATAGCTGCCACGCAGCTTTAGCCACAGCAAGCGTGTGCCAGATCCAATTAAAATGGCTCGCAATATCGAAAGATTGGCTCCGCAGGTAGATCTCAAGCTCATCGACCATCTCTACCGCTTCTGTTAATACATTTGCAGCTGATTCCGCGCTGCCGCTCTGATGGGCAAATAAGCTTTCAAGCGCCCGGGCAGTGGGTGAGTGTGTTTTATCAGAAAGGAAGTGCTCCCAAAGCAAGCGCGCTTTTGGCAGGTCATCTCTCAGCATCGCGTCAAGAGCAAGGATGTTAGCTGTTGAGGTTGCTGTGTGAGTTCGGGTTTCCTGGGTGTTGAGGAAATCGAGCGCGTTGGACAAACTTTCGGAATCGCTGCCCGCCAGGGCAAGTTCGAGCTGGAGCAGGAATGCAGGCTCGTTGCCTGGGTCAGCATTCAAGGCCAGAGCCGCATGTTTTTGAGAAACCAGCAGATCGCCAATCATTCGTTCGAGTTGGGCAGCCCGGTAGTAGAGTCCGGCGCGATTGTAAGCAGGATAGTCAAGGTTCTGTTCAGCCGCATCCCCAGCCACACTCCCAAGCATCTCCGGAGCAAATTCCAATTTGGTCAGGATGTCCTCGAGGACTGCGAGGGCTGGCAGGAACTGCTGGTTGGCTGCGAGCACGTCGGATTTTAGCAATGGGTAGGCAAGGTTAGCCTGAAGCGCCGGCTCAAGATCAGTGATCAACTGTAAAGCCGCTGCGGAGTCACCAAGTTTGAGGACAGAATAAATCAAATCGCAACTTTCAGCAAAATCCGGGAAGGGATTATCTGAAATCGCTTTTTTAATGATGAGCGAAGCTTCATCGGGCTGATTCATGTGGAGGTAGAGATTGGCCACATTGACATATTCTTCAGTCTCGATGTCTTCCAATGCGAGCATTTGGTTGAGAGTTTCTTTGGTTTCTTCTATTTGATTCAGATTGACGTAAGTGCGCGCAAGCGTCAGGTAGAGCGCTTTGTCATCCGGACGGAGGTGGATGGTGTCCTTCAAGACCTGGATGGCCTCGCGGGCGTTGTTGTGCCCGCCCATGAAGTCGCTGTACCAAAGCACATTTTCTATTTCTGTTGGAGCGATCTGCATGGCGGAGCGGGCAGTTGCAAAGCCCTCGTCTTCCAGATTGGCTTCCATATAGGCTTTCGCGAGGGTATGTCGGGAGGGCAGGTCGTCAGGGTCGATCAGAACCGCTTCCTGCAGCGATGCCAGGCTGATATCCGTCAGCCCCAGTGCAAGCGCTGTTTTACCGGTTTGGAACTGGAGGTGATGATACGAACGTGGAGACCTTGCCTCCGGGAAGTCAAGGAGCTGGAGGTAGTCCTGGTAGGCAGCGTCGTGCATGCCGAGGCTTGCTTTTAGATCAGCCTGCAGCAGGCGCATGTCAAAGAGCCCATCCCGTTCCTGTTGGCGTTCTTCCATGATGGAAAGTAACTGGGACATCTCTTTTACTTCCTGAGTTCCAGGTTTTACGCCCTCGCTGTAGCTTTTGATTAAAAGTTCCGCGTAGGATTTTAAGGCATTGTCTGAGCGGTTTGACTGCCAGGCAAAACGCAGTACAGGTCGGGCGCCATTCAGGTCTCCCATGGCAGCCAGTGTTTGCCCCAGGACGTATGCCAACTCCGGATCGGAAGTGTAATCGTCCTCAAGCGGTGCGATGGTCGTCCAGGCTTCGTCAATGTAGCCGTGGGTCAGATAGGCTTGCGCCAGTGACTTTCTAACAGAAGAGCTGGATGGATCAAGTTGAAAAGCCTGCCTGAGAACGCTGATGGCTTCAGTTGGCTGATCATTCGCAAGATATAGCGATCCGAGAGCGCTTAGAATTGCGGGGTCATCCGGCAAGGCCGCTTTGGCCTTGCGCAGGGCTTGCATGGCTTTTTCTTCCTGACCCAGGCTGGTCCAGATTCGTGCCAGCGAGAGCCAGCTGGCAGGCTTTTCCGGGGCAACAGCAGAAGCTTTTTCGAGCACAGCAACGGCTTCATCGTGTTTGCCTGTGACGATCAGGGCATTGCAGAGCAAAACCAAAGCTTCGCCGTCAAACGCGTCCTTTTTCAGGAAAGCCTGCGCGATTGGAATGGCTTTTTCAGCTTGGGAAGCTTTGATGGAAATTTCAGCGAAGTTGAGCAGGTCAGTGCGTGAAGGTTCACTTGAAGCATGGATAAGATCCTGGTAGATCTTGAGGGCATTTTCCGGCTGCTGCGATTGGAGGTAAAGCGAGGCCAGATCTTTTTTGTTGGTTTGATTTTGCGGCTCAAAAACCGCCAGCAGCGCGCTGGATTCAATCGCATCGTCGATGTTTGCCAAGTGGCGGTCAATCAGACCGGAAAGCTTGATGGCTTCCAGATTGTTGGGATTTTCAGCCAGCGCTTTGCGGATGAAATTGCTGGCAGTTTGATACTTCTTGTTTTCAAAGGCGTAGCGGGCAGCCTTGAGATTGTCGGACTCGGAGGAAAAGCGCGAGTTGCTGGTTTGGAGCGTTGTCTTTTCGAGGGCTTTATCCAGCGAATGCGTGCCTTCGGGGTCAGTCGCGCTGGTGACTGGATAGCGCAGGGCGTAAAGCGCCCTGGTGGCATCATCCGGGATCTCCTGCAGAATTTCGTAGCCATAATCAGGATCATCATTCGCGATCAGGAATTCCGCGTATTCTTTTTTGTAAGTCGTGTTGTCTGGCTGCAGCCGAAGAATTTCTTCCCAGGTCTTGCGGGCTTCTTCGGGGCTGGAGGTCTCGAGTTCAAAAGCGAGATTACGCAGTATTTCGGCTTGTTGACGGTTCAGTGCATTGAAGGCATGGTCAATCGCGCGGGAGGCTTGCGCGGGCTGCCCGGCAATCTGGCTGAGAACAGCCTGCTGCCGGAAAGATTCGACAGTTGATTGACCAGCATTTTTATTGAAATCTCCGTTAGCTGACTGAACCTGGGCCAAAAAGCTGTTCGCAAGGAGTTTGATCAGCGATTCGTCTTCAACCGAGCGCATAGCGCGCAGGGAGGAAATTTGCAGGTCGATGGGAGCTTTTTGAAGTCTGCGGCGATAGGTTTGATAGCGGATATTTTCGTCGGTTGGATTGATTATCACCTGGTGAACGATCAGGCTGCCAAGTGTCTCTGCATACTGAGGGGAAAGTTCTGTTACCAGGCTGTCCATGGCGGCATCAAAATCAGGCACAAGTTGGGGAAGGATCGCGAAAGCCGTCTTCCAAACCGGCAGCCGGCACTTGCCCGAGAGCAAATTTTCGGAAAGTCCTTTCCATGAGCCTTCATCGCGGCGGAATTCGCGCAGGTGTAGCGCAAGCAGGGCGGCATCTGCCAGGCTGGTCGGTTCGAGACCGGTCAGGCGGGTCATTTCGAAAACATTCGCAACCCGTTCATTCAGTTCGGCAGGGAGCTTGGTTTCTAGATCGGTCAGATCCTGTTCGGGCAGGCAGTGGTCGAGAGAGAAAAGCGCAAGGACGCCAGGCTGCCAGCGGGAGAGGTCATCGGAAGCAAAGTCCAGCCATTGTTCTAGGTCGGGTGTAGTATCAAGATAATGCCACGCGAGTGATTCTGCGCGAAAAGCGCTGACCACCGCGCGGGCAGTCTGCGAATCAAAACGGACCCGGATCTGATCTAGCAATCTCTCAATCGACATTGTCACTCCTTCAAGGAAAATTAGGGCATGGCTCCAATGAATGGTTTAAGCATATAATAAGCGCCGGCAAACAGGACCAGGCTCAGGAAGACAAAGAATATGCCAATGCCAGTGTTGGATTTGGCGAGGTCGTTGAGGGAGCTGATGAGCAAAGAGGCGTTTCCAACCAGCCCCGATACTCCTTCGGTGATCCCTTTCTCAGCCAATATCGTTGTCGATTCTGCGATACTTTGAATACCCCGACCGAGTGACTGCTTGACCAGGATGACTATGCTCAAAATCAAACAAAGAAAGCCCAGTGCAAAAAGCACTATCGAAACAATTAAAAGGACCTGATCTCCATTAATTAACATAAATAACCTCCGATGAAAATACTTATCGGAGGTTATGTTGCAACTACTATGCCAAGCTTGCCAGCCTGAGCTTCAAAAATGCTTATTTGGTGATGTCTTTTGGCAAATGGTTAAGGTCAATTGTGGCCTCGTCGCAGAAAAGAACCGCGTGTTGAATGGCATTGCTTAATTCCCGAATATTTCCCGGCCAATCATAGTTGATCAGCGCTTGCATTGCGGCAGGCGAAACATCCAGAACGTTATTGCCCAGGCGTTTGTTGAACTTCCGGATCATATAACCCACCAGATCGGGGATATCCTGGCGGCGTTCTGCCAATGAGGGCAAATCCAGGTCGACAACCTTAAGACGATAATAGAGGTCTTCCCTGAACTCATGCTTTGCGATCATTTCCTTCAGGTCGCGGTTTGAAGCGGCGATCACCTGAACGTCAACGCGAATCAGGTTCGATCCGCCAACCCGCCTGAAAGCGCGTTCTTCAAGCGCACGTAAGAATTTTGCCTGGAGGTCGACCGGCATTGAGGAGATCTCATCGAGGAAGAGAATACCGCCATCGGCGATTTCCATCAAACCGTTGCGTTTGCTGGTCGCGCCGGTAAAGGAACCTGCTTCATGCCCGAACAACTCGGATTCAAACATAGTTGGTTGAATAGCAGGGCAGTTGATATCGATGAATGGTTTGCCCGAACGCGGTCCGTTCTGGTGAATATATTGTGCCAACACTTCCTTGCCTGTGCCGGTTGGTCCGGTGATCAGCACCGAAACTGAAGACTCCGACGCGCGACCTGCCAGCTCAAGGATATGTTTCATCTCGGGTGTGTCACCGATAATAAATTCATCGTGCTTGCCCTGGTTGCTGCGCAAATGCGCCAATTCCCGGCGCATGGATATAACTTCTGCAGCGCGATTGACTGACTTTTCCATCTCCAGCAAGTCCAGAGGCTTTTCCATGAAGTCCTGCGCGCCATTTTTCATGGCTTCAACCGCCATCGAGACTTCGCCATGGGCAGTGACAATGATGACCTGGGGGCGCAAGGGAAGGCGTGATGTTTCGTTAAGAAGGTGCGGACCGTAACCATCTGGCAGGCGTACATCGAGGATGATGATGTCTGCGACACCCTTCGAGAGAATAGCACGGGCATCTGCCAGAGTGCCGGCTTCGAGGACTTCGTAACCTCTTGAACGCAAAAACTCAGAAACGACCATGCGGGCGGTTTCTTCATCATCAACGACTAAAACTGTTGCTGCCATGTAACTCCTTAGGTGGCCTTCAAGAGCAGAACGTGGAACATTGTTCCGCCTGGAAAGCTTTCAACATAGATATTTCCCTTATGCGCCGTGATAATGCGGCGCGAGATAGCCAAACCTAAACCCGTGCCCTTCGCTTTGGTCGTCAGGAAGGGCTCAAAAACGTGCTTAATTAAATCTTCCGGGATGCCTGGTCCTGAATCAGCCACGATAATCTCGTATTGAGGCGGATTGGTTTCAGGTGAAACCGGGTGAATTTTTATGTTCAGGCTTCCGCCATCAGTTTCCATCGCCTGAATGGCGTTGCTGATCAGGTTCACAAAAACCTGTTCAATCGCGCGGCCATCTGCCAACACCATGGGGTTGGCAGGCTGCTGCTCAAGATTGTAACTGATATTCAAGCGGTACATCCTGGGCGCCCAACGCTCCAGGATGGAGTTTATCAGGCTGGCGAGGTCAAGCGGAGCAAAGTTGTATTCCACCGGTTTGGAGAAAGTAAGGGTTGAATCCATCAAATGCGTCAGACGCAGGCAATCGTTCTGCAAGCGTGAGATCAGATCGGCATGGGGGTCATCCGGCTTCATGGTGAGCCCCATCAACTGCAAACCCGTGGAGATGCTGTTGATCGGGTTTTTGACTTCATGCGCGAAAATTGCAGAGACTTCACCCAGAAACGCCCGCTGTTCAAGCTGCTGGGAGTGGGCGCGGATTTGCTCCGTCTGGCTAATGTCGCGCAGGATCAGGACGATGCTGCGGACTTTGTCTTTTTCGACCACCGGGATGCAGAGCACTTGCGCCATGAAGGAGCCGCCCGAGCGGTTGTTTAGGCTGAAGTTGTTCCCGACCAGGGTGCTGATGCCTTGTTGGGCTGACTTGTAAAGGGTCGAAAGTGTTTCGTTGCCAATCAGAACCATTTCAGCTTTTTGACGGAAGACTTCTTTGCCAGAATACCCGAGCAAAAACTCAGCCGCTGGATTCATCTCAGCGATGCGCAGATCCGGGGTGAGGATGATAACGCCTTCCTCGAGGTTGTCGGTGATGGCGTGCTGGATTTGGACGACATGCCGGATATTATTGAGTGTCCTTTGCGCACTTTCGAGGCTGTTCAGCCCCTGGATTGCTGAGGCGGCGTGGGCGGACATCAGCGCCAGGTAGCGCAGGGTGTCATCATCAGGGTAGGGCGTCTCGCTGGCTGCCAGCATCAGTCCTTGCGGGGAATTGTTGTGGAGCAGGGGGAGGGTGAGCAGGTAATGGTAGCCTTCCATCAAGGCGATTTCCTGCAGTTGGTTTTGGGGTTCACGCTGCAGTTTCCAGAGGTGCAAGCTGGGGGTGCTTTCAAGCAATCCGATATCAAGGGTCGAAGGAAATGCCTCTGTTTGGGCGGACGCGCTGAGCAGTTGAAGCTGCTTTTCGTCCCGCGGGTTGACGCGATAGGCAAGAATCAACCTGGGGCTGAGCATGCGCTGCAGAATTTGGCTGGCAGTCTGAAAAACTGCCTGCGAAGAGTTCTGGCTGCCCAGGGTGGTCAGAAGCGAAAAATTGTCAAAGCGGTATTCCTGTTCCAGCAGGTCGCGCCTGATTTCGAATTCGGAATCAGGGGGCGAAAATGTGAGAACGACCACCTGGTTGGTAAGGCTGATGGGCAAAATGCGCATATTGGCGAGAATCAGGTCGCCACTGGCAATTTGCAGGCGCACCGGGCGGCTTTGCTCTCCGGTGGGGTTTGTGTCCGGGTCGCCGGGGATCAGGGTGTTGAGCGAGAGTTCCTGCAGAGCGTCAAGCGTAAAGGCGGTCAGATCGAAGAATTTGCGATTGGCACTGAGGATCTGGTCATCTGTACGGCGATAGACCAGGGCAGCCGCAGGAATCAACTCCAGGATCAGAGACCGGTCCAGCAGGGAAAAATCCTGATGAGAATCACCGGGTGATTTTTTGTTTTGTTGGTCGAGGGAGGCAGGGACCATGCTACCTGGTTTTACTTTGACGGAGATTTCCGGGCAGGATGCCTTCCATTGAGCGGTATTTGGCAACCGTTCGGCGGGCGATTTCGATCCCCTGTTCTTTGAGCAAGCCCTGGATTTCAGAGTCGCTCATGGCGTGATCTTCATCCTCAATCATCTGCTTGATTAAAGTTCGGTACGACAGGCTCCGGTCAAAGAAGATCGAAAGCGGAACGATTTTTTTGTTGGGGAGCTGAACGGTTTTGCTGGAAACAGCGCGCGAGATCGTGGATTCATGCATGTCGAGCAAGCGCGCAATTTCAGCGCGCGTGAGGGGCTTCATATCCAGGTCACCATGCAGGATGTATTCCTTTTGGATAACGACCAGTTTCTCGAGCAGCAGTCTCAAGGCATTTGAACGCTGTTGGATGCATTTGATCAAGAGATTCGCTTTTTCGATATCCCTGCGCCATTCTTCCGTTTTGTCTTGTTCAAGCTGTTTGAGAGATGATTTGAAGAGCGGATTGACGCGCAAAGTGCCGCGAATTGGAAGGATGATCTCAACAACCAGGGGGTTGGCAGGATTTTCATTGAGACGGTAGATGAGAATGTCGGGCTGGTGAAAGGCCAGCGAGTCGTTGCTGTTGGGATTGCGCACGTCGCCCCAGTGGGCACGCGCCGGGAATGGGTTTAGATTCTCGCTGATGAAAGCCGCAATTTTTTGGATCTGTTGCGTGCTAGTTCCCAAAGCGCGGGCAATTTCAGGGTAGTGATGCTGACTCATCTGGTGAAGGTGATTTGCCACAACTTCACGCGTCAGGGCAGGCACATTCATATTTTCGGATAATACTTCAACCTGTGTCAGCATGGCTTCGGTTGGGTTGGCGGAACAGACGCCTACCGGGTCACAGCGTTTGAGCTTTTCAATCAGGTCAATTATTTCTGATGGCAAACGATGATGGTAGCGGGCGACCTCGAGGGGTGTAGTCGTTAGAAATCCATCTTCGTCAAGATGTGTGAGGATGTAAGCTGCCAGCAAGCGGTCTTCAGTAGCGAGCTCAGCGGCAGCCTGGCGTAGAACGTAACTGGGGAGGTCGATTGATTCTGAAACAAAAGGCTCCTCGGGCACTTCGCCGGTGCTGGAGGCTGAGCCGGTGTAAAAGTCTTCACGGGGTGAAATAAAAACAATTGGGTCTTCCGACTCGGAGGAGGCTGGCTGGCTGCAAATTGGGCATGGTCCCTTCGGTGGCAGGGGGCGCTTGCACATAGGGCAAATGCGCTCTTCCAGTAACTCCAGCGCAGGATTGGAAGCGAGCTCCGAATCGATTTTTTGCTGGAGTTCATCCAGAGTCAGACCGAGCAGAGTCATGGTTTGAGCCAGATGCGCCGACATCGAGGTGGTCGTCTGTTGACTAGGGAGTATCAGCATAATGTACCTTCCGCAAAACAGAAAAAAATCTGCCAGTTTTCATGATGCAAGAATTATACCAAAGCTTGTGAAATCTTGCTGATTTATCAAGGTTCCCGCCAGGATGTCATGAGTATAAGATTTCCCCATTTAGAAGCGGGTGGCTTATAATTCAAAAGAGGGCATTTCCCCGCAGCTTGCTGCGAAAAAATAGTAAGATTAAAGGATGAGTGAGACTTGGAGAAAGAGTCACAA
>DIWN01000040.1 GCA_002423495.1 Anaerolineaceae bacterium UBA6105 | reverse complement strand
TAAAGATCATCAGGCTGCCCAGTACTGGAATATATGGATGCAAGTCATCCACATCCATGGCATCATCCAAAATGCTGATGACCATTTCGAGAATATATTCCAACAGATTAGGTTTGAGCACTTTTAAGATCAACACCGTAAGGATGATGATGCCCATGGTGATCCAGGTGAAGAGCACCGTATCTCTTATGGGCAGGATCCCGAAAAGCGTGAAGACGATGTTGTGTTGAATTACATCCAATTTACTACTCCTTCCGACCTGTCAGGCTGTTCAGGCGCTGGTTATAAATGATCACTTGCACCCAGGTGGCAATCGTGATCCCAATCACCATCCCAATCGCTCCCAGGGGCTCAGTTCGCAAAGCAAGGTAGAGAAGCAGTCCGAGCAGCAAAAACATGACCGTCCGGCGCAGCATCAAACCCTTAAAAGGCGACTTCTGCCCGTCCGACAAGGGTTCAATCGATTCCACATTCTTGCGCAGCCATTGGAAAGAAAGCACAGACCAGCCCGTGCCGAGCAGGATCCAAAAGATGATCCAGATAATTTTCACGCCCTCATTTTCCATAACGTTGCCTGCGCCTGCGTTCCTGCTCTTTGATCAATTCCTTCATTTTTTCGAGCTCGGCGGCCATTCTTTCGTTCTCTTCCTTGTTCATTATATAAAATTCATATTTCACATAACGGATCACTGCCGCAACCGCAGATAAAATTCCCACACCCAACAAAATGAGCGTCCAGCGCGGACTGGTATCCAAGCGGCGGTCCAGGAAAAAACCAAGCAAGGGACCGCCAACAATCGGTATGGCGATTTCCCAGCCGATAGTCGTCGCGCGCAGATCCCGCGCGGAAAACATGCGCCCGCGCCTGGTAATCTTTTCCACTTCCGACGGCTCAGGTTGGCTATCCTGGGTTGCGTCGGGGTTTTCTTCTTCTGCCATTGCAGCCTCAATGTGTTGTTAAAATGCTGACCAGGTTTTCAGCCAGGGTCAATATGCCTGCTTTAACCAAAACGCTTTGATCCTGGTCGTCCTTCCTGAATCTGAGCTCTCCATCACCGGTGGCAGCAATCATGGCTGCATGCCCGGGGCGAATTCCCAGCCAGGAACCATCTTTCAGCTTCACCTGCAGTCTTTCGACCTGCTCCAATTCCAATCCGCCCGACCCCAGGCTGAGCACTTCCACCCTGAGCAGTCCCTCAGAATCAGACTGTTGGCTCATCGGCACCTTCCAGGCTGAATGATTCCTCGACCTCTCGCATTTCTTCGGCCTGCCTCAAGACGTCTGCAATCGTGCCGGTCATATAAAAAGCCTGTTCTGGCAGGTCGTCATATTTTCCTTCCAAAATCTCTTTAAAGCCCCGCACGGTTTCCTCAATCGGCACAAACACTCCCGGTTTGCCCGAAAAAGCTTCTGCCACGATAAAAGGCTGGGTCAGGAAACGCTGCACCCTGCGGGCTCGAATCACAATTTGCTGGTCCTCCAGGGAAAGCTCTTCCATGCCGAGGATGGCGATCAGGTCCTGCAGCTCTTCATAGCGCGCCAGGCTCGCCCTGACCTGCATGGCAACGTTGTAATGTTCGTCTCCTACGTTCTCGGGCGTCAGCAAATTGGAGCTGGATTGCAGCGGGTCGATAGCCGGGTACAGCCCCAACGAAACCAGGCGGCGCGAGAGCACGGTGGTGGCATCCAAATGCGAGAAAGTCGCTGCCACAGCCGGGTCGGTCACGTCGTCAGCAGGGATATAAACCGCCTGAACAGATGTGATACTGCCGCTGCTGGTGGAAGTGATGCGTTCCTGCAGCAAGCCCATCTCCGATTCGAGTGTGCTCTGATAGCCCATCTCACTCGGCAATCGCCCCAAAAGCGCTGAAACCTCGGAGCCCGCCTGGATAAAGCGATAGATATTGTCGATAAAGATCAGCACCGGGCGGTTTTCTTCGTCGCGGAAGTATTCTGCCATCGTCAGGGCGGTGAAGGGGATGCGCAGACGCGCTCCGGGCGGTTCGTTCATCTGTCCAAATGCCAGGATGGCGGAATCGATCAAACCGGAAGCGTTCATTTCCAGCCACATGTCGTTTCCCTCACGGCTGCGTTCGCCCACACCCGCAAAAAGCACAATGCCCGAGCTCTTGGTGATGGTGTTATTCATCAACTCCAGCATCAGGACGGTCTTGCCAACACCCGCCCCGCCAAACAGACCCACCTTGCCTCCCTTGGGGTACGGGGTCAGGAGGTCGATGGCTTTGATGCCAGTAACGATCTTTTCGCTGGATAGCACCTGGTCGCGGATCGCCGGCGGTTTGCGGTGGATCGGGGCGAAAGTTTTGGGCTCAAAAGCTCCGCGGTCGTCGATTGGCTCACCAAGGATGTTGAAAAGCCGCCCCAGGGTTTCCCTGCCAATGGGAACCGTGATCGGCTCACCGAGGTCAATGACTGGCATGCCGCGTCTGAGCCCGGCTGTGCCGCCCATGGCAATGGCACGCACCACGTTGGTGCCTACATGCTCTTGAATCTCAAGGATCAGGTCGCCGCCTTCCTTGCGTTTAACCAGCAGTGCATTGTAAATGGAGGGAAGATCTCCGGAACCAAATTCGACGTCAACCACTACACCGACTAACCGGATGATCACCCCTGGATTTTTGTTTTCAGTATTTTCAGATTGCACAGGCTTTCCTATTTCTAAATTGGCACTTGAAAGGTCAGAGCCCTGACCGGGAAACAACACTAGCTAATTATGCCGGAAAAGGATGTAAAAGTCAAAAACCACGAATCGTTGCCCATGATCGCGAGCCTTGAGGGCATAGAACGAAATGGTGTGCAGGCCTGGTCTGCGCGTCGTGAGCCTTTACATCGTTTACAATTGACAGAATGAATCCTCCGTCCAGCAAGGCCAAAGACACTGCTATTTTGATTGGTTGCGTTTTGATCATGGCAACCACCATGGGCATCATCATGAATGTGGCAAGCATTTTCTACCCGGTGGTTGCCGCGGACCTGGGAGTCAGCCGGGCTACTTTCGCTCTGACAGGCACAATCACTTCCCTTTCTTCTATGTTTGCGGCCTTGTTCTGGGGCTTTCTATTCACTAAAACAGGCATTCAAAAACCAATGATTGTTGGCATTGCAGCCACCGGCTTATGTTATTTCGGTCTCCAGGCTGCCCGGACTCTAGTGCATTTTTACCTGCTGGCAGGCTTAATTGGTTTCTTATTTGGTGGGATCTCGATTATTCCTGTGTCCACCATCATAACCCGTCATTTCTCCAGGAACACTGGTTCTGCCCTGAGCATCGCTCTCGCCGGCAGTGGAGTGGGACCAATGGTGCTCAATCCGCTGATAAACACGCTGATCAATACCCAGAGCTGGCGAACTGGATACATGCTATTGGGAATAATTCTTCTGGCGATAGCGCTGCCATCAACCCTGATCGTAACCCACTTGGTGCGGGACGAGATCCAGAAAGCACCCATAAAAGCTAACAAATCAGAGCCAACTGGCAAATCGCATGTTCGCTTGCCCATCTGGTTTCTGGCTTTTCTCACGGCAGCATTTCTTTCAGGTTTCACCGGAGCAGGAACCCTTTACAACATGCCTATCTATCTGAACGATCTTGGCTTTTCCGTTGGAAAAATTTCGATAGTAGCATCTGCGTATGCTGCTTCGATGGTGCTGGGAAAATTCATCCTTGGAAATCTGTACGACCGGGTGGGCACGAAAACTGCCACCCTCATCGCAGGTCTGCTGATGATCCTCACCTGTGTATTTTTGATATTCATCGATTTTTTACCGTTTCTGGTGCTGATGCTAGTCACTTTCGGTCTTGGAATCGCAATGGGCACCGTGTCGGTGACCTGGATGACCAATTACTTCTTCGGAAAGCAGCAATTCAGCAAGCGCTTTGGCGAGGTTCAATTTATCAACAGTCTTGGAGTCGCAACCGGCATTCCCTTTGTCACCACGCTGCTTGAGAAGGTGCCCAACGTCACAATAATTTGGCTAACCGTAGCCGGATTAAGCCTGCTCATGCTGGTGTTGTACATGGTGAGCATCCACGGTAATCGAAAAACTCGGGAAGAATCAGCATTAGGTCTCATTTAGCCTCACCTGTCCTCGTAGCAATGTTGCAAGGGTTTGCTCAGTTAACAAAATGAGGCACTCGTAGGGCGGAATGGCACGCTTTTCGCCACTCCGCCGAAAGATGTGGACGTCGGAGTGAGCCCGCAAATCGTTATTCAAAGCAAAGAATTATCAGGCGGTCGAATTACACAGTTTCGCCGGCACTTTGTCCGACCTACATAGAAAATCAGCGCGTAGGTCAGGTTCTTCTTTTGAACCTGACGTCACGAATGCTGGCAAATTAAGGCCTCAACGAAGTTAGGCTTCCGATGTCAGGTTGAACTGCGCAACCTGACCTACGACTGGTTGTGTTTATGGAAGGGGTCACCCTCTCCGCTTCGCTACCAGGGCAGGGCACCTTCCTTACGAAGGATATATGGTGGATTTCTTTGCGCAATCCGTCGTGGCGTGGCGAGCGAGTGTGGTAGGGAACAGTCTTGTGCCGTTCCGTTAGTTCGTGTTTGCGGAAGGGGGCGAGCCCCTTCCCTACAATAGATGATTGGTGGGTTGGCTTTTTGTTACGACCCAGAGGTTAACTTTGTTTTCCGCCAATCCACCCTCCAACGTTACTTCTATAACCCTCTTCCTGCACCTGAGCAAAGCGAATGGGGTTGAACCTGACCTACAACCCCCTCCTCCCACTGGTACAATTAATCTTAATGGAAAACTACTCTGCCACCCCAATCACAGCTGAATTAGCTAGCTCGCTGATGCCAATTCGCCCGGATGATTCCTTCAAAGGCACCTTCGGCAAGGCACTGGTGGTGGCTGGCTCGCGCAAATACACGGGCGCGGCAGGTCTTGCCATCCAGGCAGCCTTGCGCAGCGGCGCTGGGCTGGTTTACGCGGCGATCCCTGAGAGCATCCACGCTCCACTGGCGGCGAGTATTGCTGAAGCAATTTGGCTCCTGCTGCCTGAGAAAGATGGTGCTATCACAGCGGAAAAACCGCCAGAGCTTGTGTCAGAGCAAAAGGCAGACCTTTACCCTGCGGAGGGAAAAGATTCCGTCCTGGTGGGGCCAGGTTTGGGTCAATCCGATGGCACGCAGGCTTTTCTGCTCGCCTTGCTGGAACATCTGCGCGAACACGCGCCCGATCTGCCAATTGTGGTCGATGCGGACGCGCTCAACATCCTGAGCCAGCAACCCGATTGGCACAATCTCCTGCCAAATCGTACTGTTCTGACACCACACGAGATGGAGTTTTCCCGCCTGACCGGACTCCCTTTGAGTGAAATCCACTCCAACCGCCACGAACTTGCCGTCACCTACGCACGGGAATGGCAGCAGACCCTGATCTTCAAAGGTCCCAATACGCTGGTTGTCTCGCCTGACGGAGATTGCCGCATCCTGCCCTTCGCCAACTCGGTCCTGGCGCATGGCGGCTCTGGCGACGTTTTGGCTGGCCTGATCGTTGGCCTGCTCGCGCAAGGGCTCTCCCCCTTCAATGCCGCCACGCTTGCGGTCTGCCTGCACGCCCGCGCCGCGGAGTTGGCGCTGGTTGAGGTCGGCCACGCCGCCGCCACCCTGCCTTCGGACATCATCCGGCATATTGGCAAGGCGATGCGCAGCCTTTAATCGTCAAATAATCCTTAAGAATCAGTGCACTCTCGTTTGGCTTGCAGTTAAGTCGTTTTATAAAAATCACCCTGTCCGATTTGATCAAACAGAGTGATTTCTTTCTGGTTTGGGAATTGAAGAGTGGGTCAGGTTATGAAGCGCTTCCCCTTCAATCTGTCCGACCTCGATGGTTTACTGCTGATCCAAAAGGCGTTTCTCGCCTTCCAAAGCCCGGATGCCGGCCACATTCTGCGAGACTTCAATCACACCTTTGTAGGTCCCATTCTCATCGCGCAGGGCGAAGTAGCGAATGTGCACGAAAGCTTCCCCCATCTTGATCCAAAATTCTGCCACATCTCGCAATCCAGCCTTGAAATCTTCAACGATTTTCTGCACCACGTGCACGCTCTGCGGCGGGTGGCAGTTCTGCACCTTGCGCCCGATGATGGCAGCCGTGCGGGTGAAGATCCGCTCTTTACCCTGTGAGAAGTAGCGCACCTCGTCGTTTTCATCCACAAAAGTGATGTCGACTGGCAAGCTGGTCAGCAGCAGGTCAATCTGATCCGCGCTCAAAGCGCCTGTCTTTAGAGGAATAAGCCCTGATGGGACTGAAGCGCTAACCGCCGGCTCATACGAATACGAAACCGGTGCCCTGGTGACTTTCCCGGCGATTTCGTCCGCCATTTGCTGCCAGTCTTCTTCAGTAAAGAAGCTCATGGTTTCCGGAATGAGCACTTTCTCTTCTTTGTAGATCATATCAATGACCTGGCGCGATACTTCAGCAAAGGCGTTTTCCACCGACATAACCAGGGGCCTTTGAGGTTCAAGCAGGGTCTGGAACTTTTTGATTTCGTTGCGAATGTCGTTATCAACGCCCCACATCACCTGCATCTGACCGGCGAAGCCGTGTTTCTCCAGGATCGGGAAGATCATGTTTTCCTTTTTGTCGTAATGATTGACCACGACGCCCAGGTTTTTGGCATTCTGGCGTAATTGTTCCAACACGCCAAAGTCGCCATCAGTATAGCGACGAACAAAGCCCTGGATGGATTCGATTGTGCGCGCGATCAGTTCGTTTTCGGTGCGAAAATCGAAGAGGGGATGCCCCGGCTTATTCTCGGGCGCGGGCTCGGATTCCAAACCCGACTGGAAGACCGCCACGTGCAGATCACACAGCTTCTGGACTTCTGTGACGGGCAGCCCTTCGGCTATCACCTCCCGCTCTGCCGCGGCGATATCCTCCGCGCTGGCATTCGCGATAATGTGCCCGTACGCAGCCTGCAATTCTTCAACCGTCTTGCCTTCGTGCAGCAATCGAATGATACTCTTTACCGCATCCTTGCGTTTGCTGGCGTTATTGATAAATTCACTCATAGTTCTACTTGGTTATCTTTGTGAAGTTTTTTAGCCATAGTAAAAGTTTTGCTCAGGGATGATACTCTCTTCGAAAGCGATTTTCAACTTAAAATCTAAGATCCTGTTTTGGTTCCGCATTCCGGACAGAACTTAGTGCCAGGCTCAAGTTTGGCGCCGCATTCCTTGCAGAAAACCACCTGCAGGATCTTCGCGCCGCATTCCGGGCAGAACTTGACTTTCTCAGGCAGCGCCACCCCGCAGGATGGGCAGGTTGCCCTGACGCCTTCGCGCCAGCTCTCTTCCTTGAGCATTGCGCGGTCATCCTCAGCCATCTTGGAGTGCGCCCAGATCTCTTCGACTGTACGGCTGGACTGCGCGGCTGCCATCTCGACCCCCAGGTCTGGAGAGCAATTCTTGCAAAGACCCTTGCTCGTGTTCCAGCACTTTTCCTTGCACACCCACGACGAGCAGCGCGGGCACTGAACAAAATCGCCTTTCACCTCTTCAGCTGCCCTGATGAAAGCCTGATCGTGATCCCTCTCCCAGGTAGCGCTGCGGGCCCGCTCGCCCAGCGTAGCAGCCTGGCTAAAAACACCGCCAACCAGGCCGCTTACGGTATCCAAAGCCCCGCTTATTTTCCGATCACGTAGGGCTGGAAGGATGTGCGGTAGCCAGTACCGCAGCGGTCTCAGTTGAATTCAAACTGGAAACCCTGTTCTGTGGATAAGTCTTCGTAGTTGCTGGAAAATTCTATTTTGGTCATGAGAGTTCCTCCAATTAATTTAGATCAGCAGTCCTTTGAAAGGCAACCTGGAGATTCAAAAACATAATACCATGAGTCATAGACAACACCCAATGGTTTTTACATCCCAATCAGTGAAGAATCTAACAGGTATCAATTCACAAAGGAACCTCTCACGCTGTATTGTATTCTGTTTACCTGTCCACTATAATTTATCCATCACATTCACATTAGTAGAAAGGGTGAAATGAAAGCGACTCGCTTATCTCTGGCCATATTCCTGGCACTCTCACTTTTCCTCAGCCCTGTCGCCAGCCTGGCGCAGGCACCTACCCAAGAAATTATTCAAACCTTACCCCCGACCGTTGATGGCATAGTAGACGCTGAATATGGTCCTGCAGTGGCAACTGATTCTGCAGGCGATTCTCAAGGTGGCAATCCGATGGATCTGACCAACCTATGGGTAACACAGGATGAGACTCACTACTTTTTCGCCTTTGAGATCAACACCGACATCTCAGCTAATAACTGGGGAAAATACGTCATTTACCTGGACACGACTGGTGACGCCAACGGCGCCGCCAATGATGCCTGGGGCAGATCTGTAGTCGCTGCTGATCCGCACAAACCGGAATATGCTATCTACACCTGGGTAGACAGTCCTCCATATGGGATGGATCATGCCCCACTATATATATGGAATGGAATCGACTGGTCGAACAGTCTAAATGTGGATGCTGCCGCAATTGGCAGTGGCACAACATCGATCATTGAGTATTCTGTTTCCAAATCCAAACTGGGCAATCCCGACAAGTTGTGGGTGGAAGTCTGGTCAACAGGTAATGGAGGGACAGATAACGCCCAGGACACTATCAACTTCCCATCCAATGATTGGCAAGCCTCAGACTGGGGCTCACTGGCTACGCTTTCCGTTTCCACGCCTGTGTTGCTAGTGGATGGGGTGATCGAACCGACATACGGCTACCCCATTGCAGCCGACCCATCCGGGGACGGCAACGGTAATGCAAATATGGATTTACTGGGTTTTTGGGCTGCTGAAGACGCCAGCCAGTATTACTTTGCTTACACCATCAACGCCGATATCGAAGATGCCAATTGGGGCAAATATGCGCTTTATATCGACACTTCTAATGATGCGAATGGCGCGACATCGGATGCCTGGGGGCGTAATGTCATGGTCAATGACCCGCATAAACCAGAATTCGGGATTTACACTTGGGTCAACGAAACCCCCTATGGTACGGATAAAACCAATTTTGTCGCTTGGACAGGCACAGAATGGGATTGGACAAATGCTGGCTCTGTCAATGAAGCCGCATTGATTGTAGGACAACCATCATTTATTGAATGGGCGGTCGAGAAAAATCGCCTTGGCAATCCTGACACGATCTGGCTGGAAGTTTGGGATACTGGTGGAGGAGACACTGACAATGCTCAGGACACAATCAATGATCCGGCTGATGAATGGAACGCGACAGATTGGAGTACTCAGGCTGTTTTGAGTGTCTCCACGCTCTTCCCTCCCTCAACTGAACCACCTATAGCCAGCCATGACAATGAAGTCTGGTGGGACCAATTGGGTCACGACAGCCGCGACGCCATCTATCGCACACCTGGCGGTCCGGTCACCACCGGCACCGAGGTGATCCTGCGCTTGCGCGCGGCTCAGGGCGACCTGACTGAAGCCAAACTGCGCCTCTACAACGACCGCACCAACGTGCAATCGATCCTTCCTATGGCCATTGCATATAGCGATGGCACCTACGACTGGTGGGAAGCCACCGTCCCCGCCAGCGCTGACCCGACCGTCTACTGGTATCGCTTTATCGCCATTGACGGCACAGACACTGACTACTACGAAGATGACGCCGCCCGCACCATGGGTTTGGGTGAAGCGTTTGATGAAACTCAGGACTACTCTTACCAGTTGACGGTTTACGCTCCGGACTTCCAAACTCCCGATTGGATCAAGAACGCGATCGTCTACCAGATCTTCCCAGATCGCTTCCGCGATGGCGACCCCACCAACAACAAACCTGCCGGCACCTTCTTCTATGGTGAAGAGGGCGGCACGATTTATCGCTCAAACACAGAAGACTGGAACACCTATATCTGTGATCCAAGAGCCGATACCAATGACCCTTGTGAAGGCTCTTATTCCAAGAACTTCTACGGCGGCGACCTGGCTGGCTTAACTGATCAGCTGGACTATTTAGCAGAATTGGGTGTCACCACCATCTATCTCAACCCCATCTTCGAGTCCCCCTCCAACCACGGCTACGACACCACGGATTACCTGAGCATCAACGAAATGTTTGGTGACCAGGCAGATTATGATGCCTTAATTGCAGGGCTGGACTTACGTGGAATGCACCTGATCGTGGATGGCGTGTTCAACCACGTCTCGTCCGACTCAAAATACCTCGACCGCTATGAGCGTTATACTGAAATTGGCGCCTGCGAAAGCCCCACTTCTGAATACCGTGACTGGTTCTATTTCACCGATGTGCCCGCCGGCACGGGTCCCTGCGTGGGTTCCGACGGCACGCCCAATGCCGCCAATTACGAATCCTGGTGGGGTTACGACTCCCTGCCCAAGCTCAATTCCAGCAATCCGGAAGTGAGAGCCTGGATCTGGGATAACCAGGACAATCCCGAAACCACCGTGGCAGGTCACTGGATGCTCACCGCGGACGGCTGGCGCCTGGATGTCGCCGGCGACGTGGACCCCGGCACAATCAATGACCCAACAAATGATTACTGGGAAGGCTTCCGCGATACGGTTCATGCAGTCAATCCCCAAGGCTACATCACTGGCGAGGAATGGGGCGTCGCCAACAGCTGGCTGCTGGGCGGCGAGTGGGACGCGGTTATGAACTATCAGTTCAGCTCGGCCGTGCTCTCCCTCTGGCGCGACAGCACCTTCACCGACAACGACCACAACACCGGTTCTTCGGCAGGCGCCCTGGCACCCCTGACCATGGAGCAGTTCGACGAACGCATCCTCAACCTGCAGGAACGCTACGCCCCCGAAGCCTTCTATGCCATGATGAACCTCTTTGGCAGCCACGACACCAACCGTGCCTTGTTCATGCTGGACGAAAACACAAACGCCATGGAGCCAGCCGGTTACCTGGATCCAAACTACAACTGGACCCCCGCAATTGAGAAACTAAAGGGTGCGGCTTTGGTGCAGATGACTATGCCCGGTGCCCCGACCATCTACTACGGTGACGAAATCGGCCTGGTTGGGCCTGTTGCCAAGGACGGCAGCGGCGTCTGGCAGGATGACCCCTACAACCGTCAGCCTTACCCATGGCTGGATGAGACCGGGACGCCTTTCTACACACACTTACAAAGCCCGACGGCACAGGCTGAACTTTTCGGCTATTACTCAACACTGACCGCTGCCCGAAATAATCACGTTGCCCTGCGAACGGGTGACTACCGCACCCTTTTGGTGGATAACGAGAACGCGCTCTATGCTTACGGCAGACACGTACCTACCTATGGTGCAGCCATCATAGTTGTCAACCGTAGCAGTAGCCCACAACAGGTTTCGCTGAATGTGGATGGCTACTTGCCCTACCTGACAAATTTGTCAGATGTGCTCAGCACCAATACTTACGCCATCAGCACAAGCGGTATGGTGGAAAACATTATCGTCCCGGCTAATAGCGGCGCCGTGCTTGTTTCAAGCGGATTTATCGCTGCACCACCTGAGCCGGTTATCGATCTGGAGGTTACCAACACTGGTGCGGATTCGGTCTCCCTGGCCTGGAGCGCCGCCATAAGCGCCGATGCCTACCAGGTCTATCGCAGCAACCTCTCCGGTGGTGGTTATGAGCTCGTGGGCGAGACAAGCAATACAACTTTCACCGATACCGGTCTGACGCCAGGGCAGCGTGTCTATTACATTGTGATCGCAAAGACCACCCCCAGCGGAATGCTTAGTGGGCCTTCCAACGAAGTCACAGCCCTGCCGGCTTACACCATCGGTTGGGCAAATTTGCAATGGCCACTTGCCACCGAACACATCATCGGCGTCACCCCGACCGAAAACATTTATGGTCAGGTCTGGATTGATGGCGTCACCTCAGAACCCGGTGCCACCCCCGGTCTGCTGGCGCAGGTGGGTTATGGTCCGGATGGAAGCGATCCACGCGGTAATATGGACTGGACCTGGTATGATGCAGTGTTTAACACCCAGGCAGGCAATAACGATGAATTTGTCGGAACCCTGCTGCCCGAGATGTTAGGCGAGTTTGATTACCTCTACCGCTACTCCACCGATGGCGCCGTTTCCTGGGTATACGCCTATGAAGGCGGGCTGGTTATGGACCCCTATGATCAAACAAAAGCAGGCGATCTGACTGTTAACCCCTCAACCGACCTCACTCCCCCATCTGCCCCGGTTCTTTCTGTAGCCGACTGGAGCGCGTCTTCCATCTCGCTGAGCTGGACTGAATCCATAGACGACTTGGAAGTTTACGCCTACGACATCTACCGCTCCACTGACAATATCACTTTCAGCAAGATTGACCGCATACTGGCGCCCAACCTGACCTACACCGACACCACCGTAGTCACGGATCAGCTTTATTACTATTACGTGATCGCGCTGGATACCAGTTTCAATCCCAGCGTGCCTTCCAACACCGTCTCACAAACCGCTGAAGCCAAACTGGTGGCGGTAACATTTGAAATAACCGTGCCTGAGTGGACCCCTGGAGTGCTTTACCTGGTTGGCAGTCACCCAGCCGTGGGCGATTGGAATCCCGGCGCGGTGGCAATGACCAAAGTCAGCAACACCCTCTGGACCTACACTGCCGATATCCTGGACGGCACAGCTTTTGAGTTCAAGGTCACTCGCGGCAACTGGGAAACGGTCATGAAAGGCGCGGATGGCAATGAAGAACTTACCAACCTGCCCATTACAGTCGACTATGGCACGGATGGCACCCAAACCTACGCCTACACCGTCCTCAACTGGCGCGACCCGATCGTGATCAGCACTTCCCCGGTCAATAGCGCGACAGATGTACCGGTCGATGCTTCAATTGTGGTCACCTGGAGCCAGGCGATGGCTGCCAGTGCCTGCCCGGATGTGTGGGTGGAACCTGACCCCTCCGATCTGATCCCGGCAACCTGCAGTTTTGACACGCTAACCAATGAAATGACCATCACCCCGACAGATAGTTTGCCGTCCTCGGCATTGATTGGGGTGGGTCTGAGCGGTTTGGTCGATGCCGGAGGCGATACGCAGCAGGTAAGTTACCCGCTATTCTTCACGACCGAATATGTGGATCCACTGCCTTTCAAGCTCTACCTGCCGCTGATATCCCGCTAATCCATAACCAAAGCTTTACTCAAAGAGGCTGACTTTAAAGTCAGCCTCTCTTAATATCCATTTACCACTCACAGGGGGTGGCTGGAGCGCTTGAAATTCGGTTTAGTGCTCGAAGTTAGTAACCTCAAAGTACTTTTGCGCGTGCTTGCAGGCTGGGCAGACCTTGGGGGCTTCTTCGCCCTCATGGACATAACCGCAGTTGCGGCACTTCCAATAAACCTTGTGCTCGCGTTTGAAGAAATTGCCGTCCTTGACCAGCTCAGCCAGGGCTTTGTAGCGCAGGTAGTGCTGTTCTTCCACTTCGGCAATCTCAGTGAAAGATTCGGCAATCTTGTCGTAGCCCTCTTCTTTGGCAACTTCAGCAGCGTTTTTGTAGAGCAGGGTGAATTCCTCGTGCTCCCCTGCAGCAGCAGCTTCAAGATTTTCCCAGGTGGAGCCAACCGAGGCGGGATAGTCCGCATCGACATGAATGATCACGGCGCCAAGATGGCGGATGATGTGATCGTAAAAAATCTTGGCGTGCGCACTTTCATTGTCAGCTGTTTCCGTAAAAATTGCGGCTACGTGCAGTAAGCCTTCTTTTTCAGCAACCTCAGTGTAAAACGAGTAGCGATTGCGTGCTTGTGACTCACCCGCAAACGAGTTCACCAGGTTTTGGTATGTTTTTGAGTCTTTGAATTCCATTTTTTCCTTTTTGATCGATGATTTGAATTCTACCTTATTCAATCGAATCGACTGCCTGACTTTTTATCAGCTCAAAGAATCAAAGTACATAGCTCCCTGAACACCGGGATTGCGAAGCACCTGTTCGATGGATTTTGATTTTTGTCGAATTTTCTATAGAATAGGTGTGAGGAAACTATGTTTGAAGTCAAAGGAAACTACGGCACAGCCAAGGTCTTCTCTGAGCTCCGCGATGAGAAGGCAGTCGAGCAAATCCAGGTTTTGATGGATCAGCCTTTTGTTGAGGGTAATAAGGTCAGGATCATGCCCGATTATCACTGGGGAGCTGGCTGTACGATCGGTTTTACGGCTGTGTTGCGGGATTTTGTCGTACCGAACCTGGTTGGGGTGGATATCGGCTGCGGCATGTACGTGGAAAGCCTTGGGGTGCAGGATTTTGACCTCAAATCTTTCGACCGGTTAGTGCACGAAATCCCCGCGGGGTTCAATTCCTGGAAGCAACCTGTAGAATATGCTGCTTTCATGCGCGAGTTGCTGTGTTTCGACGAGATCAAAAATTCGGTTATAGACAGGCAGGTCGGCACACTCGGCGGTGGCAATCACTTCATTGAACTGGATATCGACGAAAAAAGCGGCGAAATCTTCCTGGTGATCCATTCCGGAAGCCGCAATGTGGGCAAACAAGTCGCGGATTACTACCAAAAACTGGCCGAAAGAACCTGCAAAGCCGAGGTTCCAAAGCAGTTGAAGTACCTGAAGGGTGAGTTGGCACAAAAATACCTGCACGATATGCGTTTGTGCCAGGAATACGCCAGTCTGAATCGCCAAACCATGGGCAAATATATCAACCAGCGCTTCGGTATCGGAGGGTCAACCTTTCAGACTATCCACAACTACATTAATGCCTCAGATAACATCATCCGCAAAGGGGCGGTCTCGGCAAGAAAAGGGGAAAAACTGATCATCCCCTTGAACATGCGCGATGGCTCGCTAATTTGCGTGGGTAAAGGGAATAGTGATTGGAATAATTCCGCGCCCCATGGAGTGGGGCGTTTGGTTGGCAGAAAAGAAGCCATGCGAACCCTGAACCTGAACGATTTTCAAGCATCCATGAGGGATGTCTTCTCGACTACTGTCGGTCGTGAAACCCTCGACGAAGCCCCAATGGCCTACAAACCGACAGCAGAAATCGTCAAAGCAATTCAAGATACGGTTTCAATCGAATCACATCTCAAACCGATTTACAACTTCAAAGCCGGACGGAAATAGCGAAGAAATGCCTTTATTCGGACACTAAAAGATCTGATCAGCTGCGCTGACCAGATCTTATTGTTGTGTCCATCATCTTCTCAGAATGAGAATGGATGAGCCGGTTTTACGATGGATGTGCCATACAACGGCAGCCCCTGCCCGAACGAACCGGGCGAAGGCAGAACCCGACATTAGCGCTTCTTCTCGGTTATTGGCAGCTCGCCCAGAAACAGCGTGGGTGTGATGCCCTTATCCGTCAGAATTACCTTGGCGTTATCCTTCAACGAGGTTTCCACCATTTCAATCTGCTTCAAAGCCTGGGCATTACCGACAAAGTACTTCTCAGCTGACTCATTGACCAGTCTGATTGCCTCTGCCCGACCTTCAGCAACCATGATGGCTGCCTCTCGTTCGCCTTCAGCACGCTGGATAGCGGCCAGTTTCTGCTGCTCAGCCGCCTCAAACTCACCCGTTGCCAACAATCGCATAGAGCGTCGTTCCTGCTCAGCGGTTTTCTGCTTGTGCATGGCCTTCTTGATATCTTCAGGCGGGTCGATCAGGCGGATTTCCACCTTGCTTACTGTCAAGCCCCATTCCACTGCAAAGTTGCCCAAAATACTTTTGAGATTATTGGCGATTTTCTCCCTGGCAACCAGGCTCTCGTCCAGGGTCAGGTCGCCGAACTCCTGGCGCAGGTTGGTCATTGCCAATTGGATGACAGCCCGCTTCCAATCATCGATGTTATAGAAAGTGCGTTTGATGGCTTCTTCATCAGCAGATGGACGTACCCACATGACGCCATCAACCGAGATTTCGACATTGTCCTTGGTAATGACGGATTGGGGCATGATGTCCATGGTGTGTTCGCGAATATCGCGCACGCGCACCAATTGCACGAAAGGCACTTGAAAGCCCAGACCAGGATGCACAAAACGGGTGTATTTACCCATGGTTTCCTGGATACCCCGTTCGTAGGGTCTTAAGGTAAAAAGGGGTGTTACTATAGTTCTCATAATTGCTCCTTATTCTCAGAATCCATGACTGCTTATTCAGTTCACACCTTTAGAATAGCAGAGTATATATTCGATGTCAAAGAGAGGTTTCTTTGATGCCCCAGAAACTGTTCCAGCTGAATATATCTGGCTGTGTATCATTCCATCCGCTCGACCCTTACCGTCATTATTCCGTTTTCATAGGTTACCCGAGCGTCGTCAACAAGAGTGCCCAAGATATCCAGCTCATTTCGCGTGGTTGAGGCACCTAATAGTGACCAGTAATATTCTTCGAATTCGAGCCTTCGGGGGGTTTTAAGGAGGCTTTCCAGTTCTGCGATGTCTTTTGGAGGAGTCGCTGTTTCACCGGATACACTAATTATCAAGGTCTCATTGGTGCTGGTGTATCGGACGGCAAGGTCTACAATCCCATTGCAGGTGAAATAGCGGATGAGTTCTTCCAAGATTTTGATAGATTTTGCTTGATTCTTCATTGATTGAAGTCCTTTCGGGCAGGAAATATTACTGAGATGACTGAGTTGAGGATTGGGACCATTAAAGCAGCTACAAAACCACCTGAAAAGCCGTTGTTATAGAGGTTGACCCCGCCATGAAGATACCCCACATTCATCACAACAGTCATATGGATAAAACCAGCTAATATCCCCGGAATCACTCCATAGGCACCGGCAATGGGAGCGAGAGTCGTGGCAAAAAGAGCTGCCAGAACCGAACCAATAGATGACACATCCCAGACAAAGACATAATTTGCCACAAAAACACCCAGCATGATTGGCACGGTGTTGCGCAGGTGTTTTCCGAATGCACCAAAACCAATTACGGTAAATATCCCTCCAATCACCGGTCCGCTAACTGATGATCCAACAAATAATACGTAACCTATGGAAACACAACCCAAAATTGCCATATTAAGCAAGACAAGCCCAAACCCGTCAGAATTGATGTAGTCAGACACCAGTTGTCCTGGCATCCGCCACAGATGAGTCATATTGCGCCAGGATTTCCGGGCATACCAAAATCCAATGGCAGCCATAGAAAGCAATAGCAGGCACAGATAGACAAGTAATCCGATGGTATGGTCTTCAAGGACCTGTGAAACGGGTGGGATCTGAAAACCCAAAGCTCGAAACACCGAAATGAACAACATTCCGATGATACCTGCCGTGAAACCGATGTTGTACAGATTGTAACCCTGATGAAATTGGATGAAGTGATTAGCCAGGGGAGGCAGCAGCATTCCGGCAACCAGCCCGGAAAGGATCCCCAAAGGTAAAGAAATGGTCAAGGGCAGAGCAAAACCAAAAGTGATCTGACTCACCAAAGGCCCCAGTGCCGTCCCAAAAAGAGCAGGAAGGATCAGTGCTCTGAAAGGTTCACGCCGAAGTTTGGCAAAAAGCAATACACCAGCCATGATCGGACATACGTTATAGAGATTCTTACCAAAAAACGCAAAACCTCCAATAGTAAAGATGGCTGCCACGATAGGTCCACTTAAAGTTACCTTGTTGTGCCGGGTGATAAGAATTGCGCCCAACATCAGCAGTCCGCTGTTGAAAAAAGCCGAACCGATATTGCCCACTACCATATAATCAGTAAGCAGGATGGAAGGGCTTTTTATTATGCGCCACAGACCTTGAAATATCTCAAGGGGAGAATTAAAGAAAAACGCGGCAAGCAGAGTCAGGATGGCAAAATATAGCATAATCCTGAACTTTTGCTGTTCAGTAACAATGATAAATCCGGTCCGGGGTTTCGGCAGTAGTTCGGGGGTGGGGATTCTGAAGAGTACCGAATGTTTGGGCATCAATGATCTCCCTGTTTCATCAAGTTTTTTTTAGTATAACAGAAGGACACGCATCACTATCGGCTTTTCTGACTCTCAGGAAGTTCCTTACAACTCAATGACTATCACCCAGGAAAAAAAGCCTAAATCCCTGACAGGTTAAAAGAAATGGACAGATCAAAAAAACGCAGAGGTACGGAAGAAAAAGCAGAGGCAAAGATCCTCCAGGCAGAAGAAAAAAATAAGCCAGGGCGAATGACCCTGGCTCTTGTGTGAAATTCTTTGGGAAAACCCTTATCCTTTGATGAGGGTAAAGGACTGACCGCGAACTTTGTATTTAGTGTTGGCTGCTACGATCTTTTCGAGGTATTCCTCTGAAACATCGACCGTAGTGCGGTGATTTTGGATGTAGATCCTTCCCAGGGAAGTGCCCGGGATTCCAGCAGTACCAGCAATCGAGGCGACCACATCCGCCGGACGCAAGCCATCCACCTTGCCAAGTCCCATCTCGAGACGGATCATACCTTCTTCATCGCTCTGTTTTCCACGCACGTTGGCACGCGGCTTGGTGCGCCCACTAGCTTCCCGCGGTCTGCGCGAGCTCGACTCATCCCGACCACCACGGGCAGAGCGTTCCCCACGAGCGCGTCGCTCGGGGCGCACAGCCTTCTCGGGCAGGGGGCTGATCTCNNATCGGGTCCGCACCATTGGCGACCAGCATTTCGACCAGGGCGCGTTCTTCCTTGGCACGACCGCGTTTGAGCCACGTTTCAATCTGCGCAAGCAGACTATCCATGCGTTTCGCCTGGATCTCTTCAATGCTTGGAACAGTCGCTTGCAGCATTTCCTGGTGGGT
>DIWN01000033.1 GCA_002423495.1 Anaerolineaceae bacterium UBA6105 | reverse complement strand
TTGGGTTCAATCGCAATCGAAATGACTGGATTGGGGAAGCTGATCGTTTCCAATAAGATCGGATTGGTAGGGTCACACAGGGTGTCGCCAGTAAAACTGAATTTCAGACCAAGGATGGCGCCAATATCGCCCGCACCCAGTTCGTCAATATCCTCGCGGCGGTCAGCATACATGCGCAGCAGACGCCCAATGCGTTCTTTTTTATCTTTCGAGGCGTTGTAGACGGTGCTATTTTGTTTGATTTTGCCCGAATAAACCCGGATGTAAGCCAGTCGACCCATGTAGGGATCGGTGACAATCTTGAAAACGAGTGCTGAAAGCGGCTCCGAAGGATCCGCATGGCGCTGAACATCGCTGCCATCACGCAAAAGCGTGGCATCCACAGGGGGAATATCGAGCGGGGAAGGTAAATAGTCAATCACCGCGTCAAGCACGGCCTGCACGCCCTTATTGCGCAGACTGCTGCCGCAAAAAACAGGGGCTACCTTATTTGCCAGCACGGCTGCTCGCAGGGCGCTCTTGAGTTCGGCCAAACTGATCGTTTCGCCTTCGAGGAACTTCATTGTGAGGTCGTCGTCAGTCTCAGCAATCCGCTCAACCAAAGTGGCGCGCTTTTCCGCAGCCAGTTCACGCAGTTCTTGCGGGATTTCTATGATGTTCGGCTCAACACCGAGTTCGTCAGAGAATGTAACCGCATTTTCCTCAAGCAGGTTCACAAAACCGATGAAGTCCGATTCCAGACCAATCGGGATTTGCATTTCAAGCGCGTTGGCACCCAGGCGCTCGCGGATACTCTCCACCGTGCGTTCGTAAGAAGCCCCGGTACGATCCATTTTGTTGGCAAAGCAAATGCGCGGGACTCTGTACTTGTCAGCCTGGCGCCAAACGGTTTCGCTTTGCGGCTCCACACCCTGAACTGAGTCAAACACGACCACACCGCCATCCAGCACACGCAGGGAGCGCTGCACTTCTGCCGTGAAATCAATGTGACCGGGGGTGTCAATCAGGTTGATGCGGTAGCCTTTCCACTCCGCTGTTACAGCGGCGGAAACGATGGTGATGCCACGTTCGCGTTCCTCGGGCATCCAGTCAGTGACGGTGGTGCCGTCATCAACATTCCCAAGGCGATAAGTCTTACCGGTATAAAACAAAATCCGCTCGGTAGTTGTTGTCTTACCGGCGTCAATATGGGCAATCACACCGATATTGCGGTATTTTTCGAGCGGATGTTGGGTCATAGTTAAACCAATAACAAGTTAAGGTGCAAATCTTGATTACATACGGAAGTGGGAGAACGCACGGTTGGCTTCTGCCATCTTGTGTGCTTCTTCCTTGCGGCGGATTGATGCGCCTTGATTTTCAGCAGCATCCATCAATTCACCGGCTAACTTCTCAGAGTAAGATTTGCCTGACCGCGCCCTGGAGGCAGCGATGATCCATCGCATTGCCAGAGTCAAGCGGCGTTCCGGTGCGACTTCCATCGGCACCTGGTAAGTTGCGCCACCAACACGTCGGGGGCGAACTTCCATCATCGGGCTGACGTTCTTAAGCGCCTGCTCGAAAACTTCGATACCGTCTTTGCCGGTTTTTTCGCTGATCAGATCAATAGCATTGTAGACCAGTCTGGTCACAGTGCTCTTCTTACCATTAAGCATGATACGGTTGATCATCATCTGCACGCGCACGTTGTTGAAACGCACGTCCGGAGAGACTTCTCGCTTTTCGGGTTTAATTCTTCGTGACATAATTGCTCCTCAATAAATCCAGATCTGCCTTACCGACCAACCCAATTGGTGGCAGGCAGACAGACCAATATGCAAATGACTAACTCTCTGCGCGTTTGGCGCCGTATTTTGAACGGGCGCGTTTGCGGTCTGCAACACCAGTTGTGTCGAGAGTGCCTCTCACGATGTGATAACGCACACCAGGCAAGTCCTTCACTCTACCGCCACGCACGAGCACCACACTGTGCTCCTGGAGCTGATGACCTTCACCGGGAATGTACGCGGTCACTTCCAAACCATTGGAGAGACGCACACGAGCGATTTTCCGCAAGGCAGAATTCGGTTTCTTGGGGGTCATCGTGCGGACGATGGTGCAAACACCACGCTTCTGAGGTGCACCCTTGGGTTGGCGGGTACGGCGTTGTTTCTCAGAATTGAGCGTATACTGCAACGCAGGTGACTTGCTTTTGTGGCTTTTGGTCTGGCGACCTTTTCTAACCAGTTGATTAATTGTTGGCACTTTTTTTGCCTCCGTGCTACTAATTACTCTATCTTCTCATTAATCAAGGCCATCTGTATTATTGATGGCCTTGCGTTTTCAACCTAACGCCAGGCGGGTCAACATAAACCCTGCCTACCAGGGCGAGGCATGATTCTATCACGCCTCAATTGATTACGTCAAGCAACTTCTTTTAATGACTTGAAGAAGTCGCTGCCTTGATCCAGCAAGCCAGTTGGCACGCGTGAACTATGCGAACGGTCGTCATCCTTGCCAAACCGCATCACATCTCCATCTTCCATGATAGCTTCCACAGCCAGGCTAAGGGATTGAAGTTCCTTCACCAGCACTCTGAAAGCAGCAGGAATGCCAGGAGCTTCAATGGGCATGTCCTTGACAATCGCTTCATAGGTGGCAGTACGACCTGCCACATCATCCGACTTGACCGTCAACATTTCTTGTAAGGTATGCGCCGCGCCATAAGCCTCAAGCGCCCAAACTTCCATCTCACCAAAGCGTTGACCACCAAACTGAGCTTTACCGCCCAAGGGTTGCTGGGTAACCAGGCTGTAGGGTCCAGTAGAACGGGCATGGACTTTATCCTCAACCAGGTGATGCAATTTAAGCATGGTCATAATGCCGATGGTGACCGGATTGTCATAAAAATCACCCGTCCGCCCATCGCGCACCCGCTGCTTGCCAATCGTTGGCATGGGGTTACCTGTCTCAAGCATGATCTGCTTGGCTTGTTTTTCGATAGCGGCGCGGTCGAGATCAGCAGAGATTGCCTGTCCCTCTTTCTTACTCCAGAGTAACAAGCAGGCTTTCACCGCGTTGTCATCCTGGGCTTCCCGGCCTTTTACGGGGATGTTATCCTCGGGGAAGGAAGTAATGGTGGCGGGGTCATAACCTTCAAGCTTAAGCCACTCATCCAAAGCTGTCCTGCGAGCCAGGATCTCATTCTCTTTGATGGCAAACACATCCTTGCCCTGATCTTGAAGTAACTGTTCCAGGTAAAGTAAACGCACTTCCTGGTCATCCAGGATCATTTCAGGATCGTGTTCGATTTCGCTCAGCCAGGCCCAGCCTTTTTCGCCGATAACGCGCCAAGCCTCATCGATCATCCAGGCTCTTGCCAATTCAGCTTCAATTTCAGCTTCCGTAGCGCCGTCAAAGACCGGGGTAATCGCCCTAAAGCCCAGGCTGCGGGCTGCCCAGCCGAGTTCGGCTTCGAGCACCTGGCCAATGTTCATACGACCAGGAATGCCAAGGGGATTGAGGATGATGTCCACAGGAGTTCCATCTTCCAGGAAGGGCATGTCTTCAACTGGCAGCACCATCGAGACGCAGCCCTTGTTACCATGCCGTCCAGCCATCTTGTCGCCAGCGGTGATCTTGCGACGCTGCGCCACAGAAACGCGCACCATTTTGTCCACGCCAGCAGAGAGATCGCTGTTTTCTTCGCGGGTAAAGACTTTCACATCCACCACAATTCCGCGTTCGCCGTGGGGCATGCGCAGAGAGGTGTCTTTGACATCGCGCGATTTCTCACCGAAGATGGCGCGCAACAGGCGCTCTTCAGGGGTCAGTTCTTTTTCGCCTTTGGGGGTGATTTTGCCAACCAAAATATCGTTTGGACCAACCTCAGCACCAATCCGAATGATGCCGGATTCGTCCAGGTCGCGGATGGTGTCATCGCCAACATTGGGGATTTCACGCGTGATTTCTTCAGGACCAAGCTTGGTGTCGCGTGCTTCCACTTCATACTTCTCGATGTGGACGCTCGTGTAGCGGTCTTCCTCAACCAAACGTTCTGAGATCAGGATGGCGTCTTCAAAGTTGAAGCCTTCCCAAGGCAGCAGTGCGACGATTACATTCTGACCCAAAGCCAGTTTTCCATCATCCGTGGAGGAAGAGTCGACGATCACGTCGCCCTTGTGGATGATATCACCCTGCTTGACAGCGGGGCGCTGGTCGATACAGGTCGACTGGTTGGAACGCTGATACTTGCGAAGTTTGTAAAGTTTGAGATCACCCGAGGCCTGCTTGACCACAAGGCTATCGCCAGTTACAGACAGCACTTCGCCATCTTCCTCGGCAATCACAACCTGCCCGGAGTCGGCAACAGCTGCCGCTTCCATGCCGGTTGATACCATCGGCACTTCAGGTCGCAACAGAGGCACAGCCTGGGTCTGCATGTTCGAGCCCATCANNCAGGAATTGCGGCGCACAAACTCGTTGTACTCGTTCAGTGGCGCGTTCGCCTGGGCAATCACAAATTTATCTTCAGCATCCGCCGAGAGAGAAACGTATTCTTCGGTCACGTAAGGGCGGATCAGCACGTTCTCAATGCCCAGTTTGCTGATTTTCTTCGCCATTTCCTTGGTAACACGCGTCTCGGCTTCATAAATGACTTTGCCGGTCTTCGGGTCCGTAATATTCTGGCGCAGCAGGTGATCCACAAGGTTTGGATCGTCGCCCTTCATCGAGCGGATTACGCGTCGATAAGGAGTCTCAATAAAGCCATATTCGTTCACAGAGGCGTAAGCAGCCAGACGACCGATCAGACCGATATTCGGACCTTCAGGGGTCTCAATCGGGCAAATGCGACCATAATGCGAGAAGTGAACGTCGCGCACGTCGAAGCCGGCACGCTCGCGGCGCAGACCGCCAGGGCCAAGGGCTGAAACGGTGCGTTTGTGGCGCAGCTCTGAAAGGGGATTTGTCTCTTCCATGAACTGCGAGAGCTGACTGGAGCCAAAGAATTCGCGCAAAGACGCCACCAGCGGGCGGATGTTCACCAGGCTGACGGGTGAAAGAGAGGTGTTTTGATCGCGAATGGACATACGCTCTTTGATGACGCGTTCCATCCGGCGCAAACCAACTCTGAGTTTGTTTTGGATCAGCTCGCCTACGGTCTTCACGCGCCGATTTCCAAGATGATCAATGTCATCCGGAGGGCGCACGCCGTTGTTGATCTCGATCATGTGACGAATCAGGCGCACGATATCGTGCTTGGTAATGGTGCGATGCTCATCGATAGGGACAATCACATCTTGCAGATCAAGCTTTTGATTCAACTTGTAGCGGCCAACTTTTTCAAGGTCATAATGCCTTGAATCAAAGATCTGCTCGGTCACGTAAGTCTTCGCGTTATCAAGCGTCGGGGGTTCACCTGGACGCAGCTTCTTATAAAATTCGATTAATGAGGCTTCGGCAACAGTAAATTTGCTTTCGGGGTCATAATCTGGCTCCTGGTCAAAGGAGTTCTGAATGTAGAGATGATCCGGGTTGTTATCAACATCGGCGAAGAGAGCGAGGATCTCTTCATCCGTACCCTCCTTGATCAAAGGCTCAGGCATGCCATCATCCAAAATTGCCAGTGCGCGCAAAAAGACCGTGATAGGCACAGTGCGCTTGCGGTTGAATTTCAGGATGATGAAATCGTTCTTGCGGGTCTCAAGCTCCATCCAGGCTCCCCGGTCCGGGATCAGCTTGGCGGTGGACATCATGCGACCTGTGGTGCGGTCCAATTCTGCTTCAAAATACACACCTGGCGAGCGTATCAACTGCGAAACAACCACGCGCTCGGTTCCATTAATAATGAAAGTGCCCTTCGGGGTCATCTCAGGGAAATCGCCCAGGAAGAGTTCCTGCCTCTGCTTTTCACTAAACTCTTTGCCATCCAGCAAAACTGAGACGTACAACGGACAAGAATAAGTCAGATCACGTTCATGACATTCCTCAATAGAGTTCTTGGGAGGTTCAAACCAATACTTGAGATCAAAATCTTTGGCGGTTTGCGTGTCACTTGGGAAGTGCAGCTTCAATTCATCGCCATAGGAGATGATAGGGGAGATTTCATTAAACAAACTTCCCAGGCCATCGTTCTTGAGACGCTGGAAAGAATCTAGCTGGACCTGGATGAGTTGAGGCAATTCCAACCCTACAGGGATCCTGGCATAGTTTTTTGGTCGCATCAGGTCAGTCATCAATATCTCCTAACATGATAAAAGCGTGGGGCGGTACGCATTCCACGCGTCAATTCAGGCTTTAAGCGCAAGCGATAATTATATTACAAAGCAGTCTATGAGTCAATAGTTTTCTGTTTATTTCCGTATTCGACTGTGAAATAAAAATTATAGCACTCCTCCGCAGTCCCCGCAAGCAATTTTTCCGTCCCTTTCTTGAATCAGTTCAACTTTAACAGGCAAAAGGTTCAAACTAAACGCCATTTTTTGGCTTTTCCATATCCAGAAGCATACCAAACAGGTAGCGATCACTCCGATATCGCGATTCTACAAACTCAACGACATTGTTATCAACATCAAATGTCTGTCGGGCGATAATTGCCGTGCAGCGCGGGCAGTTGCCCCCCAACAAATCGCGTTCTGCCTTTTCAAGTGTGCCAACTTCAATCGTCTGCATGGCGTACTTCAATCGAATTCCACATTTTTCTGCCAGCAATCGGTAAAGCGAAGCGCCATCAACCATATCATCAGCTATTTGTTTGCCAATCCATTCGCGCAGATAACAAACTTCAATTGCCATCGGCGAGTCGTCTGCCATCCGCAGTCGCTTCAACATGAAAACTGGCTCCTCGCGGCTTATCTGCAATTTGCTGCTGAGGAAAGGCGTGCTTGGAACAAATTCCTTTGCCAGGATTTTCGAGCCCGGGGTCATATTGCGCTGATGCATATCTTGTGTGAAACTGGTCAGGCGGGAGGCATTTTGGTTGACCTTGTTCTTGCTTACAAAAGCCCCTTTACCCTGCATGCGGTAGATGAGCCCTTCCCCCTCCAATTTGGCAAGAGCACCGCGAATGACGACCCGGCTGACTTGAAACCGCTCTCCCAGTTCCCGTTCAGAGGGTAAGCAGTCGCCATGCTGAGTCTCCGGACGGTTAATTTCTGCGAGCAAAGCTTCCAGTACCTGTGATGTTTTTGTGGTTCTCGGCACTTGTTACTTCCTTCTCACCATTAGTGAATAAGTTGTATTAAGTAATTATACCTATTAACCATCGCGGGATAGCCAAATTTGCGATTTTTATCGGAAAACTGGAGATTGTTAAGACTTTCAATAGGAGAGAATTATGTCAGCCCCTAAACTCCAACAACATCATATTATATTTTCTGATCATAGGCTGCTAAAATCTCTCGATTAGCAGGCACGTTCTGCAAAAACGCCTGCTTGATTGTCTGATCAGTGATATTGTCAGCCTGTTCACTGAGAAGAGCATATGCTGATTTTAGAACATCTTTTGCTCTTTCATCGCTATTAGCAACAAGAAACTTGTAACAACTCAATAAGTTTTCCAGGCGGTCTTTATTATCGATTTCATGAGGCAAGTCTGTTCCTTCAGCCAAAATTTCGTCAACAAAACCCGATGCTTTTTCCCGGTTTCCCCTGGTCAGCTCAATTTCTGCAAACAAAGCAAGCACACCATTGTTTTGTTTGCCCTCAGTCGCGTCGTTCATGGCTTTTTGTAAATCACTTTCAGCCTGATCGATTTTTCCTTGTGCCAGGTGGACTCTGCTCAACATCCACCAGCTAAATTTTTCATAATATTTGACGCCTGCGTTTTGAACAATATCCAGAGCTTCCAGGCAGTACTTCTCTGCCAGAGTAAGTTGCCCAAGGTCGAGATACACTCTGCTCAACAAACCAAGCACCCATTGCAGGCCTTGTTTGCCGTCAATCTCCCGGAAAATTGTCATCGCTTTTTCGAGGTTTAGGATTGCCTCCTCAAACAAGCCCTGCAGAGAATAGTCCAAACCAATGTGCGCCCACGCCCGGGCTTCACTGGCCAGATCATCCATCCTATGAAAAATGTCGCGCACGTTTCTAAAGATTTGGATCGCTGCTGAATGATCGCCCTCGATCTCTGCGATGATTCCAAGATTACCTTGAGCCATGCCCTGCCCCCGGATGTCTCCGGTTTTGGTTTCCGATTGCAGCATCTTTTGATAATACTCTTTTGCCTCCTGAAAATGGTTTTTGGTTAACGCAAGATTTCCCAGAATACTGTATGCCATCGATTCCCCTCTGGTATCAGAGAGGGAACGGCTGATGTTCAGTGATTGCTCAGCCATATTCCTGGCTATTTCAACGGATCCTGAGCGCCAGTGGATGATCGCAAGATCATGCAGCACACCCGCTTCGAGCTTGGTCAAGCCTGCTTTCTTTGCCATGCCAAGTGCCAACTCGGATTCCTCAAGGGCTTCGCTAAACAAGCCTTTCTTCCATAAAATAAAACCAATGCCTTTATGAATGCTTGCGTTTTGTACCAGATCATCCTCAGAAACTGTGTTCAGCTTGGCTTCTTCCAGCAGTGATAGTGCCTCCTGATATTTTCCAATTTGCTCAAAATATCCCGCTCTTTTTAGAAGAAAGTTGATGGATTTTTCTTTATCATCAATTTCCAGAATCAGCTCGGAGGCTAAATCGAGATCCTTTGCCTGATCTTCCCGGTTTCCACACAGTGAATTCAGCTCTTCACGCAGCATCAACAGCTCAAATCGCTTTTCAAGGTCTGTCTCAGGTGTCAGTTCCAGTGCGCGGGTGAAGTATGCAATCGCTTCCTCATTGGCATACCTGGCGGCTGCCTGCTCGCCAGCTTTCTGCAGGTAATAACGGGTTTTTTCATCCAAGCCCGCCTTCTCAAAGTGCAAGGCCAGCTGCACCGCGATCTCATCTGCCTGGTCCCCAAACAAGGCTTCCAGCGCACTGCCCACATCTTCATGCAGATAAGCCCGCTCAGCCTCGCTCATTTCGTTATATAAGTAAGTCCTGAACAGGTTGTGCTGGAACCTGAACAGCGATAGTCTCTGCCCGCCCGGGTCCAGCCGCCGGACGCCTTCCGCCCGTACCAGGCGGTGCCGCCGTTCCAACTCCCCGCTCAGCTTGCGGATCAATCCCCCTGCCTCTGCCTGCTGCACTCTTGCCACCACCTCCGCGGTGAAGTCTTCCCCCTGCACGCTGCCAATGGTCAGCAGGTGTTTGAGCTCTCCTTCCAGCCTGCCAATGCGTTCTTCAATCACGCCTTCCACCTTGGTCGGCAGGTCGTCCCAGTTCAGGCTCTCACTCTCTTTCCATTGACCTTCCTCATTTTTGATTAAATCGCCTCTCTCCTGCATGTTCCTCAGCAGTTCCACCGTGAACAAAGGATGCCCGCCGGTGTGGTGATAGAGGTTGGTGATGAAATCATCCTGCAGCTTGTTGGGTTCGCTCTCCAGGAAGGCTTCCACGAACTGCCTGCCCTCTTCCTCGACGGCCTTGTCCAGGTCAATGGTCACATCGCCAAAATATCGCTTGAATTCTGCCAGCACTTTCTCCAGAGGGTGTCTTTCTCCCCCTCTGCCAATCGCTACCTCAGCAGAGCGATAGGTGCCCAGGATCAGGATGCGGTGCTGCCCGATGCGTCTGCCCAAATGAAACAGCAAATTGATCGAAGCAGCATCGCCCCAGTGCAGATCGTCCAGGATGATCAGGAGCGGATTCTTTTCAGAGATGCGGCAAAGCACGTTGGCATACTGCTCAAAAATATGGCTTTCCTGGATGCCACTCTCACCTGGCTTGGCTTTGGGTTTGTTGACCAGTTTCTCCAGCTTGTCCAGCCAACCCACTTTCTCCGCCACAAACGCGCCCAGCTTGGTCACCAGCCCCACCCCGGGCACAAATACCCCAACCAAATCAGGCCCCACATCCACAATGGCCTGCCCTGCCAGCACGAGCATATTGCGCAGCCTGCCGTCATTCTCTTTGGTAATCGCGCCCTGTGCCAGCTTGGCATCCACATCCCCCGTCAACTGCCCCAGCACTTCCCTGAACGGCAGGTAGGCATCCCCTACGCCCGTTTGGGCGTCGCATAAGCCGACTGCCACTGCCAGGTCTTTGTTTTCTGCCTGTGCCCGCCTGACGAATTCCTGCACCAGGGTGGTCTTGCCGCTGCCGGCTTCCCCGCTCACAAAGCACACTCTGCCCTGCCCGCCAACTGCCTGCGCCAGGCATTCTCCCAACTGCTTGAGTTGTTCTTCCCTCGCGATAAAGATTTGGTCCATGTTGCTCCTTGATTCTTCCCCTTGACGATCCGGATAACTGCATATCTGGCCTTAGCTCATCGAAAACGTTAAGGCAGAGCCAACATTAATAATCTTTCCCCCACATCCATATTAACATTAATTTATGCGTTTTCAAAATGCTTTTCAAATTTGTTCGGCAAGATCTCAGGTTTACAATCGTTGGCAAATCCCCATCCATTCGTGGTAGGATTATCAATAGAAATCACGGGGAGCCGCAAGGCTGAGAGGGACGCACAGTCCGACCCGAATGACCTGATCCGGATAATGCCGGCGGAGGGATGTGCAGCCAGACCGAAAAGACACCCTCCCGGCGGAAGGTGTTTTTTGATGCAAACTGAAAATCGCGCGATACTCTTCACAAACGGTCAAGCCAAACCCGGCTTTGAAATAAAACTGCTGCCGGGCGATTTCCTGGTGGCCGTGGATGGCGGTCTCCGTCACCTGAAGCGCCTCGGGCTCAAGCCCGACCTGCTGATTGGCGACCTGGACTCGGTGGACGCCGCTGAACTGGCTGAGATTCTGGTGGCTGGCATCGAGGTACGGCGTTTTTCGCCCGCCAAGGACCAGACCGACCTTGAACTGGCGCTTGATTACGCTCTCAAAAGCGACTACGCGCAAATTGTGATTGCCTATCCCTTCGGCGACCGGGTGGACCACACCCTCGGCAACCTCAGCCTGCTCACCCGCCCGGATCTTGCCGGGAAAACCCTCTCGCTCGACGACGGTCAGGTGGAAGCGCACCTGCTTGATGCAAGCGCCATTCTGCCCACCCAACCCGGCGAACTTGTTTCCCTGATCCCCTGGGGTGCGCCTGCTGAAGGGATCACCACCAAAGGGCTGGAATACCCCCTCAACAACGAAACCCTTGTTCCCTGGCAAACCCGCGGCATCAGCAACGTCGCCCTGGCAGATTCAATTGAACTCGACTTCAAATCTGGTCGCTTGCTCGTGATCATTACCAAACCTATTTCAGGAGGATAAGCTAATGTACAACAAGAACCTCTTTTTTACACTCACCCTTTCTCTGCTCCTGGCAGCCTGCACCCCAACTGCCTCACCCACTGCAGTACCCGGCGAGCCCACAACCCTGACAGTCATGACGCACGACTCATTTTCGGTCAGCCAGGAAGTCCTCTCAGCTTTCGAGGCTGCCAATAGCATCAAAGTCAACTTTGTCAAAGGCGGCGACACCGGGGCTACGCTCAACCGCCTGATCCTCGAATCGCTCTCGGGCAGCACTCCAAACGCGGATGTGTTCTTCGGGTTGGATAACACCTTTCTCTCACGCGCCCTGGAGCAGGACCTGCTCGAAGCCTACGACTCGCCCCAGTTAGCACAGATCCCGGCAGAATTTAAGCTCGACCCCGAAAACCGCGCCTTGCCTGTGGACTACGGCGATGTTTGCGTTAATTATGACAAGGCCTGGTTCGAGCAAAACGCTCTACCTCTCCCCAAGTCATTGGCTGAACTGGCTGACCCTCGCTACGCCAACCTGCTGGTCGTTGAGAATCCTTCCACCTCCTCACCCGGGCTGGCATTTATGCTGGCAAGCATCGCCGAATTTGGCGAGGTTGGCTGGCTGGACTGGTGGCAGGCGATGAAAAATAACGGGATCCTGATCACTTCGGACTGGGAAACAGCCTACTACACTAACTTCTCCGGTTCATCCGGCAGAGGCGCTCAACCTATGGTGGTTTCGTACGCCTCCAGCCCCGCCGCTGAGTTCATCTACGCCGAGACCGAGCTGAGCGAATCGCCGACCGCTTCGCTGATTGATGCGGGCATGTGCTGGCGCCAGATCGAATTTGCCGGCATCCTCAAGGGCACAAAGAACCGAGCTGCAGCCGAAAAGTTTATCGATTTTCTCCTTAGCCAGCCCTTCCAGGAGGATGTGCCCATGCAGATGTTTGTCTTCCCGGTTCTGCCCGAGGCAGTCATCCCGGAAGCTTTTCAAAAGACGGTCGAGTCGCCCGGGCAGCCTGCCAGCCTAGCCCCAGAATTGATTGCCTCGCAAAGAGACGCTTGGATCAATGCCTGGATCAATTTGATGCTGAACTGAGCTTGCCTTTATGACCAAACGCCCCGCCCTGCTGACGCTCGCCCTCTGGCTGATACCCCTGGCGTTCCTCGCCTACTTCTTCTATCAGCCCCTGGTCGCCATTTTTCGGCTGGTGTTCTCAGAGCATTTCAGCCAAGGTTGGGAGCTTTTTGAGTGGTCGCAGGTCAGCAAACCGCTCAACTTCACCATTTTGCAGGCTTTTCTCTCCACCATTCTGACCCTGGTGGTGGGTTTGCCAGCTGCCTGGCTGTTTGCCAGGTTCGATTTTCCCGGTCGGAAGGTGCTGCGCGCCATCAGTTTATTGCCCTTTATCCTGCCAACGGTCGTAGTGGCAGCGGCTTTCAACACGCTCATCGGTCCCCAAGGGTGGATCAACCAGGCATTGATGGCATTGTTCAATTTGACCTCTCCCCCCTTGAAGTTGCTCAACAGCCTGCCCGCCATCCTGCTGGCGCACGTCTTTTACAACACCTCGATCATCATCCGCATTGTCAGCTCTTCCTGGAGCCGCCTCAATCCACGCCTTGAGCATGCCGCCCGCATGCTCGGCGCGACCCCCTGGCAGACCTTCACCAAGGTCACCCTGCCTTTGCTTTTACCCTCGCTACTAAGCGCCTCGCTGTTGGTTTTCCTGTTCGACTTCACCAGTTTTGGGGTGGTATTGATGCTTGGAGGTCCGCAGTTCAGCACCATCGAAGTGGAGATTTACAACCAGGCCATGAACCGCTTCAACCTGCCGGTGGCGGGCTTACTTTCGGTAATCCAACTTGGCATCACCCTGCTCGTGACTCTGCTGCAAAACAGGGTCAACACCCCTCGCTATGGCAAGGCAGCGCTAAATCCGGAACGAAACGCTCTAAGCCGCCCTGCGAAACGCTGGCAAAAAACCTTTGTGCTCTTTATGGCGATCTCTCTTGTTCTGCTGTTTGCCGTTCCGGTCTTCAGCCTGATCACACGCTCCTTCGTGACGCTTGAGGCGGATCGCGCTCAGCGTGGAGAGGTGGCGATTGGGTTTACCCTGCGCTATTACCGCGAACTTTTCCGGAATCGCAGTGGTTCGATTTTTTACGTGCCTCCAATCCAGGCAATTCGCAATTCGCTGCTTTACTCGGGGGTGACCATTCTGATTGCCGGCTTGCTTGGCACCCTGACCGCCTATGCCATGGCGCGGCGAGCCCGCTTCAACAAGTTCCTGGAGCCTCTATTCATGTTGCCGCTGGGCGCCAGTGCGGTTACGCTCGGGCTTGGTTTTCTGTTGATTTTCAACCGTCCGCCCTGGGCAAACAGCACCTTCCCACTCTTGATCCCCATCGCGCATTCCCTGATCGCTCTGCCATTCGTGGTGCGCACCATGCTGCCCGCCATCCGCAGCATCCCCGAATCGCTTCGTGAAGCATCCCGCTCGCTCGGCGCAAATCCGCTGCAGGTGCTGCTGAGAGTGGACCTGCCTATCCTGCTGCGCAGTTTGCTGGTAAGCCTGGTGTTTGTGTTCACCATCTCGCTGGGGGAGTTTGGCGCGTCCAGTTTCCTCAGCAACCCCCATACCCCCACCATTCCCGTGGCAATCTACCGTTACATTTCGCAGCCTGGTGCGTTAAACTACGGTCAGGCACTGGCCATGTCCAGCTTGCTGTTATTAGTCTGCGGACTGGGCAGTTTGTTGATAGAAAAAATCCGCCTCCCCGGAGAGGAGTTGTTTTGATGCTCGAAGTACGAAACCTGACCAAGGATTACGAAAACAAACCCCTGCTCAAAGGTGTCAGTTTTGAGGTGGATCAAGGCGAACTGGTCTGCCTGCTGGGTTCTTCCGGCTCTGGCAAGAGCACCATATTGCGCATCATTGCCGGGCTTGAAGAACCAGAATCCGGCGCGGTGCTCTGGCAAGGGCGGGATTTGCGCGAGGTTCCCACACACAAACGCGGCTTTGGCTTAATGTTCCAGGATTATGCCCTCTTCCCCCACAAAACCGTCGCGCAGAACATCGCTTTCGGTTTGCAGTTGCAGGGACTGAAGGAAGAGGAAATCTCACGGCGCGTGAAAGACGGACTGGAAAGTATCCAAATGGAAAGTTTCGCCGACCGCCCTGTCACCGAACTCTCAGGCGGCGAGCAGCAGCGGGTCGCCCTGGCGCGCGCGCTTGCAACCTCGCCCAAGTTGCTGATGCTCGACGAACCACTCGGGGCGCTGGACCACACCCTGCGGACACAGCTCATCCAGGAACTACGCGCGATTCTGCATCAGAGCCAGATCCCCGTAATCTACGTTACCCACGACCGCGAAGAAGCCTTTGGTCTGGCAGACCGCCTGGTGATCCTGCACGAAGGCGTCATTCTGCAGCAGGGCACACCACAGGAGCTGTTTGAGCAACCTGAAACGCCCTGGATAGCTGAGTTTCTTGGCTTGGGCAACCTCGTCCCGGGCGTGGTGACTCAGGCAGAACCCTTGATGATCAAAACAGACTTCACCGAGTTGACCTTTCCCAACCAGCCCCTCCAATACAGTCCAGGTCAGGAATGCCAGCTCCTGCTCCGCCCCGAAGACGCGCTTATTGGCGCTCCATTTTCAGCACAGGAAAACCGCTTTGAGTGCACTGTTCGCGATTCGCTTTTCATGGGAGAATACCACCAGCTTGAGCTGCTCTGCGGCGAGACCACGCTGTTTGCGAAGAGTGAAACCCCTGCGGAGCTTGGCGCAAAGCTTGAGGTTAGCTGGCCGGCAGAAAGCATAAGGGTGTTTGCAAACCAATGAACACACAAATCCTCACCGTCTTTAAACAAAATCACCTTGGGGAGCCAGTGTTTAGCTGGAAAGCTGAGCTCATAGACGAAAGCCCCACCTGCCGGCTGGTTCGCGCTCGCTTTAGCGGGGCTGACGCCGTAGCAGTGGACAAAGTTACCTTCAGGAGAGACGACTTGTTTCTGGAGAGCTACTACACCGACCGCTGGTATAACGTATTTGAAGTTCACCAGGGCACGTCCGACCAGGTGAAATGCTGGTACATCAATCTTAGTTACCCGGCGCAATTCAGCCCTGAAAGCATCATCTGGCAGGACCTGGCGCTTGATTTGGTGGTATATCCCAGTGGAGAGTACCGCCTGCTCGACGAAGATGAATTCGATGATATCTCAATTGAGCCTGAAGTGAGAACGCGCTGCCTGGAAACAGTGCGTGAGATTCTCGCGAACCCTGGCTTAATTAAACCTGGCCTGGTTTTGCAACCAGGCCGGTAAGAACAAGGCTTTAATTTATATAAAGTTCAGCAGGGGGACCAGGGTTTGCCAGTCAATCCGATATTGACCGCTGGCAAGCATTACAATCACCACTGCCACACCGATCATAATACAGCAGCATAAAACCAACAGAAGCACCAGCAGGATGATCCACCAGGCGTTATTCTTCTTTTTAGGCTGCTCGGTGTAGAGCGGTTTCGAGTCAATTACTTCAGTTTCAGTATAAGTTTGATAGTTTTGATCTTCCATTAAGAACCTCTTTATTGAACAGAATTGATCAGCGCACTAAGCGGACCGCAAATCGCGATTCCGCCGAAAATTCCCAGGAACATCAGGATGCCAAGGCAGATAGTGAGCAGCCCCAGGCCAATGCCAACCCAGCCAAGGATCAGTCCGGCGTTTGCCAGGCGCTCACCGCCAACCCGACCGTGACTTTTCTCAATCTCAGCTTTCGCAACGTATCCCGTGATCAACGCGATCACAGCACCCCAGAATGGGAAACCCACGAAGTTGGAGATTCCACCGATCAAACTGATGATCGACCACGCAGATGTAACCTGTTCTTGATTTGAATGTGTTTGCTCTGTCATTTTTTCTCCTTTAACCCGAACTCTCACCCGTCTTTAGCTTGCGACGGCGATTGATAAATGAAGCGATCAGCCATATGGTCAAAAACACGATAATAACCATCAGGATTGGCACCACGATGGATAACACTGAAACGATTGTGGCAAAAATATCTTCCAGGGTGCTTACCACCGGCGTGCCCAAACCTGCTGTGGCAACATCCACCACCGGTCTGGCTACCACCGATTTCGCAGCGTGTACTGAGCCAGCCACCAACAATCCGCAAATCAGCGATAAGACCGGGTGAATCTCCGTGATGGATTTGGCGCTGGCGGCAAACAGAATAGCGCCGGCAGTCGGGCGAATAAAGGTCTGGATGGCGTCATTGACATGATCAACCACCGGCACCTTATCAGCTACCGCTTCAATCACCACCAAAACCCCCAAAACGCCGATTGTCCACCAGCTCTCCAGGGCATCCCAGGGTTTTGCCAGCTCGATCAGGTCCGTAAATTTTGCCAGCAGCGAAACCACCAGCAATGGAATGTAGGCGTTAAGACCTGCCGAGACCGACAGACCAAACGCGCCAAGAATTCCACTAATAACTTCTGTCATTACTTCCTTCCTTATGGTTGAGATATTCCTCAACCCTTACATTATAGCCACTCTTTATCAGCAGGACAGTAGAAAATCAGAGGTTTATCGTTATTGGTTCCCAGGTGCCGGTTAATGCCAGGCGCAACCATGAAGTCAGCAGCACCTGCAGCAAAGCAAAGGTCATACCCATCAGGATTGGCAGCAGCAGCTCGCGCCAGCGCAATTGGGCATTCTCACGCCTGAGGATCATCAGTGCCACCACCGTATAAACGCTGCTCAACACCAGGAAAACCCCCAATCCGGAAATGACCATCAGGGGAACCTGCACCAGGGGATGCTTTATCTGAATTATCACTATCAACACTGTTTCCAGAACGAGCAATAGCGGAAACACATGCCATTTTTTATAAGGCGACTCGTCCACCCAGTTGCTCCAGGCAGTGCGATTGAACAAGACATACAGCACCGTGCCTATGCCCAGTCCAACCCCCATCCCCGTGATCAGTCTAAGCAGATCGGTCGGCTGATAGAAGCCTGATAAGTTCGGAAAGAAATGCAGGAAAGAATTAATTCCATCCACCCCAAACCATCCAAACAACAGCACCAGCACCGCGATCACCCAAACCGGCGGGAACTTCGCCCTGCGCCCTTTGAAGGCCTGGTATCCCAGCGCAAGGATTGCCCCCAGGTACATGCCCGTGCAGCGAGCGCAAAGCGGCGAACAAATGCCGTGAATGCAGGTGGAGCGCTCTTCTAGTTGGTGGCAGACGGCATAGCCTAAAGCGCGCAGCTTTCCCCAAAAGCCAGCAGGCGTGAACCACAACCAGACAGCCAGAACAGCCAGAAAGGCTATGGCTGCCAGGATGATCCAGCGCAGGTCTTTCTTTGCTGCTGGCAAGCTTGAGGGCTGAGGAATCAAGCAGGTTCTCCTGTCAGATAGGAGTGCGCATCCTTCAGTTGCTGGATGATCTGAATGCCCTGCGGGCAGAGTTCCTCACATTGACCGCATTCAACGCACATATCCGCTCTCTGATCGTCTTTGAATTCATTCTGATAGGCGTTTTGTCCACGCCCCTGACGGTCGTACATGACCGACTCGTTGTAGAGTTTGAAAATGCGCGGAATCTCAACGCCGCTGGGGCAAGGCAGGCAGTACTCGCAGCTTGTGCAGGGCACAGGCGCCAGCCCGGACCAGGCTTCCTGAACCCGGCTGATCGTTGCGTGATCGTCTTCACTCAGGCTTCCGATGCCGGAGCGCGAGGCGCTCTGAAGGTTCTGCTCCACCTGCTCCACGGTGGACATGCCTGAGAGCAGCAAGGATACTTCCGGCTGATCCCAAAGCCACTGCAGAGCCCAATCTGCCATCGTCCAGTCTCGCTGGCTGTGGCTGAAGGCTTCAGCGACCTGCGCTGGTGGATCCTGTACCGCCAGTTTGCCCCCGCGCAGAGGCTCCATCACGATCACCCCAAGCCCCTTTTCTGCTGCCTCGAGCACGCCGCGTCTTCCAGCCTGCTCGTCCACGTCCATATAGTTGTACTGCAACTGGCAGAAATCCCAATTATCATAGCCGTTCAGGATCCGGTTAAAGACCTCGTAGCGGTCATGGAATGAAAAGCCCAGGTGGCGAATCTGACCATCTGCTAATTTCCGTTCAGCCCAATCAAACACTTTGACTTTCAAGTAATTATCCCAATGTCCTGCGTTAAGCGCATGCAGCAGGTAAAAATCGATGTGATCAGTCTGCAGCCGTTCAAGCTGCAAATTAAAGAACCGCTCCAAATCCTCGTGGGATTTGACCAGCCAGGACGGCATCTTCGTTGCCAAATTTACCTTTTCGCGGTAACCATCCTGCAGAACCCGCCCCACAAATGGCTCACTTTGCTCGGAATGATAGGACCAGGCTGTATCCACATAGTTCAGCCCCTGGTCAATTGCCTTCCGCAGCATTGCTGTTGCCAGAGGCTCATCGATTTTTCCGCTGTCGCCATCCACAACCGGCAAGCGCATGCAGCCAAAACCCAGGGCAGACACTTTCAGACCTGAATTTCCAAAATTTCTATATTCCATCAGAACTCCTTTCAGATTTCAGGTTTATTCTACCCGCTAATTTTGTCCGGGTGAGTTTCGGAAGAGTTTTAACAATATCCTGTGTTGCACTTTGGCTTTTTTAGCGTAAAATCAAATTGTGACAGAGAACATTAATCAAATCCAAACACCTGAACCGATCGAACCCGAACCCAATAACAAACGTTCGCCGGATTCACCTCGCTGGGGATGGGCGACCAAACTGGTCGTTGGTCTTTTGCTTATTGTTGGACTGCTCGCGCTGATTGTCCGCTTTGACGAATATTTCAAGTTAGTAATCACTGCCTTTATCATTTCTTTTTTGCTTCACCCACTCTGCAGACTGATCAACAAACGCCTGAAGATCTCCTGGCGAATAGCGACCGCCATTGTTTACTTCCTGATTGCTGGATTGGTACTCTGGCTGATCACCAGCGCTGGCAGTACGATCATTACGCAGGTGCAAAACCTGTTCGCTAACATCACGCAAAACGTTGGCGGATTGACCGCCTTCCTCGAGACCTGGTCCAATCGAATTATCGCCATCGGACCGTTTAATTTCGCTTTACCCAACCTTGACACGGACATTATTTCCCAGACCATCACCGATTACCTGCAGCCAGCTGCCACGCAAGCAGGAAAATTAGTAGGTCTTGTGGGTGGTTTCCTGTTTAACCTGGTAATCACCTACATGGTTTCATTCTTCATCACTTCTGAAACAAATGGTGTCCAAAACAGGTTGTTTAACATCACCGTCAAAGGCTTCGAAAAAGATTTCCGGCGCATTGGCATGGAGATCTCCAAGATTTTCAACGCCTTTATCCGCGGTGAGTTCACAGTTGTGGCAATTGCAATCATTGTCTACATAATCTGCCTGGGCATCCTCGGTTTGCCATACTTCCTTGTTTTGGCACTCATCGCAGGCTTGGGTCGTTTCATACCTTACATCGGCGCCTGGATCGGCTGGATCGGCTTCATCATCGGCGCCATTTTACAGGACCCAACTCCTTATGGTCTTACAAAGTTGATGTATGTCGTCTTGGTGATGTCCATTGCGATGGTGATTGACATGGTGCTCGACCATGTGCTCACTCCGAAATTAATGGGTGACACCCTGGAAGTCCATCCTGCCGCGATCATGATCTCCGCGCTGATTGGCGGACAGATCTTCGGGCTCTTGGGCATTATCCTTGCCGCGCCTACATTTGCGACGCTGAAGTTGCTTTTCGGTTATGCCACAAAGAAGCTGTTCGATCAGGATCCCTGGGAAGGCATGTCGTACTATCGCAAGCCCAAGGAACCCGCCCTGCTGGTCGCCCTGCGCAAACTGATCAAAAAATTTCGCGCCTGGCTCAAAAAGCCTCTCGGCGTTGTTAATAAATGGTTGAAAAAGATCACAGCTCCACTGAACGCCCGAATAAAGCAAACAGCAACAAAGGTCAGGGAACAGGCAGTGAAAAAGCCGAAGAAAAAAAGCCAGGAAGCGAAAAACAAAAAAATCAAATGATTAAGTAGCAATAAGATTTCATATATGAGATAATTGATAAATAAACCAAGGAGATACTATGGAACACGAAGAACCTGTAACCACTACCATTGCCGAGACTGAGAATTATCTTGCCTGGCGAGCTGACGAACCAGATGGAGAATCAACCTATCATTTGGAACTCAATAATGTAACCCTGCACTTCTTCAAAGAAGAGTGGCAGGAATTCCTGAAACTGGTAGAAATCGTCGTCGACGAAGAACTCTAAGCTTCGGAATGAACCAATAGCCTGCAAAGAACTTTGCAGGCTTTTTTTATATTTTGGCATGCATCCAAAGCAAAGTGCGCGCCAGTGTGAAACCGCTGCTCTCAAAGCCGCTCGCAGCCCTGCCTGTTGGATATTCCACGGTGAGAGGCTTGCCCGTCCAATGCTCCTGCAAGAATTGAGTAAGCAAAACTTCCACATGCTCACTTTCAGAAGAAGTCTGTGGAGCAGCAACATAGAGGTTGTCAGAACGCAAAAATGTCCGCTGCAGGCTTAAAACAGCCGCCAACGTCTGCCTGGCACTTAAACTATATTGGCGAAGCTCAATCAACTTCCCCCATTTTAGCGGGTTCAGCCATGCCCAGGGCGAGAGATTCCCGAAATCCAAGGCGGAATACCAACGCGTGGCAGGCGGATAATTGCGTCTGAGCCATTCATCCTGGCTTTGCCAATCTCCAAACACCCTGCTGCGTAGCTCATACAAGTTCGGATAAGGATAGTGGTATCTTCGGTTCGTGTTCTGTAACGCGCTTTTCTTCCAGACATCCAGGCAATGCTCCTGGCTAAAACCAAGCTGCTGGTACATTCGGATGGCAGAGTTGTTTTCGCGCTTGACCTGCAGCCAAAGTTCGCGCACGCCAACCTGGCGGCTATATCGCAGGGCATGTGAAGTCAGAGTTTTACCAATACCCTCACCTCGATGAGCAGGGTCCACCGCCACATTTGCAAGCAAATGAATCCGGCGAGATTCGTGAGTGAAAGGCAAAAGAGAGACATTTCCCACCAGCCGGCCTTCAATCTCCCACACAAAACCCAATACTGAACCACTCAAAGGCATCCAGCTGGCTTGTTTTAGCCTGCGCGCGTTTTCGCGCATCTGGATCAGGACGTTTTGTCCATCCGGATCGTTTTTCAGACCAAACGCGCCCTCGATCAAGTCGGCGACACTTTCACCATCGCGCGCCAGATCAAACCTGCGAATTTTCCCTTGAGGGGTTTGTGGTGTTTGCATAGACAGGATTGTATCCAAATCAGGTTAAAAAAAACAGCCCCCGCAAGGAGGGCTGTTATGAGACAAGAGCTATGCTTCCTGTGAACTGGATGGATTTGGGCGGCGTTGCCGGTAGACAATGCGGCCGCGATCCAAATCATAAGGCGACATTTCCACTCGCACCAAGTCTCCTAAGAGAATGCGGATGTAATAACGACGCATACGACCGGAGAGATATGCCAACACTTCATGACCATTATCAAGCCTCACGCGAAATTGCGTTCCAGGGAGAGCTTCAATAATTGTGCCATCTACGGTAATCTTCTCATCTTCTTTAGCCATAAAACCTCACTTCCTGGCTTTTATCAATCGTACGACTTCCGGAAGGAACGACGAACAGCCTTTTTCTTGTCCATTCTGCGCTGCTCACTCTTGGAAACAAACCATCGTTTGCGGCGCACGGTACTGAGCACACCACTCTTCACGACCTTCTTGCGAAAGCGCTTGAGTAGAGAATCCTGCGATTCATTGGGTCTCAAAGTTACACTTGCCATTGCTATTCACCTCCTTCCGGGCATAAAATATGCTTGGCGTCATTCAGACGCGCGCAAACAGATATTATACACGATTTCTACATAAAACCCAACTTTAACCTTGCACGTTTTTGTCATTAATGGGTGAATATACATCGCTGAACCCGCCTCATCCCTCGAATTTAATAGCAATTCTGACTTTAGTAAAGCGAATAGAAGAAACTGATCGAAGCAACTTTGACTCAAAGCCAGATAAACAATGGAAGATCTAAAGGGTCTTAGGAAATATTATCTCTGTGCCAGCATGCCCGAGCCAACCAGGAGCTCCTGGAGCTGCTGGGTAATTTCTTTTCGGCGTTCAGCCTGGATGGCTAACTCAAGCTCTTCAAGCAGATTGGAGGTGTTTTCTTTGGCTTCCTCAAGCAGGCGGTAGCGATAGAGATTTTCAGCCGCAATCGCGTCCAGGATCAACTGATAGAAGCGAATTGCCAGCAGGTGGTTGTCGATTTGTTCCAACATCACTTCCGGATCGCCCTCAATGATTGGCGCTGGCCAGGGCAGTTGCTTTTGCTCGTCTTCGGGTCTCTCCTGGTCACTGGTTGGCAGGAGTGTCGTGAAAACAGGGCTGTAATTAGTTCCAACACTGCGTTTACGGAAAGAAAGGATCTCCACCTTCGCAAGCGTACCGGCCTGGAAGGCTGCTGTCCAGCCCCGCAAGAACTGACCAGCCAGATCATAAGCCGGCTTCGAACCCTGCCCCAGTGTCTCTTGCCCATCAAATGCGATGCCTCCCTGCGTCAAGGCGCGCTGGACTCTGACGCCAAAAGCCAGCACCTTTGTCGGCAAACCGTCTCGCTGCTCCAACCGCTCGGATACCAATTTGGCTAATTGTTTGTTGTACTGCCCGCAAATCCCCCGGGAGCTGCCTATGACCGCCAACACCCGGTTCTGCTCCACCGGTCGGTAATCAAACCGCTCTTCCACTTCGTGCTTGACCGGCTTGTCCCCTACCATGAGCCTCACCTGAGCCGCCACCAGCGAAAAACGCTCCGCGTAAGCCGTGAGGGAGGCCTGGCGGTTGAGCGCCATCTGCATGGTACTCAGTGACAGCACGCGTAAAGAACCCAACAACGGTTCGATGGCTTCCAGGTTCGAGAGCCTGGCTTCTGCGCGTTCCTTACCTTCAGACATTTACGCTTTAGCCCACCTGGAATTGGTCGAGTGCCCAGATAAAGACCACCGCGGAGCTTTTCCCGAGAGGTGCTCCCTCATTTTCCATGTGCGGTTCACAATCAGCCCGCAGCCCGTACCCGTGATGAATGGATTCAATCTCGTTACAGGAGTCAGTAATGATATTCAGAGCCGTCTGTACGTCGCTGCTGCGAACTGCAATATACAGCGTCAGTTGACTCTGGCGCAGCATTCCCCCGCGCGTCTCAGAGTAAGTGGCTGTAAAGCCAGCATTTATCAGTGCTGAAAGCACGTCATCGCTATATTTTTTTGGCACGATCGCCATGATCATTTTCATTTGTTCTGCTTCTCTTTCTTATCCCATAAGTCCAGAAAGGCACCCAAAGCCTGGTTCAAATCTGCTTTGGATTCGTCGCTCAGGCTGCGTTCGTGTTTGATGGCATCAACTGACTGGGCAGCGTGGCTGTGCAGGTAGCTGACCATATCATTTGCAAAAACGCTCACTTTTTCAGGCTTGATCTCATCCATAAAGTTCTGCGTGATAGCATAGAACTGCACCACCTGATCCTCGAAACGCACTGGTTGGTTTGGACCTTGCTGCAGGAGGGCGTTTAGCCTCTGCCCGCGTTCGATTTGCTTGCGCGTGGCTTCGTTTACCTCAGTTCCAAACCGGGCAAAACGCGCCACTTCTTCGTACTGTGAGAGTTCCAGTTTCAACGCCTTTACCACCGATTTCATTGCCGGCTCTTGCGCCGCGGAGCCCACACGCGAAACAGACCTGCCGATGTCGATGGCGGGTTTGTTGCCCTTGTTGAATTCCTCCGCGTCCAAAACAATCTGCCCATCGGTGATGGAGATCAAATTGGTCACGATGTAACTTGAAATATTGCCGCGTTGAGTCGTCGCGATGGGCAAAGCTGTAATACTTCCACCACCTTGTTTCCCGTTCAGGCGGCAGGCGCGCTCCAGAAGGCGCGAGTGGAGGTAAAAAATATCGCCCGGATAGGCTTCACGTCCAGGCGGACGCCGCAGCAGCAAACTCATTTCACGGTAAGTGTCCGCGTGCTTCGATAGGTCATCGTAGACAATCAATACGTCCATGCCGTTATCCAGCAGGAACTCTGCCAGGGTCACACCCGCGTACGGCGCCAGGTAGCGCAGCGCAGGCGGGTCATCAGGGCTTGAAACCATCACAGTGGTTTGGTTCATTACTCCGCCGGCTTTGAGGGTTTCAACTGCTCTTAACACTGACGTCTTCTTCTGCCCGATCGAAACGTAGACACAACGGACATCGGTGCCCTTCTGGCTGAGGATGGCATCCAATGCCAGGGTAGTTTTACCTATCTGGCGATCGCCAACAATCAATTCGCGCTGTCCGCGCCCAAGCGGCAGGAGCGTGTCGATAATCTTTGTTCCGGTGAACAATGGGGTGTCAACTGGCGCACGATCGATCACGCCCGGCGCAATGCGTTCCACAGGGCGATATTCAGAAGGCACAATCGTACGGTCTTCATCCAGCGGTTTTCCAAGTGGATCCACCATTCTGCCAAGGAAGGACAGTCCCACCGGAATGCTGAGCCTTTTACCGGTTGCTTTAGCCACGTCCCCGCCACGAATGCCTGTATCATCGCCCAAAAGGATCACATCCACATGCTTGCGGTCAAGATTCAGTACCATCCCCTGCACCCCATTCGGGAATGTCACCAATTCCTCCAGGAAAACCATCGGCAAACCGCTGAGCGTAGCAATGCCATTACCAACATGCTGCACGGTACCCACGCTGCGGATAAAGAGGTGGTGCTTTTGCCTCTCGCTGGCTGACTGAAGTTCACTGATGACGTACTCCGGCCTGAGGGTCTTCAGACGTGCGGGCATTTTTTCAGCCACGCGTACCTTAACGTCATCCATAAACCCTTCACGGCTTACCAACAAGGGATCGTTGACGTGCAGTCGCTCGGTCAGATCTGACAGTCTTTTCTGAGTCGCAAGGTCTAAATCATTCATTTTCAGGCTTTGCCAAAGTTTCTAATTTTTGACCGATTTCATCCCGCAAGGATTCCAGATGCGTATTGATGGTGTTATCCAACACGATGTCTCCGACTCTGGCTCGGATGCCGCTCACGAGTTCAGGGCTTACAGTCACCTCCAGCTCCACTTCCTTGTCCGTCAGGGCATTGAAAGTGTTAATCAACTTCATTCGCTGTTCGTTTGTGAGCTCACGCGGCACTTCAATCTCTACCGTTGGAATTCTTTCTTCCAGGGATTCGCGGATGTTCTGGACCATGCGCATGTCTGTCCGACCCATGTTCCAGATGTTGCGGGTCATCTCTTCGAGGAGCTGATCGTGAACTTCAGGTGGTATGACCTCGCGCAGGGTGTCATTGCTGATGTTGATCACCGTCTCCACCAGGTCACTCTGCAGACGCTTGATGTCCACTTCCTGCTCCTTGCGCGCCTCAGCAACAGCTTCCAACATGATGGACTCTGCTTCCTGGCGGGTCGCCTCCAGCAGATCTTCCTGCTGCTTCTGGCTATTAACATATGCCTGATCTGTGATTTTTTCGATCTCCTCATCAAGGTTGATCAGGCGCTTGTCGAGCTCCTCCAGGCGCTGTTGAGCATCTAATTGATCGCGCTGCAGTGCTGCCCTGAGGGCAGCTTTCTCAATTGCCCGTTCCTCCGCACGCATGGTCATCGGTTTGAAAACCAGGAAGTACAGGATCACCGTCAAGACCAGGAAGTTGAGAATCGTCCAGATGATGGTGCTAAGGTCAAGATCGAGCATGACTTAGCCCCCAAAAA